>NZ_JBEAAL010000010.1:0-75247 GCF_040066075.1 Neorhizobium phenanthreniclasticum
CGTCACCTTCGGCCTGCTGTTGCTCATCCCTGGAGATCCGGCCTCGGTTCTGCTCGGCCAGGAGGCCTCGGCGGAGGCGATCAACAATTTGCGTAATTCGCTTGGCCTCAATGATCCCTGGTATGTACGGCTCGGCTCCTATTTCCTCCAGCTCTTGCATGGCGACATGGGCCGTTCGATCTTCCAGAACCAGGCGGTGTCAGAAATCATCGCCGGCCGGCTCAGCGCAACGATCGAGCTTGCGGTCGTCGCTCTCTTGCTTGCCTGCATCATTGGCATCTCGCTCGGCGTAATCGCCGCGACCCGGCAGGGTTCACTTGTTGACACGATTTCGATGGTCTTCGCGCAGCTTGGGGTCTCAATGCCGGTTTACTGGCTTGGCCTGTTGCTGATGTTGCTTTTTGCCGTGACACTCGGTTGGCTGCCGGCGATCGGCCGCGGCACGTCTTTCCCGGACGCGATCTGGGCGGCGCTGACTGGCCGACCACAAGTACTGCTCGACAGCCTTTCGCATATTCTTCTGCCGGCGCTGGCGCTGGCTGCGAACTCAGCGGCAATCATCTCGCGCCTCGTGCGCACAGCCATGCTGGAGGTCCTGCGCGAGGATTTCGTTCGCACCGCCTACGCAAAGGGGCTCCGCCGCCAACGCGTCATCATCCGGCATGCGCTACGCAATGCTCTGCTGCCGGTGCTGAGCGTTATCGGCCTGCGCTTCGGCGCGTTGCTCGGCGGTGCCGTGCTGACGGAGACCATCTTCGCCTGGCCCGGACTCGGACAGCTCACCATCACGGCGATCTCGCAGCGCGACCTGCCGTTAATCCAGGGCATCGTACTTACGTTCGCGATCATCTTCGCGCTGGTAAACCTCATCGTCGATCTTCTTTATGCGGTCGTCGATCCGCGCATTCGTTTGGGTTGAAGCTCATGGGCTTACCCAGGCGCTTCCGCAATATCTCGCTCATCTTCGGCACGCTCATCGTGTTCGCGATCGTCGTCTTCGCCGTCTTTGCTCCCTACCTCTCGACGCATGGCATTGAGCAGATGGACATGCGCAACCGCTTCTCCGGCCCAACGCTGACCCATTGGCTGGGCACCGACAATTTCGGCCGGGACCTTTGGTCACGCCTGATTTTCGGAGCACGCGTTTCGCTGACGATCGCCTGCATTTCGGTTGTCGTCTCCGCCGTCATCGGCACGGCGGTCGGGCTTGCGGCCGGTTATTTCGGCGGTTGGACCGATCTGATTTTGATGCGGATCACCGATATCTTCCTCGGCTTCCCAGCCATTGTCCTGGCTCTTGCTATCGTCGCGGTGCTAGGCCCTGGCATGGTCAACGTGGCGATCGCCATCATCGTCGTCGCCTGGACGGAATATGCCCGCGTGGTGCGCGCCACGACGCTGGTGCTGCGTGAGCAGAATTACGTGCAGGCCGCCAAGGCACTCGGCGCCCATCCGGTCCGTATCCTTGTCAAGGAAATCCTGCCGAATGCGATGGGGCCGCTCATAGTGCTTGCCTCGCTCGGCTTCGGCGCCGCGATCATTTCGGAATCGGCGCTTAGCTTCCTCGGTTTCGGTCTGCCGCCACCGACACCGACTTGGGGGTGGACGTTGGCCTACGGCACCCGCTTCATGCGCGACGAACCGTGGCTGGCAATCATTGCCGGCGCCACGATCATGGTGACCGTCCTCGGCTTCAACCTGCTCGGCGACGGTCTGCGTGACGCGCTCGACCCCCGCCATCTCTCTCGCTCCGCGGGCAAGAAGAAATAGGCAAAACCCTTCGGATCCACACGACACGACGCTGAAAGGAAACCTCCATGGTCAAGTCGATCAACAAGCTTCGCCACAAGTTCACCACCCACGCGGACGGCAGCGATGCCGTGATCTTCATGCACGAGCTGGTGGGTGAACAGGACGGCCCGACCGTTGGGATTTCCGCCTCGATCCACGGCAACGAAAACACCGGCTCGCAGGCGATCCTCGACCTGTTCCGCATCATCAACGCCATGCCGCTTAGGGGCCGGATCGTGCTGCTTCCGGTCGCCAATCCGCGTTCCTTCGCCGTCAACCACCGCCACAACCCACTAGACCAGTTGAACCTCAATCGCGAATTTCCGGGCGACCCGCGCGGCACATACAGTCAGCAGCTCGCCGACGCGCTGGCGCATGAGTTCTATGCCAAGATAGACTACAATCTCGACCTGCATTCCGGCACCGACCGACCGACCGTCGATTACGTCTACATCTGGAACGACGAGCCGCTGTCGCGCGCCTTCGGTTCGAAGATCCTATATCGCCCGACTATCGGAAAGACCGGCACGATCTATCAGGGGACCAGCAAGTCCGTTTCCATGGACCGCCACGGCACCAAGGTCGTGACAATCGAACTCGGCGGCGGCATCATCGACCAGACGCCATATACGAAGCGCACCGTCGACGGCCTCCTCAACCAGCTGCGCCTGATCGGCTCGATCGAAGGTGAGGTAAAGCCGAACCCGAAACAGGTCGTCGTCACCGAACTCGTCGGCATCCGCCCGAAGCATGGCGGCTGGCTGGAGCCCCTGTCGCCGGCAAACGGGGAGATCATCAAGGGCGGCTCGCTGCTCGGCCGCGTCATCAGCCCCTATGATTTCGAGACGATCGAGGAAATCGCGACGCCGTTCGAAACCGGCATCATGGTCATGCAGCACCTGACCCGCAACCTGGTCGAGGCCGGCGATTACGGCTTCATGGTCGGCAATATCGAAGGGTCTACCGACTGAAAGAAACACTTCGGCAAATGGATTGAACGGGTGCAAGATCGGGCAATGGAAAAGACGATGGAACCGGCACTTGCTGTCAGCGACCTGAATGTCGAAATCCTTGGAGAAAACGGGGCCTTCCCTGTCGTCTCCGAGATGAGCCTTTCGGTCCACCCCGGCGAGACGGTCTGCATCGTCGGCGAAAGCGGTTGCGGCAAATCGATGACCGCGCTTTCGCTGCTTCGCCTGCTTCCCGACAGCGCCCGTGTCGCGTCCGGTTCGATCAAGATCCATGGCGAGGATTTTCTCGCCATGGATCAGCGCAGGGTGGAGGATTTTCGTGGCGACAAGATCGCTATGATCTTCCAGGAACCGCTGACGGCGCTGAACCCTGTGCTGACGATCGGCGAGCAGATCGCCGAATCCGTTCGCCAGCACCGCAAGCTCCGCAGACGCGAGGCCTTTGCCCGGGCCGTCAAATGCCTGGAACTGGTGCAGATGCCGGATCCGCAACGCCGCGCATACCAATATCCGCACGAGCTTTCCGGCGGGATGCGGCAACGCGCGATGATCGCGCTGGCACTCGCCTGCGAGCCGAAGATCATCATCGCTGACGAACCGACGACCGCGCTCGACGTTACCGTCCAAGCGCAGATCCTCGGCCTGATCTCGGACCTGCAGAACCGGCTCGGCACGGCGCAGATCCTGATCACCCACGACCTCGGCGTTGTCGCCGAAATCGCTGACCGGGCGATAGTCATGTATGCAGGCCGGCGGGTCGAGGAATGTAGCGTCTTCGAGCTGTTCGACAACCCGATTCACCCCTACACGATCGGCCTGATGGGCGCCATCCCGCGCCGTGGCGAGACGCAGGCCGCGCCGGAGCGGCTGGTCGATATTCCCGGGACCGTGCCGCCACTCTGGGACCTGCCGAAGGGCTGTGCCTTTGCCCCCCGCTGTCCCGGTGCGTCTGCCCGTTGCCTGAATGAACGCCCTCCCTTCATCGAAAAGAAGCCCGGCCATTTCGCCGCCTGCTGGAAGCACGACAATGTCTGAGAACGCGGCCCCTCTTCTATCGGTCGAAAACCTCAAGGTGCATTTCGCCATCCGCGCCGGCATTTTCCAGCGGCGGATCGGCGAGGTGAAAGCCGTCGACGGCGTGTCCTTCTCGATTGGATCTGGCGAAACGCTCGGCCTTGTCGGCGAAAGCGGTTGCGGCAAGTCGACGACGGGACTGGCGTTGATGGGGCTCGTGAGATCTACCGACGGGCGGATCGTCATGCACGGGGCGGAACATGTGACGCAGATGGGTAACGTGCCGCGCTCCCACCGGCGCCGCATGCAGATCATCTTTCAAGACCCGTTCTCCTCGCTCAATCCGCGCCAGAAGGTGCGCGACATCATCCGCGCGCCGCTCGATATCCACGGGGTCGGCTCTATCGAAGAACGGCGGGCAGAGGTAGCAAAACTCATCTCGCTGGTAGGGCTAAGGCCCGACCAGGCCGACAATTTCCCGCACCAGTTTTCCGGAGGCCAGCGCCAAAGGATCGGCATTGCCCGGGCGCTGGCGCTGAAGCCCGATATCATTGTCTGCGACGAACCGGTCTCGGCCCTGGACGTCTCGGTGCAGGCGCAGATCCTCAATCTTCTTGCCGACCTGCAGAAGGAACTGGGCCTTTCCTATCTGTTCATCTCACATGATCTCGGGGTGGTGGAGCATGTCTCGCACCGGGTGGCAGTCATGTATCTTGGCAAGATCGTCGAGACGGGACCGAAAAAGGCGATATTCTCCAAACCGCTGCATCCCTATTCGGGACTGCTGCTGCGCTCCGCGCCGTCGCACGATCCACACCACAGGCATAAGTTCAGTGCCGTCAGCGACGACATTCCAAGCGCGACGCGAAAACCGTCCGGCTGCGCCTTCCACACCCGCTGCCCGCTCGCGACCGACATCTGCAGGCAGACCGAACCAAAACTTGAACGAAAGGCCGACGGCCAGTCCGTCGCCTGCCACCACCGATAGGGAATTTTAGGATGACCGAAGACTTGATCGAGCTTCTCGCAGAACCGGGCCAGCCAAATTTCTTCTTCGACGCGTTGGACGCCGCACTCGCAGCCCGGGTCGGGCACAGGCTGCTGACTCTGCTCTACAAGGACGGCGACGAGGTGGCGCGGGTCTACTCCAATATGCCGGATGTCTATCCGGTTCTTGGCCGCAAGCCGATGGGCATCACCCCTTGGGGCGATCTGGTGCTGCACCGCCAGCAGCCCTTTCTTGGGCGTGACCGTGAGGCGATCAAATGGGCATTTTTTGATCACGAGTTGATCGCCAGCCTCGGCCTCAACTCGGCGATCAATATCCCGGTCGTCTACGACGGCAAGACGATCGGCACGATCAACCTGCTTCACGAGGAATATTTCTACGAGGAAAGGCATGTCGAGATTGCAAAGAAATTCGCACCGCTGCTGATCCCCGCCTTCCTCGAAGCGAGCCGCGTCGGCGCCAAAGGCTAAAAGGAAAAGAACCGTGTCCGCTATTCTCTTCGAAAACGCTCGCGTCGTCGACGGAACGAGCCCGGAGCCAAGCGAGCCGATGTCGATTCTCATCGAAGGCGATACGATCAGGGAAGTCTCCCGTTCCATTTCCAGCGCCTCGGCCGAGAGGATCGATCTTTCCGGCAAGGTGCTGATGCCGGGCCTGATCGATGCGCATGTGCATGTGATCGCCGGCATGGCGAACCTTGGCCAAAACGCCAAACTTCCCGACCCAGTCGTCACCGTGCGCGCCTTCAAGATCATGGGCGAGATGCTGATGCGCGGTTTCACCACCGTGCGCGATCTCGGCGGCGCGACCTCCGGTCTCCTAGCCGCAACCGAGGAAGCGCCCTGGCCGACGCCGCGGCTCAACATCTGCGGCAAGGCGCTCTCGCAATCCGGGGGGCATACGGATTATCGCGGCCCCTACGACGATCACCCGCCTCCGAAGACCGGCCATACCCTCGGCAATCTCGGCCGCATCTGCGATGGTGTGCCGGAAGTCCGCAAGGCGGCGCGCGAGGAGCTGAAATCCGGCGCTCATTTCATCAAGGTCATGGCAAACGGCGGCATCGCCTCGCCAACCGACCCGATCCATTTCCTGGGCTTTTCGCGTGAAGAGCTGATCGCCGCCGTTGAGGAAGCCGAAAATGCCGGAACCTACGTCGCGGCCCACCTCTACACGGACAAGGCGATCCGCAGGGCAATTGAATGCGGTATCCACTCGCTGGAACACTGCAACCTGATCACCCCAGAGACGGCCAAATTCGCAGTGGAAAACGGCTGCATCTCGGTGCCGACGCTCGTCACCTATGAAAAGCTCGGCATCGAAGGCGCCGCGCTTGGTTTGCCGGCCGCCTCCGTTGCCAAGGTGGATTCAGTGCGGCTTGCCGGCATGGAATCGCTTTCGATCATGCGAGCGGCCGGGCTGCCGATGGCCTATGGCACCGACCTTCTCGGCGAAATGCACCGGCACCAGTCCGAAGAATTCGTGATCCGCTCGCGTGTATTGCCCGCTCATGAGGTAATCGCCTCTGCCACCTATGTCGCCGCGAAACTACTCAGGATGGAAGGCAAAATAGGCTGCATCTCGCCCGCCGCTTTTGCCGATCTGATCGTGATCGACGGCAATCCGCTCGACGACATGTCGCGGCTCACCCATCAGGGCGCCCATATGCCGATCATTATCAAGAACGGCAGTTTCGTGAAAAGTCGGAGGTAGAAATGGAGTTGGGAGGAGAATTGGCGGCGATAACGGCCGGTCTTGACGTCCTCTATCGCAGCCGCAATCGCAATGCAGGCATTCTGGATGCCGAAGGGCTCATACCCGTCGCTGTCGCCACGATATCGCCGCATCGATTTGACAGCTACGACGAAGTGGAAGCCGCCCTCCTGCTCTTTCGCGATCGTCTCGGGCATGCCGAAACCGCGCTGCGTGGGGATTGGCTTAACGAGATGTCCGACTCGCTGCTCGCCCTGATTGCCACATTCCGCGGCGATCCCGTCAGTTTCGGTGAAAGGCTGGAGCGGCAGATCCGTGTCGACGTCCGCGATATACCCGAAGAGATTATCGCGGGATATCACAGAGGGATTCGCGAGGTGTTGGACGAACTGGGCTTTCGCGGCGGAAGCCTCTTTGAGGATTTCGCGGGCTGGGAGCAGCGCGCCCGGATACCATCAGACAAGGTGCTTGACGTGCTTGGGGAATTTCAACGTCAGGCACGAACGCGCTGCAGTATTCTGGCGACCGCATTAAGGGCAGATTGGGTGGATGGCGAATGGATCAAACCTATCGCCCAGCGGGACGTGCCATATTCGGCCTATTGCGATTTCGCCGGCAGACGGCTGCTGCTCAATGTCGACTTTCCCTACACTGCTTTCAGCCTCAAGCATCTGGCAGTCCACGAGGCTTTTCCGGGCCATCTCCTTCACCTGAAACTGCGCGAAAAGCGCGTGGCGGAAGGCTTTCTGCCGCTTGATGCCGCCCAAGTGGTCACGAGTTCGGCAAGTTCGGCCATTTTTGAAGGCATCGCCGACAATGGCATGCAATTTCTCGATTGGATCGAAACGCCGGAGGATCATCTCGGACACTTTCTGCAGCGCCTTCGTTCCGCTCTCAGGTGTCGCGCCGCCTGGCTACTGCTTGGCGAGGGGCAATCCTTTGATGAGGTCGTGCAGAATATCGCGGCTGCTTCCCTGCAGTCTCCTGACGTTACCCGATCCCGCCTCGCCTTCCTTCGTCATGATTTGCGCGCTCCTTTCGTCTACGCATACTGGTGCGGAGAGATGGCGGTTCACTCGGTCTGGTCCAAGACAACGGTTGAAGAAAAAGATGAGTTTTGGGACTATCTCTACAGCAACATGCACACGCCGAATACGCTGGCGAAACATTGGCTTAGTCGCGGCTCTTGACGGCATTCGAGCCGACATATGCCTTGCGTCCTAACGTTATCAGTCACTCGTCCAATACGCTCTGTGCGTTGACACCTTGCGATCAACCGCGCATCCCACGCTTCCCTTCAAGCCGAGCCGCTCGATCCGCACATAAAGCGCGCTCTTGGCGATGCCGAGGTCACGGGCAGCGGAGGTCAGGTTGCCCGATGCCGGCGTCAGCTTTGGCCTGTTCCTATTTCGAGCAGACACGATTTTTTGGTACTTTTGCTGGACCAATCACCCAAGCGAGTGAGACGCCAAGGCATAAACAGTCGCGCTGCAACTCTGCCCTGTGCCATAACTGGCCTCTTCCCGGGTTACCATAGTCGTCACCGTATAGTGGACGCTGAGGCCGCATTGCTGGACGAAGGATGCGAAGGCGCCTTTGTCGAAATGAGTATCGATGCGCAGGAAGCCGCCGGCATGGGCCACAACCTGCGGATGGGTGACCCTGATCGCATCCGCGTCGCAGGCGGCGACGACCGGATCCACGAGATGCCCCCGCCCGAAACGGCGGCGCATCGAATAGGAACGCAACCCTTTTTCCTTCGTAACGACCAGAGCTGATGGAACTGTCGAACAGCCGCAGGAGATGTTGGTGGCGAATCGCGCCGAAAGCCGGTGCATCGAGCGCGATGATCGCCTCCAGATCACCGCGATCGAGCTTGCGCAGAGTAAGCCCGCGCGCCTTGGCCCGTTGCCTCAACTGCCACTGCAGGCAGGGAGGACGCATACTTTGCGCCACTTTAGGATCTGTGCAGATCCTCTGGCAATTTCAGCCTGATATCGACAAAAAGGCGGCACCAGACCTAGCGGGGCATGCCCTATCGGCAGCGCCTAGCTGCGGCTAGTGTCGCTTGGCAGTTGACTACCAAGGACACAAGCGCGCCCTGCTTGTCAGTGGTAACAAGCGTCTCGGCGGCCTGGAGACGGTTAAAGACATAGCCGGTCTGCGCCGGTACGATGCCGGTGATTTCCCACGGGCCAACCACTCTCAGGGCCTCAGCCCCGTACAAATTTACCGGCAGCGATCCAGCGAGCACGAGTGTGAGGAAATGCGCTTTGGCGATGCGCATGCAATTTTCTCCGTTTCAATTTGATAATGGTGCAAAGATCAGTCGGGGTCGGAGGCAGCGGAAAACGCATGGGCCACGTCGTCTTCCGTCACGTCCATCATCGCCTTGTGAATCGAGGCATGGGCCGTCTCTGTGCCCTGCATCACGAGGATCACGGTCTCTCTGAGAGGGCAGCCCGGCACATGGCAGGCAAGCTCGCTTACCGAAACAACAGCTTCGTCCCGTAGCGAGAGCAACTTGCGCGCCCAGGATTTGATCGTGCGAACGCTGTTGATGACCGACGGTCCATTCCGTGCCAATTGGTTGACGAATGCCTCGCTCATGCCGCACCTCGCTTGGCTCTCGCCGCGCGCGGAGCCAGTACCTCGAAGAGATCGCGGATGGGCTTGGCCGGCATGTCCTGGCCGATGAGGACAACCCGGCTGCGGTGATCTTCGTCCGGCCAGCGTTCGAGGCGCTTTAGCGGATAGAGCCGGTGCTGCACGGCGTGGGCGACCAGCGGACGGGCCGGGTCGTCGGTGAGCGCGAAGAGACCCTTCAGGCGCAGAAGACCAGAGCCGACATTGGTCGTCACGATATGCAGGAAGGTCTCGACGGCCTGCGGCGAGAGAGGCACATCATGGCTCAAGCTGATTGCCTCGATCTCATCCCCATGCCGATTGGGGTCGTGGGCATGATCTGCGTGAGCCCCAAGCCTTTCCATCGCCAACCAGCCAGGCACATCCTCGGCCTTGCCCGCGACGCAGTAAGCGCCCTCGGCGAATAGTGCGGCGAGACTAAACCCCCGTCGGTGGCGATCATGGTAGACTGCCGCCGGATTAAGAGCTCTCAGTTCATCCGGCCAGTCGTGAGCCGTATCTGCGATATCGGTCTTGGTCAGGACGACATGATCGGCAAAGGCGAGCTGCTTCCAGCCTACCATGAAGCTGTCGAGCGTAGCGCGTCCATCCAGCACGTCGAAGGTCGTCACAACGCGGGCGAGATGGAAATGGCGGGCCACGACATGATCCCTCAACCCCATTGCAGGTGACCCGCCGGGAATAATGCTGTTGATGATGGGCGCGGGATCGGCCAGTCCCGTCGTCTCGATCACCACCCGTGAGACAGGTGGTATGTCGCCGCGAAACCGCGCCTCGTGAAGATCTGAGAGGGAGCTTTTGATGTCGCTTGTCGCCGTACAGCAGATGCAGCCGGTGGTCGTCCGGAAATAGGTTTCGGAACCTTTGCGGACGAGATCGTGGTCGATCGCAACTGTGCCGAACTCGTTGACGATAACGGCCGTCCCGTGCATGCGCGGATCAGCCAAGATGTCGTTCAGCAGCGTTGTCTTGCCCGAGCCAAGAAAGCCGGTCAGGAGCGTGACCGGGACGGAATCATAGAGCCGTCTCACATCGTCCTGCGTGGTGCCGGGTGCGTTGTGCGAACGCGTGAACAGGCCGCCAAGCATGTTGCAGTAAACCCCTTTGGTCTGAATGCCGGTGGCAGAGGCCTGCCCGGCATGAGCCGGGCAAGCCTTGTGATCAGCTTCCGAGGATCGCGGCCTTCAACGTGTTCACGTTGTAGCGGAACATGTCGATATAGGTGGACGCTGGGCCTCCTTTGCCGGAAAGTGCGTCGGAATAGAGCGTGCCGCCGATCGTCAGGCCGGTTTCCCGGGCGATTTGCTCGGCGAGGCGCGAATTGGTGATGTTTTCGACAAAGATGGCCGAAGCCTTGTCTTCCTTTACCTGGTCGACGAGCTTGGCAACGTCGGCGGCGGATGCCTCCGCTTCCGTCGACACGCCTTCCGGCGCGATGAACTTCAGGCCGTATTCGTGCTCGAAATAGCCGAAGGCATCGTGCGAGGTGATGATGGTGCGCTTGTCCTCGGGGATAGCTGCAACTGCGGCCTTCACCTCGGCCTCCAGGTCGGCGAGCTTTGCCAGATAGGCCTGCGAATTGGCGGTGTATGTCGCGCAACCGGCCTTGTCCGTTTCGCAGAAGGCATCGGCGATGTTCTTAACATAGATCTCGGCATTGTGGATCGACTGCCAGGCATGCGGATCGAACTCGCCGTGATGATGACCTTCATGATCGCGGTCATGGGCGGTTTCGACCTTTTCTTCGGTGGCGTGATCATGTTCTGCCTCCGCATGAGCCTCGTTCTCGTGGTGGTGCTCCTCTTCAGCAGTTTTCAGGGGCTCGATGCCTTTGCTGACTTCGACGACCGGTGCCTTGGTGCCACTCGTTTCGATCAAGCGCGACATGAAGCCTTCGAATTGCAGGCCGTTGACCAGAACGACCTGCGCCTGTTCGAGGGAAGCCGCATCTGCCGGTCGCGGTTCATAGACATGCGCGTCGCCATCGACCGGGACGAGCGTCGAGATCTCGACGCGGTCCCCGCCCACGTTCTTGGCGAGGTCAGCGATGATCGAAAAGCTCGCAACAACCTGGAGTTCGGCTGCAGAAGCGTTGGACGCGAAAGCGCCAAGGGTGAGAATGCTGGCAAACGTAGCAAAACGGAATGTCCTGAACATGGGGATCTCCTTGTGAGTATCAGGTGGCCTTATGCCGGCGCGAGGGGAGCGCGCTGGCAAGTACGCCTCTTCGGCCGAAAAGAGCGGAGAGGATGTAGACGACACCGGCGACCATGATGATCGCCGGGCCGGATGGCATGGAGGCGTGATAGGACAGCAGCAAGCCGCCCAGCGACGAGGCGACGGCGATCGCAATCGCAACCAGGCACAGCGCGCGGACATCGTTCGACCAGAAGCGCGAGGCCACAGCCGGCAGCATCATAAGGCCTACCGACAGCAGTGTTCCAAGCGCCTGAAAGCCGCCGACCAGATTGAGGACAACGAGAACGAGAAACAGGAAGTGCGTCGGCCCGCCAATACGGCTGACGGAGCGCAGAAACAGCGGGTCAAGGCATTCAGCCACCAGCGCTCGCCAGAAAATACCAAACGCCAGGAAAGTCACGAGAGCAATTGCCAGGATCAATCCCAGCGCCTCGTTGTTGAGCGCGAGCACGGAGCCGAACAACACGTGCATCAAGTCGACGCTCGATCCACGCCAAGAGACGAGAAGGACCCCGACGGCCAGCGAAATCAGGTAGAAGGCCGCCATGGAAGCATCTTCCTTCTGGACCGTAAAGCGCGACACAAAGCCGGACCCGAGCGCCACGAGCAGCCCCACGACCAGACCGCCCGTCGTCATCGGCAGGATGTCGAGCCCGAACAGCAGAAAGCCGAGTGCGGCGCCCGGCAGGATGGCATGAGACATCGCATCGCCCGTCAGGCTCATGCGCCGAAGCATGAGGAACACACCAACCGGCGCGCAACTGACGGAAAGGAGTAGCGATCCGAAAAGCGCCCGCTGCATGAAGCCGTATTGCAAGAAGGGAGAGACCAACCATTCAAACATGGACCGCAGTCCTCTGTCGGTCCGCAGCCTGGCCGGGAAGTCCGCTATCGATGCGGTCTTTCGCGACCTGCTGCCCTTCGCACCAGCCGGCCGTTTCGTCCCAGGCTTCCTGGAATGACCGGGCACGCAGAAGGTTGTCCGACGTCATGACATCCGGCGTTGAGCCCCAGGCCACCAACTGACGCGCGATCAGCAGCGTCTGCGGAAAATGCGCGCGTACCAGCGCATGGTCGTGAAGAACGCAAAGGATCGTGCGATTTTCGGCAGCCCACTGTTTTATGAGAACCAGGAGGTCGCGAATCGTCCGCTCGTCCACGGCATTGAAGGGTTCGTCGAGCAGAATCAGATCGGCGTTCTGCAGCATGGAGCGTGCGAAGAGAGCCCGCTGCATCTGCCCGCCGGAGAGACTGTCGAGCGGCCGTTTATCAAAACCCGAAAGGCCGACGGCCTCGAGACAGCCAGCAAGCTTTATCCTGTCTTCACGGGTAATGCGACCGAGAAGACCCCTCTCCTGCCAGAAACCCAACGATACGAGATCAATCACCCGTGCCGGAAAGGTACGGTCGATTTCGGATTGTTGCGGGAGATAGGCGAGCCGCTTGAACGAGGCTGTACAGTCACCACTGATTGGCTTGAGGATGCCTGCTACACCCTTCATCAGGGTAGACTTGCCAGACCCGTTGGCGCCAACGACTGCCGTCAGCGAACCACGCTCAACCAGACCAGAAAGGTGATGGACCGCCGCGTGGCCCTGATAGCCGAGTGTCAGATTGTTGAATTCCAGATAAGTGTCGCTCATCGCAGCCTCGGGGATTGACAGCGACTGCATATGTAATGTTATTACGTCCGTCAATCGAAAATGTTACGTAATAACATAAACTCCAGCAACTCGATGGACGCCCCGATGAGGAGATCAATCATGTCGCAGCAGAACGAACCCACCCCCGTGACGGTGCTGACCGGATATCTCGGTGCCGGCAAGACCACGCTTCTCAACCGCATTTTGACCGAGCCGCACGGCAAGAAATTCGCCGTCATCGTCAACGAGTTCGGCGAGGTCGGGATCGACAATGACCTGATTGTCGAGTCGGACGAGGACGTGTTCGAGATGAACAATGGTTGCATCTGCTGCACGGTGCGAGGAGACCTGATCCGCATCATCGAAGGCCTGATGCGCCGTCCCGGCCGCTTCGACGGCATCCTCATCGAGACGACGGGACTCGCGGATCCCGCGCCGGTGGCCCAGACCTTCTTCGTCGACGAGGATGTCAGGTCGAAGACCCGGCTGGATTCGATCATCACCGTCGTCGACGCCAAGCATCTTCTCGGTGAGATCGACCGCGCTCATGAGGCGCAGGAACAGCTCGCATTTGGCGATACGATCATCCTCAACAAGACCGATCTCGTCAGTGCCGAGGACTTAGCTGCCGTCGAGCAGCGCATCCGGCGGATCAATCCCACCGCCAGCATCATCAGAGCGACCCGTTGCGACATCGATATCGCGAGCCTTCTGGATCGCAAGGCATTCGACCTCGATCGCATCCTTGAGGTCGAGCCCGACTTTCTCGATGAGGAACACGAGCACGAGCATGACGACCATGTCACCAGCTTCTCGCTCGTCGAGCGCGAGCCTATGGATCCGGGCAAGTTCCTGAACTGGCTGCAGACGACGGTTCAGGCCTTCGGAATGGACATGCTGCGGATGAAGGGGATCATCTCCTTTGCCGGCGACAACGACCGCTTCGTCGTCCAAACGGTGCATATGCTGCTGGAAGGCGATCACCAGCGAGCCTGGAAGGAGGATGAGGACCGGGTGACCCGGCTGGTCTTCATCGGTCGTGATCTGCCCAAGGACATCATCAGCGATGGCTTTGCCAAGTGCCGTGCGGTTCGACAGGCCGCCGAGTAAATCGCCGCGCGTAATAAAACACCATGAAGAAAGGAACCCGATGAGACTGTCTCTCACCCGAAACCGACTGCTCTCTGCCGTGGCAGTAGCGTCATTGACCTTCGCAGCACCCGGCGTCTTTGCCGACGAGGCTCACGAGACGACCGAAGCCTGGCGCCTCTTCGTCGCCGACCATACAAATCCGGTCGTGCGTGTCATCGACTTCACTGACGGCAAGGAACTCGCCCGTTATGACGTCAATGGCTACGCAGCCCTGACCGCGAGTGCCTCTGGCCAGACAGTGTTCGCCACGCAGTCGGACCACGACATCGTGCATGTCATCAAGACCGGCATCGACTTCTCCGATCATGGGGATCATCGCGATCTCGAAGTCTCCGATGTCGCCTTGTTGCCCATCACGTTTGAAGGCAAGCGGCCATTCCACGTGGTGCCGCATGACGATCATGCCATCCTGTTCTACGATCGCGGGGGCAAGGCTGACATCATTGATGAGGCAGCCCTTCTTGAGGGTAAAGCCGAGTTCAAGACAATCGATACGACCAAGCCGCACCATGGCGTGGCAGTAACAATGGGCCGCTACGTGCTCGTCTCGGTCCCAAATACAGAGATTGAAACGAAGCCAGATGAATTGCCGCCGCGCATTGGTCTTCGCGTCGTGGATGAAAAGGGCGAGCAGGTTGGCGAGATGGCTACATGCACCGACCTTCACGGTGAGGCGACCTCGGCCCGCCTCGTCGCCTTTGGCTGCAAGGAGGGCGTCCTTGTTGTCCGCCCGGGCGGACTTGATGGGCCGAAGTTGACGATGCTGCCCTATCCGGCCGATTTCCCGAAGGCCCACACCGGCACACTCCTCGGCGGCAAGGCGATGCAATTCTTCCTCGGCAACTATGGCGATGACAAGCTGGTGCTGATCGACGCGGATGCCGAACAACCCTACGAGCTGATCGAGCTGCCGACGCGACGCGTCGATTTCCAACTCGATCCAGCAGAACCGCGCAATGCCTATATCCTGACAGAAGACGGCGACCTGCATGTTCTCAATGTCGTCAAGGGCGAAATCGTCAATAAGGTGAAGGTCACAGAGCCTTACAGCAAGGATGGCCATTGGCGCGATCCGCGCCCGCGCCTTGCTGTCGCCGATGGCCAGATCGCAATTACCGACCCGCGCCATTCTCTCGTTCGCGTTGTCGATGCCGAGACACTGAGGGAAACGCGCACCATCGCGGTCGAGGGGCAGCCCTTCTCAATCGTTGCCGTCGGCGGCTCGGGCGCTTCGCACTGATACGATGAAACCTCTGCCCGGAACTACAGCGCAGTTCCGGGTACACCCTCAAAACCGCACCTTCCGGAGATGAGTATGTTGCAGGCAGTCCATTCCGACGATTTGAAACTGACGAGGAACCAGAGCCTCGTGCTCTCGGTGCTACAATCGTCCGGTCAGCCACTAAGCGCCTATAGCATCTTGGACCGATTGCGCGATGCCGGATTACGGGCGCCGCCGCAGGTCTACCGGGCGCTTGAAAAGCTTATGGAAGCTGGCCGCATCCACCGGCTGGAAAGCATGAATGCCTTCGTCATCTGTTGTCATTCAAAGCATGGGCAGATCCATCCACGGACCACCACCTTCGCGATTTGCGAAGCCTGCGGCAAGGTCAACGAATTCCACGATGCGAAGATCGAGGATGCGCTTGGAAGGCGCGCCAAGGGTAGCGGCTTTAAGATGCGCTCCACCACGATCGAGGTCCACGGCCTCTGCGCCGAATGCCACTGAATTGAACGATCAACGCCTACCGCTCTTGCCTTCGCAATGCTGACCTGGCCAGTTCACCCCGGCGGGCTTTGCCGCCACCTCCGGCTCGCCCGTCGCCACCGCCGCCGCCGTCGGGGCGGTCGCCATTCCGGAAATGAAGAAGGCTGGCTACGATTCGCGCCTTGCCGCGGGATCGGTCGCCGCCAGCGGCGTGCTTGACGTTCTCATTCCTCCTTCGGCGCTACTGATCTTCTCCGCCGCGCTGACCGAGGTCTCCGCCGGCAAGATGCTGATCGCCGGCTTCATATCCGGCATGCTCACTACCGTCGTCTTCATGGCGGGCGTCGCACTTTTCGGGCACGTCATTGCGAACAGGGCGGCTCGCCGGTGACCGCATGCGGGCCACCGGCCAGGCATGGCAGGTGCTGATCCTGTTCCTGCTCGGCTTTGGCGGCGTCTGTCTCGGACTGCTGGCGCCAACAGAAGCGGCGGCCATCGGCGCGCGCCGGCGGCGTTCCTGATGCTGCGTTCGTCCCGGTCCGACAGGGCCCAATTGGTACCGAACCTGCTCTTCAGCTTCAGCTCCACCGCGACGACCACCGTAATGATCCTGTTCATTATCATCGAGGTCGGTATCTTCAGCTACTTCCTGACGCTCGTGCAAATCCCACAGATCGTGGCCCAAGCCATCGTCGAACTGCCTGCCGCCGCATGTCTTTGTCCATCCCGCCATTGCTCTATATCCCGCTCGACATGTTTCTCGATGCCTTCTCCATGCTGGCCATCATCCTGCCGATCGTCTTCTCGACCGTACCGGTCTGGGCTTCGATCCGATCTGGTTCAGCATTCCGTGTGTGAAAATGCGCGAAATCGGATTGATGCCCCCGCGGTCGGACTGAACTGCTTGGTCATTGCCGGTATTGATCGCGACACGTCTCTCTCTCCGACGTTTTCCGCGGCGCCCAGTGGTTCGTGGTCATGGAAATGTTCACGATCGGGCTGATCTTCTTCTTCCCGATGATCGTCACATGGTTGCCGGACACCATGATGGGCCGCGGATCCTTGCACAAACGAAATCCACCGGATTCACGATCGAAACCCGGTGGCCTTTGCATTCGAAGCCTCTACGTGTTCAGGCGGCGAGGATGACCTTCATGGCCTTTTCGCGCGCGGCATTGCCGAACACCTCGTAGGCATCGAGAATCTGGTCTAGCTTGAAGCGGTGAGTAATCAGCTTGCTCGGGTCGAACCTGCCGGCCGCTACCGTCTTCAAGAGCATCGGCGTGGTGTTGGTGTTCACCAGTCCCATCGAGATGTTGATGTTCTTGATCCAGAGATCCTCGATATGAAGTTCCACCGGCTTGCCGTGAACGCCGACATTGGCGATCTTTCCACCCGCCGAGACGATTTTCTGGCAGATGTCGAAGGTGGCGGGAACGCCGACGGCTTCGATCGCCACATCGACGCCGCGTCCGTCGGTCATCTCCATGACCTTCAGAGCGGCATCTTCCGCGCCGACCTGAACCGTATCGGTGGCGCCGAACTGCCGGGCAAGGGCCAGACGCGAGGGGTCCATGTCGATCATCACGATCTTGCCCGGTGAATAGAACTGTGCCGTCAGGAGCGCGGACATGCCCACCGGACCGGCGCCGACGATGGCAACGGTGTCGCCGGGCTTCACGCCACCCGCCTGCACGCCGATTTCCAAGCCCGTCGGCAGGATGTCGGAGAGCATGACCAGCGCTTCCTCGTCCGCCCCGGCCGGGATCGGGTAGAGGGAGTTGTCGCCATGGCGGATGCGGACATATTCGGCCTGCGTGCCGTCGACCGTATGGCCGAGTTGCCATCCGCCGTCGTCGCAATGGGAATAAAGCTGCCGCTTGCAGTTCGGGCATGAGCCGCAGGACGTAATGCAGGAAATCAGGACGGGATCGCCCTCCTTGAAGTTGCGCACCGCGCTGCCTACCTCATCGACCACGCCGACGCCTTCATGGCCCAGCGTGCGTCCCTCGGTAACGGTTGGCACATCGCCCTTCAGAATGTGCAGGTCGCTGCCGCAAATGGTCGTCTTTGTGATTTTGACGATGACATCGGTCGGCTCCTGCACGGCCGGCTTGGGTTTCTCGACCCAGTCTTTCTTGCCTGGCCCGTAATAGACAAGCGCTTTCATCAGATCCTCCCTAGGGGGTATCCCCCTCAGCATGATGTTACAGAGATCGCACAAACCGGCCTCCTGTCCGGGTAGTGAGGTGTGAACCAACACCTATGGCGACATTAGAACAACAAGGAGAGCAGGCGCAGGCCGGGCTTTGATCTATTTCGGAAGCCGATGATCCGAATGAGAAGTAAACCGCAACATGGGAAAGTCGCCTGCCGAAACGGATCGGCAGTCACGGCTCCGGTTGGAATCCTCAGGCGCCAAAGGTCATGACTGGCGGGTCGTCATGCCCTTGCCAGACGATTGCGCAGAGTCTGGTAAGGGCTCTCGCCGAAGCGCTGCCGATAGCTTGCGGTCATCGCGGTGAGGTTGACATAGCCACGCGTGGAAGCGATCGAAGAGACAGTCTCGCCGGGCGGCGCGTCTTCCAAGGCTTTGCGAAGGCCCTCGAGACGCCGTGCCGTCAGATAGTCGTGCGGAGTAATGCCGCGAAACCGCCTGAAACCCTCGGACAGGCTGCGCGCGGAAATGCCGAGCTGTACAGCGATCTCGGTAATCGACGGCGCCTCGTGCGCACGCTCCTCCATCAGCCGCTCCGCTTCGCGCACATATCGCGGCGCTGCACCCCGCGCGCCGGTTTCCAGATTGAGTCCGGAGCATTCGGCCCAGCCGCGCAATAGTTCCAGGCAGAGGGTTTCCTCGATCCGCTTCTCCATCAACGGACTGGCAACGCCATCACTCCGGGCATCGACGGATCGTGTGGCATAATCCAAAAGGGAGAGCCAGGCGGAGTGCCCGCGCCCGAAAACCAGCCGCTTTTTCCAGAGATCGTCCTCGGGCACGAAGCCGTACCATCGCTGCGCCGTTTCCTCCATCAGCCTGTGGGGAATGGTCAGGTTGAATTGCAGGTCATCCCCGTTCGCGACATTCCAGTAATCCGTACGGCTGCAATCGACCACATAGCTGTCTCCGGGCTGCGTATCGATGGTGGCACCGCCCATGAGCGGATGGCACACGCTTCCTCGCATGGTGTTCACGACGATGATGTTTCCCGAGGAGGGGTCAAACTCGTCAGCCTTCGTCGGCACGCCGAAACAGAAGCGACTGAGCACGATTCTGCCGATCGACAGGGTGCGCAACGTGGCATTCGGATCCGCTCCCTGGACGAGTGGTTTCGTGGCAAGCGGCATATAGACCCGATTGCAGAACGCATTGACCTCCGCCCACTCACGGGAAGCATTCAGTTTTCCGCTCAGGAGCGGCTGGCCTTGCGCATCAAACAGCAGCGCATGTTCCAGCACGGTGGCATCCTCCTCCAAATCCCGCCGATATTGTGCCCGGAAGTATGGATATTGCAACAAGCAGATTGGATCGCGCGCCCACAGCAGGAGCTCTAGGCTGATGACGCCGAGCGGCAGTCACCTGCAGGCTGCCTGGCTCCACGCGAAAGGTCAGCCAAGCGCCTTTCCATTTAAAACGCGAGGGCGCACGACATCAAATACGTATAAGGATCGGTCGACTTATTTGGCTGGCCTTGAACAGGCGAGCGTCCACATGAACATCAAACCGTTCGCGGAGTTCATCGCGGAGCGCACCTCTTGGTCAACGAGTAAGGCAGCCTAAAATCATCTGGTTTCGGGTGCGGTGCAATAACCCATATCCGCCTTACGCCCCTTCTGCTCAATAAGGTCGAACAGACGCCATACGAGCAATCCGGCGCCGGGTGGTCCATGTCCGATGGTTGAAATGTCCAACCTGGAAATATTATCGAACCCGTTTCAGTCCGGGAAAAGCACGCCGTCCTCAATCGTGATGATTTTCAGTCAGGTCTCTGCCAGACTATCGCGGGCATCGAGTTCGGCATCGGGAAGTAAGGGTTACCTCCATGCTACCCGATCAGAAGCGCGCCGAATCGTATCAATCAACCGCATAGGGCGCAAAGGCCGTATCAACGGCCTTCCCGCTAAGTGATTGCTCCAGTCACACTCGAATCATAAGAACCTCTGGTCACTTTATTGCCGCCGCCGATGAGTTCCAGCTATCGGCCGGTGAGCAGTCTGTAAAATCGACGGAAGCCAGATATCGCCAATCCAATCGATGCAGCCGCAAGGCCCCAGTAAAGTCCCGTGGCTTCGTCCGGGGAAAGGTGGAGAAGACCGTTCAGAACCAACGCTTTTTCATTCGTCACGGCGATCCATGAGACGAAGAGGGCGCAGGCGACAAAAAACAGAGCTGCCAAGAATGCGATTGCAGGATGGGGTTTCGTCGCCAATGTCTTTTGTTCCGTCATTTTTCCCTTGCTCAAGGTCTATTGTTGATTGACTATCTTCCCGTTGCAGCGCGCCGATTTCCGAAGCAAGCCTCAAGCGCGGGTAGTTGCGTGCAGATGTTCGTGCCACCATCTGGGCCGCCGTCACGACCATAGACATTTGCGCAGCACTCAGGCTCGACGTGCCGCCAACAACGTCCGGTGCGGCAGTTTCATGACCTATTTCACGAGCCTGCCGATGATTGGATCGAAAGCTTTCCAATCAGCCCTATCGTATTCGACGCGGAAATACGCCGCCGCGCCTTCACAGGTGGAAATCGCTCGCTCGTAAAAGATCGTCCCGCTCTTTGCCCTGACCGACTGGCCGATAACGACTTGCGCCGATCATCAAGCTCCGCCGATGGTCAACTGAGAGAGCGGTAGATCGGATAATGCAACCAGACCTGCCACTGGACTTCATGTCGCTATTTGTAGTTCCAATCAAGGACGGCCAACTCAGACTCTTCGCCTGGAACATTCCATTTCAGATAGTCGCCGTAGGTCGTTACCCCCATTCGCTTGCCGCTACCGCCGTCCTCGAAAACCATGCTGCAATGACCATCCCCGGAGCAGGCCTCAAGCTCGGGGAGTTGTGTGCAGATGTTCGTGCCATCATCTGGGCCGCCGTTGCGACCATAGACATTCGCGCGGCACTCAGGCTCGACGTGCGGTGTCCAACCTGCGTTAAGGGCAGCGGCGCGAAACTCAGCGTAACTCATCCCCGGTTTCAACACCGTCGCAAATGCGCCAGGGCTTGCATTCGAAGCCGATGGATCGACCTGCTTACCGCCTTGGGCCGCCTGGGTTCCCGAGAGCGCGCGTAAGTCATAGACACGAAGCGCTTGAATTGTATCCATGCGCGTGTTCGTGAGATCGGTGAAGAAATCACGGGCGGCCTTGCCGTAGCCGCGGCGGCTGATCGCAAACAGTGCCACCCCGCGGGTTCCATCGCTCATCGAGACCGGGAAATAGCGGTAGGCATTCCACTCAACGATCAGCGTACTCGTGCTGCTGTCGCTCAGCATGAAATCGAGAAGAACCTGCCCGTTCTCGGATGGTTCCTGCAGGTCCACCCTGAGCAGAGGATCGCTCCCCTTGCGCTTGGCCAGCATCTCCAACTGACCAGCAACGGCGCTTTCGACGTCCGTACCGCCAGCACGTTCCAGAATGATCATGCTGGCGTAAGAATCCAAACGCTCACCGGCAGGAAGATATTCCTGTTTGACATACCCCGCAGACGGTTGCGAGGTCCACGCCAGTCTGTATTCGATGCCCTCAAATACGATGGGCCCGGGAACGCCAAGCTTGTCTGACGCCGGGACGGATTGAGCGGCGGCAAACGATGAAGAGTATGCAAAAACAGCGGCGGTGGCTATTAATCGCATGAGCTTTACAACCGAATGGCAAAGAGACATCTGAAATCCTTTTGTCGATTCAGCGTGATATTAGGCAGATAGAGATCATCCAAATCGGCCCATTGAGAAGCGGCAAATTCCTGCGTCTGGCCGCCGGCATTGATTATCGGGAAACCAGCACTATGCCCAGTAGGTCATCTGTACTAACAGCGGACGCGCCAAGAAATACGAGTTCCTGCGACCTTCCCAAATGTCGGACAGATTCATAACTTTAGTGCCCTGACGGTCATTGAAAGATCGCTGAAATGATTTGCGAGGTCCGCGCAGTCCCATGCCGACCGGCGGTTAAATTGAGCCGCTCAAGAAGGCACGATATTGGCCACGTCCTCCACCGAAGGGACACATTGATGATTTCGACCAGCACGGGATCCAGCAAGGCGCCACGAGCATCGCTTCGCGCGCATATTAGCTTATTGCTTGGGCAAAAGGATGGGGAGCATTATGACGCCGAGCGCGGACAGGCGATCGTGCGGATCATCCTCGTTCCACTTTTTTCCCTCTACGCAATTCCTGCGCTCATCCTGACGAACAGCACGGGCACGCTTGTTACGGTGTTTGCCATATACGCCACACTCTATTTCCCGTTGGGTTGGCTCCTGCTTTACGACATCATCAAGCATCCGGGAAACTATCTCTGGCGGCGCATCGCGGCGATGACGGGCGACTATGTCGCGATGACATTCGCAATGTCCGCGGGAGACGCCGCCACCCTTCCGGTTTATGCGACATTGTTGTGGGTGACCGTGGGATACGGCCTGCGGTTCGGCTCCTCCTACCTTGCTGCTGCGACTGCCGCTGCCCTTGCTGCAATTGGGGTGACGACGCTTCTCAATGAGTACTGGCAGACGAACCCCTATCTGGTGCTCACTTTGGTCGTCACAGCAATCCTGGTGCCGGGATATGTCCTGGTTTTGATCAAGCGCCTGCAGAAAGCCTACACTCTTGCTCATGAGGCGAACCTTGCGAAGTCGCGCTTCCTTGCGCAGGCAAGCCATGATCTGCGGCAACCCATCCATGCCATCAGCCTTTTTACGGCCTGTCTGCGCGACGCCGGTCTTGGCCGCGAGGAACAGCAGATGGTCGAGAACATCGATCGTTCCCTGCAAGGCCTTTCGCATCTCTTCCGTTCGCTGCTCGACATTTCGACACTCGACAGCGGCAAGGTGACCCCGCGGATCGACGCGATCCCGATCGCAGCGATTATCGAGAACATTGGCCAGCAGAACGCCCAGTCGGCGCAGTGGGCGAAGGTTACATTGCGCGCTGTCCCTAGCAAATGTTACGTGCAGGTGGATGAAGCCTTGTTGACGACAATGATCCAGAACATCGTCACGAACGCCCTGAAATACGCCTCTGGCCGGCCAGTTCTGGTGGGATGCCGCCGGCGTGGCGGCAAGCTCGCCATCGAGATCTACGACCGCGGCGACGGCATAGCCGAAGAGCACCTGCCCCGGGTCTTTGAGGAGTTCTACCAGGTTCGCGAACGCGGGGATAAAGATGTCGAAGGCGTCGGGCTCGGGTTGCCAATCGTGCGCCGCCTCGGTCAATTGATGGGCTTGTCGATCTCAATGCGTTCCGTGAAAGGTAAAGGAACGGCGATGATTATCGAGGGGCTGCAGATCGTGCCTGCGCCGGCCGCACGGGCTACGTCCGCGGCTCCCAAATTGCCATCTGTTATTGAGGGGCTCCGTATTCTGCTGATCGAAGACGACGAAGACGTGCTGCTTGCGACGGCAATGCTGCTGGAGAAATGGGGCTGCCTCGTGCAAGCCGAAACAGCACCGCCAGCCGAAGGTACGGAATGCGACATTCTGATCACCGATTTCGATCTAGGCCAGAGGCAGACGGGAACCGATTGCATCGCAGCCGTGCGGGAGCAGACCGGGCGGGATGTTCTGGCGATCATCATGACCGGGCATGATGAAGCGCGCGTGCGCGCGGATTTGGATGATCCCACTATTCCGATCCTGTCGAAGCCGGTCCGGCCGGCCGAGTTGCGATCGGTTCTGACAGCTCAGGTGTTGCAGCGCAGGGAACTCGTTGCACGATAAGCCTGTTATATTGCAGAAGTTAGGGCGGCCCATGCGTCTATCTCATTGCCGTCGCAAGAAAACGTCATGGGCACAGCCCATCGGCCACCGCCTTGGCAGCCGCCGCGGTCCTGGAGGAGACCCCCAGCGATCTCAGCAGTGCGGAGACGTGAATCCTGACCGTGAACGGCGAGAGGCGGAGAGTCGCTGCGATCTCCTTGTTGGTCTTTCCTTCGCAGAGCATGCGAAGGACCTCGAGCTGGCGCCGCGTCAGCGTTGACCTCTCATCATCGGCTTCGGGAATCGACGCGCCCGAGGCATCAAGCCGGAGGACCAGATCACCGTCGCGGACAGCTGCAAGAGCCGCAATGATCTCGCGGGGCGGCAGACTTTTGCTGATGAAACCGTTGACGCCCCGTGCCATGACCCGTTCGGCAGCAGCCCGCTCGTCAATCATGGAAATCACGATGATTGAGGAACGGACGAATTCCTGTCTCAATCCGGACAGAGCCCCTTCGATGCTCCTTCCCGCAAAAATGAGGTCGACTACGAGGATGCTCGGTGTCGGTCCGGTACGGGCCAGCGCGAGAAGTTCGTCAAAACTGTTGGCCTCGGCGATTTCCGCGTCCGGTATGGTGCGCTGAATAAGCCGTCGTAGGCCGTCGCGGAAAACCGGATGGTCGTCAGCAAGAAGGATGCGTTCCTTGGGCAACCGCTTCTCCGGAGGCGAAAATCCATCGGTTGGGTGCAACACTGAGCCCCATTCTCCCTAACACAGGGCCGTGCTGTAACACAGTAGGTCATCTGTACTAATGGTCCTCGCAGGCAACATCGGGATATCTATCGTGGTGCCCGAGGTGGCACGATACCCTCCAGAAGAAGGGGAAACGAACCGGCGCAGCGTCTCTTCGGCAGGATGATCGCGCAGACCGCCGCCTGGGGCCTCCGGCGGTTCGCGCTCAGTTGCCGAACGATGTTTCGCGAGATGGCCAAACAGGCAGATTTGGGCGATTTGGCGTTCGAAAGGGAAACCCGGTTCAGATGCTTGTGAAGCTCCTTAAGAGGACACGATGCCAAATCCTGAATTTCAAACGGGAATAGCCGCGTTCTGTGTTGCGGCTCTATGCCTGTCGACGATAGCGCATGCCAGCGGCCAGTTGCCAATGCCCCCGACCACCGAGGAATTCAAGTCCCACGGTGCCTGCGTCGCCGCCCTCCATGCCCTCCACAAGGAAGACCAGAAGCAGGTCAGGCCGAAGAGCGCCAAGGCTGATGGCAGAACTTCGGAAGTGGAGTTGATCACTGGGGGAATCCGACGCATAGGCCAAGGCACCGCGCGTTACGACGCCACGATCTGGTATCACCATGGCAGCATTCGCGATGATGTTGAGCAGAGGGAAACCAGCCACAGCTATGCGCATCGTTTGCGCGAATGCGAGGGCAGGACCATGAGGGTCACCGGACAGGATGGTTATACGTTAAGCACGTTCGAGCCACTGCTGGGTTTTGCGAGAAAGCTCCCGAACCGCTCGAAGCATTCACGGAAAAGTTCGATTTCGCCCCGCCTCGACGAATAACCATCGTCGTCGTGGCGGTGGAGCCCAGAGGCATGAGGCGCATAGTCCAGGAATTCCGGGGGTAGCGCTTCGGACCGACGGCGAGCGAGCTGGCGAGATCACAGACGGCGTCTGTCTCGCCGTCCATCGCCATGTCAAAAGACCTCAAGAAACGTGGATGGTCGTTCATCGGCCTCACAACCGTTTTTGCGTTCATGCAGGCGATGGGACTGATCAACGATCACTCCGAGGGCTGCGTCACCCGGGACAAAGCGAGCGCAGCCGGGGCTGCCCTCAACCGGCTTTGCGAAGTCATCGTTCTGCTTATCCTGAGGTCGGCGATTGACAGCGGGGCGACCGGACTCGGCTTGCTTGCGGGCCTGTCCCATCCCTCGTTACACCGGGCGTTGGTGGCAGTGCATGATGCCCCTGTGCGAGCCTGGAACAGTGGTGACCTTGCTGCAGTGGCAGGGATGAGGTCCGCTCCTCGGAAAAAGCGTTCGATGAGATGCCCGACCTGAAAATCGAAGGTGAGATGCTGGAACTCGCCGTCCCGGCTCGAAGCGCCTGGGTCGTGCTGTCGACGCGATGGACGATGAGATCGGCACCCCGAACGGCAGAACGGCTTGTCTGTGGGCGGACCCGCTCTCCAGATGCGCGATGCGGTCGCGCAGGTCGGACAGGACGGCATTGGAAGCGGATTGGCCCATGTTCTCCTTCTTCGCGGGAGCGTTATTACTTGAGGTGGAACTTCCTGACCATGTTCGGCCCTATCCGGAATTTGATCCCGAGCTCGCAGCAGCACAGGAGAGCTGCTGGAGGGAGGTCTGGGGAGCGGGGGAGGACGCAAATGAGGATGAGGACGAGAGGAAAATGCAGAGCACGTCGATGAAGCACATCGCCAAGGCCGGTTGCAGATACGACAGGCGGTCGCCAGCATGACCTCGCAGGTTTTGATCTCTGTGTTCCTTTCCGACAGCTTCTGGCCGCGCTGATGTGCGCTCTACGCTACGCGCCCCCTGTCCCGGCCATTCAACTTGGCCGCATGGAGGGCTTGATCGCCGGCAAACTTGTTTTGAACACAATGACTGCCTATATAACCGTCATCGGCATTGCTGATGAGCGCTGATGAATTCGCCGCTCGCAATCGCCGCCATCGCTTCGAGACTTTTGACCACGGATGTACTGGCACTGGTGGGTAAGCGATGATGAGGAAGGTCGGTGCGGTTTCGCCCCGGCCTTTTTTGTTGGTGGGAAACATTGTCTTGATGGCGAAGGCGTTGCTCGTGCCCGACGTCGCGTCCATACCGGGCGTTGCGCTTGGACGCGCGCTTCGTACAAGTGGTGGATCCTCTTCCGCTCCAGCTCAGCTCAATAATCGATCGGCCGCGAAATCGACAGGCTATTGATGGCTTATCGAATGGGCGATAAGGTCGCCGCGCGGCAAGCTGCCGCCAAGCGATCAGGAGCTTTCATGCCGACGGGAACTGTTAAATTTTTCAACGAAGACAAGGGCTTTGGTTTCATCACTCCAGACAATGGCGGGGCTGATGTCTTCGTACATGTCTCCGCTCTACAACGAGGTGGCTCTTTGAGAGAGGGACAAAAGGTAAGCTATGATCTCGGCCAGGACCGCAAGACCGGAAAATCGAAGGCCGAAAACGTCGGCGTGGTTTGATCGAGCTGGAAGCGCCGCTTCCGTCACTGAAAATTCCGGCTCTTTATCTTCAGCGTGTCGATATGACGATCTGGCTCGAAGATGTCCTTCGACCTGACCGGCGCTGGTGGCTTTCCGCAGGGATCGGGCGTCGCTGGCGCCCCATGGACGAATTCGTCGCCGCGGCCGGTCGGCGGGCGGAAGGTGCCATCACGAGCAGCCAAGCTCGATAGGTCCGCCGACAGATCGAACAGTTGCTGGGCCACGCGGGCACCACCTCCCCTTCCCTATGGATCCTGCCGTGGATCCCCAGCATGCTGGAGCTGAGAAGAACGCGGCGCGACTTCTCGAAGAGTTTTAGCCAGACCACGACATTGGCGACGCCAGTCTCGTCCTCGCTCGTCACGAAAACGAACCCCTTGACAGAGCCCGGCATCTGCCGCACCAGAATCAGGCCGGCCGCCGTCAACCACTGGCCGTTTCGCGCCTCATCGCGTCGCTGTATGTGGCGATCCTCTTCCGGGCGAGATCGTGGCGCAGGAAGCTCAACGGATGGTGCCGAAGCGTCAGGCTGACGTGGCTGTAATCGTCCACCACGTTGTGCCCTTCCGTCATCTGCCGTAGCTTGACCTCCGGCTCCTGCTGCTCGGCGATGGCGCGCGCCTCGCGCTCTGCCGCGGCCAGGAACAGTGGGAGGGGTTCATCGCGCCGCGCTTCGATCACCCAATGGGCGTCAGGCCATTGAAGCTCAAGGGTGGATCTGCGAGAGCCGGTCATCGAACTCGATTGCCGGCTGTGTCGGCGTCGCGGCGGACACGAGCGGACGCGGCTGGTAAAGGCCTTCGGAGCCGGTGTCAGCTTCGCGGAACTTACGCGGCGCATGACGGTGGGCTGCGAGAGGATGAACACAGTGGAAGGCGACCAATGCGCCACCTATTTCCCATGTCTGATGGAGAGGATATCCTCCTGTGACGAAGACTGAGCCCCATGGACCAGAACGAGCACGCCAACCGGCCACGTAAGATTCTCCATATCGACATGGACGCGTTTTATGCCTCGGTCGAGCAACGCGACAATCCGGAGCTTCGAGGCAAGCCGGTCGCCGTCGGGGGCTCGGCTGCCCGCGGCGTCGTGGCCGCGGCGAGCTACGAAGCCCGCAAGTTCGGCGTCCATTCGGCCATGCCGTCGGTGACAGCCAAGCGCAAATGCCCCGAGCTGATCTTCGTCCGACCGCGCTTCGACATCTATCGCGCCGTCTCGATGCAGATCCGGGAAATCTTCGCTGAATACACCCCAATGATCGAGCCGCTCTCACTGGATGAAGCCTATCTCGACGTCACCGAAAACCTCAAGGGAATGGAGATCGCAACCGAGATCGCCACGGAAATCCGGGCGAAGATTAAGGCGGCGACAGGCCTGAATGCCTCGGCGGGCATCAGCTACAACAAGTTCCTGGCGAAGATGGCGAGCGATCTCAACAAGCCGAACGGCCAGGCGGTCATCACGCCGAAGAATGGTCCAGCCTTTGTGCAGGGCTTACCCGTCAAGAAGTTTCATGGCGTCGGTCCAGCCACGGCCGAGAAGATGCACCGTCTCGGCATCGAGACGGGTGCTGATCTATTTGGCAAGGAACTTGATTTCCTCATCAACCACTTCGGCAAGTCCGGCCCCTACTTCTATGGCATCGCCAGGGGCATCGACAATCGTCAGGTCAAGCCGGATCGCGTCCGAAAGTCGGTCGGCGCCGAGGACACCTTTGTTGAAGACGTTCATGCCTTTGAGCCGGCGCGCGAAGGAATCCAGCCGCTGATCGACAAGGTCTGGAGCTATTGCGAGGTGAACTCGATCGGCGCCAAGACCGTAACCCTGAAGGTGAAATATTCGGACTTTCAGCAGATCACCCGCAGCAAGACCGTACCGGTTCCGTTAACCTCGATTTTTGAGCTGGAGGAGATCGTTGCCTTCTTGCTGCAGCCGGTCTTTCCGGCCCGCAAGGGAATCCGGCTGCTCGGCGTCACATTGTCTTCATTGGAGCAAGGCGCAGAGCAAATGTCACCGCAGCTGGATCTTCCACTATAAAGATATGTGGCGCATCCGAACTCCACGTTCGTCAAGCCGAAATCAGGCTAAAGACTGATATTTAACCCATCTAAATCAGATTAAAGGCTGAGGCACCGTCGAAGGGATTTTTCATGCACGCCCGAGGAAAAACGCAAACACCGGTTCAGGTTTGCCGTTTTCCGCAGTTCGAGGAAGCGTTGCGGCGTCGGCGGTGACTTCGGCAAGATCGGCAAGCAGTGCGGGCGACACGCCCAATTCACCCGAAAACGCTTGATCTGGCAACTGTCGAAGCAGCCCGGCTGCGCGCCCGGTATGACGTCTTGCTGCGGCCCGTTTGCCTTCGCGGATCTTCACCCCGGCGGCAGAAAGCAGGATAAGGCCCTTTAGCAAAGCGCGCAGCGTGCTTCCTTTGTCGGCAAGATGCCAAAGCCCCTCCCATGCCTCATGCGCTTCCCAGTAGTAGCCATGATTGAAGAGATCCTCGCCCCACACGAACTCGTCCGACCCGAGCGATGGGATAACTTGCGCCGGCTGGATCTGGTAGCTATGTCCCGCAGGATCCCGCACCGGATGTGGCTGCCGCCCGGGCAAGTAAGCATAGGCTGGAAAAGATCTTTCCGGAAGCAGACGAGGACGTTCCATCCATTATAGTCCTGTAATGCATCTGTTGTTAAACATGCTCCGAAGGCCTGGCACGGGCAAGCATCAGCTTTGGCTGCTGATACCTTGATGAATCGAACCGCCGGCTGCGCAAAGGCTTTCGGCGGCGTGGGAGGGCACGTTCGGCCCGTGACCTTATACGCGACAGCCAAAAGCGTCAGGTCAAATGCGCTCTACGAGTGCCTCTGTTAGAATACAGCTATTCAGAAAACACACCGCAGCTCCGCGATCGTGCCTTGTCACCAGCCAACCCGGTGCCGCCTCGCTACGGCGGAAAGAGCCCCTGCACGGCGTGGACTGCGGACGAAAAAACTGGAGCCTCGCTGGTTCCGATCGCGGCGCCGACCGGGCTGCCATCATGCTGACACTGATCACCACGGCCGGCCTCAGCGACATCGACCCGAAGGCCTGGCTTGCGGACGTGCTGGCTCGCATCGCCGATTTGTCCGCCTCCCGCCTGCACGACCTGTTACCGTGGGAGCGATCAAGACGGCGGCAGTACCGGCTGCCGCGTAAACAGCTTCTGAAACAGCTCTTCCGACCGACGCAGACCCTCGTCCGTCAGCACCAGCGACTTTGACTTGTTCATCGGATCGCCGATCAGCCCTTTCTGGTGCAGGCGATCCGTCGTCGCCCAGTCAAAACCCTTCCAGGCGCGACGCTCGTTATGAAGCGTCAGCCACAACAGCGCCAGCACCGCGTCGTCGATTTTGTCCTCGTCGATCTCCATCATATAATGCTATCCCACACGACCGCGAAAATCCCGCAACCAACGTCGCATGCATACCTCATTGTAAGCTTCGGTGCATATCATCCCGTTGGTCGAACGGCGCGACAGCCGCACGAATGAAGTCCACCAGTTTCTGCGAGGCGAGCGACAGCGGGCGCCCGTTTGGCGTCAAGAGCCAGACATCCATGAAGGTTTCCGGCAGCAGTGTCCGCCGGACAAGGCGATCTTCTGGATAGTCCAGCCCGACGAAGGGCGGCACGATCGATACGCCGACGCCGTTGGCAACGAAGCTGCAAGCAGTTTCCGACAGCGGCACCTCGATGCGGTTGCGTTTTTGAACGCCCTTGAGCTGAAAGGCCCGGTCGATCGTCATCAGCGAGCAGTCGTCGCGGAAGAGCGAGATGAAGGCCTCATTGCGAAGATCGTCGATCTCGATCACCTGTTTCCCGGTGAGCGGATGTCCGGCGGGAAGGATGCAAACCATGCTGAAGCGCATGATCACTTCGGCGCTGACATTCGGGTGATCGAAGGGCAGGACACTCAGACCGATATCGATCTGCCCGGCCGCCACCAGTTCGCCGATCCGCGGCGACGTCTTGCTCTGCAACGTGAAATGGATGTCAGGCTGTTCGGCAAGGAAAGGCGAAAGCGCGTTGGAGAGGTAGAGGGTGGCAAGCGCCGGGGGCGCCGCGATCGTCACCTCGCCCCATTCTCGATTGCGTACGGCTTCCGCAAGCCGGGCTATTCGCTTGGCGCCGGAGAACATCCGCTCCACCTCTACTGCCAGCATGCGCGCCTCCAGCGTCGGCACCAGGCGCCCGCCGCTGCGTGTGAAAAGCTGGAAACCGCAAGCCTCGGTCAGGCTGCGCAGCAGCTTGCTGACGGCCGGCTGGGAAATACCGAGCCTTTCACCGGCAAGGGTCACCGATCCGGTTTCGATCGTGGTGTGGAAGGCTTCAAGCTGTCTGATGTTCATGGCCGGCGGGATCCCCTCATGCCAAATTTTCCGACATGAGTTTTGGTTATAATGAAGGGAGAACAAGCTATTTGACAATCATATTGCCGAAGCGCTTTAACATGCAAGTGAAGGTGTGAACGGGCGAAACTCGAACGAGTGAGGGGACGTCCGAACTCCGCAAAACAATCATTCTGCAGACCGGTCCGGTCCGGCGGACGGCTTCTTCGAGGCCGGCCGGAGCTTGATCACGCCAAGGCCGCGGCAAGCGGCTGAAAGAAGAAGGGAACGACGACATATGAAGAAAATCCTCGGCCTATCCATCCTGGTCCTGACGGCCGCCGCACCGGCCAATGCCGCGATGCTCTCGGTCTGCATCGAAGGCTCGCCTGAAGTCTTCAATCCGCAACTCACCAGCAACGGCACGACCTCCTACGTGCTCGGCCAGATCTATGACGGCCTGGTTTCCGTGAAAGCCGGATCGTCGGATATCGAGCCGGCGCTGGCTGAGAGCTGGAGCGTCTCCGACGATGCCCGCACCTATACGTTCAAGCTGCGCCAGGGCGTGAAGTGGCAGTCGAACGACAAGTTCACGCCTACCCGTGAGTTCAACGCCGACGACGTGATGTTCACTTTCGAGCGGATGATGAAGCCCGACCATCCCTATGCCAAGGTCAACGGCGGAAACTTCATCACCTTCAACACCAAGCTCGCCGACGCGCTGGAATCGGTAAAGAAGATCGACGATTACACCGTTGCCTTCACTCTGAAGAGCCCGCTTGCTCCCTTCATCGGCATCATGGCGCACCAGTCGCTGGCAATCACCTCCGCCGAATATGCCGCAATGCTATCCAAGGCCGGCACACCGGAACTCATAGACCGCGAACCGATCGGCACCGGGCCATTTCAGCTCCAGGTCTACCAGCAGGATGCCGTCGTCCGTCTGGTGCCTTTCAAAGACACCTGGGGGGCGGCGATCAACAATCCGGCGCGCACGCCGATGGTCGACGGCGTGGTCATGGCGATCGGCGCCGATGCATCCGTCCGCCTGCAGCGCGCCATGGCCGGTGAGTGCCAGATCGCACTCTATCCGAACCTCGCCGACCGCGAGATGATCGGGAAAAGCCCTAATCTCAATCTCGTCCAGACGCCAGTCGCCTCCACCGGCTTCATCACCTTCAACTTCAGGCAGGACAAGTTCAAGGACAGGCGCGTCCGTGAGGCTCTGGCGCATGCGATCAACATGAAGCCACTCGTCGACCTTGTCTATGACGGCATGGGCACCGTCACCGGCGCGATCATTCCCCCGTCGCTCTGGGGCCACGACAAGGATGTCGGCGCCTATAGTTACGATCCGGACCTCGCCAAGAAGCTGCTCACGGAGGCCGGTTTCCCCGACGGGTTCTCCACCCAGCTCTGGGCCGTCCCGGTCTCGCGTCCCTATATGCCGAACGGCCGCCGCGCAGCCGAGATGATCCAGGCCGACTGGGCCAAGATCGGCGTCAAGGCCGAGGTCGTCTCATACGAATGGGGCGAGTACATTACCCGCGCCCGCAACGGCGAGGCCGAGGTTGGCATGTTCGGCGGCATCTACGATTTCCCGGACCCGAGCCAGATCCCCAACAACTACTTCACGTGCGATTCCTCCGGCAAGCCGAGCCCGTCCAATATCGGTGCCTGGTGCGACAAAGAATTCATTGGCCTGATGAACGAGGCCGGCACCGTGACCGATCGGGCCAAGCGCATCGAGCTCTACAAAAAGGCTCAGGAGGAATTTCACGCGGAAGTGCCCGCCGTCATCCTCGGCGGCGCCGACACGATCACCGCCGTCGCCAAGACCGTCAAAGGCTATGCGCCGGCGATCTTCGGCACCAGTCGCCTTTCCGGCGTAACAGTCGAATAGGCCTTCGCATTCCGGCGGGTGATAATCGATGGCATCCGCCGGCCCAAAGTCAAAACATACGGGATTCTTGAAATGCGTGTCTTGATCATCGGCGCCGGCATTTTCGGCGCCAGTGCCGCCTACCATCTCGCCCGCGAGGGCGTGGAGGTGGAAATCGTCGACGAAGCCCATCAGGGCAAGGCCACCATGGCCGGTGCGGGTATCGTCTGCCCCTGGGCCACCAAGGCCGACGAGCCGGACTGGTACAAGATGTATGCCGCTGGCGCCCGCTTCTATGACGGCCTCATCGAGGGTCTGAAGGCGAAGGGCGAGACCGAGCTAGGCTACGGCAAGGTCGGTGCCCTGGTGGTCGCCGAGGACCGCGCCGAATTCGATGCCGCGGCCGAACGGGTGGCGCGCCGGGTCAAGGATGCGCCTGAGGCCGGAGATGTCCGGCACCTGACCCCGACGGAAGCGCGTACACTCTTCCCGCCGCTGCGCGAGGATCTCGATGCAATCTACATCCCCGGCGGTGCCCGCGTCGATGCGCGCCTGCTGTCCGCCGCGATGGTCCGCACAGCCGTCTCCATGGGTGCAAGATTCCGCAGCGAACATGTCACCCTGACGCTCGGCGGCGATCGCGCCCGCTGCCTCGACAGCAATGGCGCCGTCATCGAAGCAGATGAAATCGTCGTGACCGCCGGTGCCTGGGCCTACCAGATCCTTGGACCGCTCGGGCTTATCCATCCCGTTAAGCCGCAGAGAGGCCAGATCATCCACCTGCGCCTGCCAGGCGTGGCGACGGCCAAATGGCCCGTCGTCCTGCCGATGAGCAGCCATTACATGCTCGCCTTCGACGATTCCCGCGTGGTCGTCGGCGCGACCCGCGAGAACGACACCGGCTTCGACTACCGCGTCACCGCCGCCGGCGAGTTGGAAGTGCTCACCGCCGGCCTTAATATCGCACCAGGCCTTGCCAATGCGACGCTGATCGAAACGCGCATCGGCTTTCGCCCGGCGGGCGAGACGATGAACCCGACCCTCGGTCGGGTTCCCGATATCGCCAACCTGACGATCGGCAACGGGCTTGGGGCCGGCGGCCTGACGATCGGTCCGTTTGCAGGCGCCCAGCTCGCTAAGCTGGTAACGGGCCAGAAAGCCGAAATCCCGCTCGACAGATACGCCCCGCAAGGACGCGGCTGACCCCAGCTCAAGACGTACCAACCCAACCTGCCGCGGCCAAGCGGCGGGCACCCTTTCCCTTTGTCAAAGGAACTCAGAATGATCAAACGTCACCGCAAGCACCGCATCATGCACGGCGCCGTCGAACATAACGGCGTGCTTTACCTCGGCGGCCATGCCGCAAGCGACATTTCCGTCGGCATGAAGGAGCAGACACAACAGACCTGCGCCAAGCTCGAAGAGATACTCGCCGAATGCGGCTCCGACAAGCATCACATCCTGTCGGCGCGCATCTATCTCTCCGACATGTCGCGCAAGGAGGAGATGAACGAGGCCTGGCTCGAATGGCTCGACGGCGACGATCTGCCGTCGCGTGCGACGATCGGCGTTGCCGATCTCGGCGATCCCAGACGGCTTATCGAAATCGTGCTGATCGCCGCCAAGAAATAACCTCGATGGCACGGGCGGATTTTGGTCCGCACGTTCGCTTTCACGGACTGGAAAACGTACATGACGGACAAGCCGAACCGGATCGACGATCGCTATGCGACCCGTGAGAAATACACGACGTTGCGCGGCATCTACAAGGATGCGCAACGCCGGCTCTCGGAGGTCGACTGGAACTATCTTTCCTGTGGCACCGGCGATGAGGTGACACTCCGCGAAAACACCGCCGTCTTCGACCGCATCCGGTTCGAGGTGCCGCTTTTCGCCGGCATCAGCAATCCGGACACGCGCACGAAAGTCCTCGGCTTCGACCTCAGCTTCCCCGCCTTCATCGCGCCCTTCGGCGGCGGCGAGGCCGTATTCCATCCGGAAGGGCATCTTGCGATCGGCCGCGCCGCAGCGTCGGCGGGCATCCAGCAGATGGTGCCGGTCGCGGCGGCCCATTCATTGGAGGAGGTAGCGATGGCCTCGCCGGTCGCCTCCATTTTCCAGATGACGTTCGTGGGAGATGAAGGTGCCGTGCTCGAGATGATCGAGCGAGCGAAGGTAGCCGGCTATCAATATATCTGCGTCACCTATTCACCGATACGCCAGTGGCGGGAGCGGATGATGGAGGACCGGTTTTCGATCCGCGGCGAGGAAGGTCCGTCGAACTTCGGTCCCGGCAAGTCCGACGCAGCAGCCCTTGTTGAGCTTCTGGATTTCACCAGGCCGCGCTGGAGCTGGGCTCAGGCCGCCAGCGTGATCAAGAAGGCTCCTCTTCCTTGCATCGTCAAGGGGGTCTCCAGCGTGCGCGACGCCAAGGCCTCGCTCGATGCCGGTGCAGTCGGTCTCTATGTCTCCAATTACGGCGGCCGGACGATCGACCGCACGCCGACAACACTGGAAACACTGCCGGCGATCCGCGATGCGGTAGGCAAGGACGTTCCTGTGATCTTCGATTCCGGCGTCCGCCGGGGAAGCGACATCGCCGCCGCGATTGCACTCGGCGCCGATGCCGTGGCGCTTGGCCGCATCGTTGCCTACGGCCTTGCGGCCGACGGCGAAAACGGGGTGCGGCGAACGCTGGAACTGTTGCAGCGGGAATTCTGGACGACGCTCGGCCATCTCGGCTGCTCGACAGTGGCAGAACTGTCTCCCGCCGCCCTCGCACACCATTGATCACGGCTAAAAACGCTGCGCGACCTCAGCGGAATGGTGCCTTGCTCCTGAACGGACTAGACCCGCGAAACCCAAGCTATTGTTAGTAACTTGCTGTTTCGGTCACCGTTTTGGTGTCCACGAAACCGACAGCAGGCCAGAGGTCGTTTACGACACGCGACGAGCAAGAGGTTGCCGGCTATGCGGAGGTGATGGAGCCCATCTTCAGTGCTTACGAAGCTATTTCATTCACCGAGAATCATATCCGTCGGTTCCACCGCGACCTTCTTGCGAATTCGACAAAGGACGAGCGGCATCGCGGCGCATACAAACCCTCTCCAACAACGTGGAAGCGTTTAACGAACAGGCGAGAGCCTCGGCATAGTTTTCGAAACGGCATCGCCGTTCGATACGCCGCGTCGAATGGAAGAACTGATCGCCTGGCTGGATGAGCAAGGGCGAGAAAAGCGGCTCCATCCACTTTTAGTCGTCGCGATCTTCGTTGTCGTTTTCCTCGAAATCAATCCATTCCAGGATGGTAATGGCCGCCTATCGCGTATTCTGACCACCTTGTTGCTCCTGCGGGCCGGCTACGCTTACGTCCCCTACAGCTCGCTCGAAAGCATCATCGAGCAAAGCAAGGAGAGCTATTACGTCTCGCTTCGGCGCACGCAGGGAACGATCCGCAGCACCGAACCAGACTGGAACCCCTGGATCGAGTTCTTTTTGAAAGCCCTGCATCGGCAGAAGACGCGGCTTGAGAAGAAAATGGAGCGCGAGCGTATTATTCTCGCCGACATGCCGGAATTATCCATTACATTGCTCGAGTTGGCGCGCGAGCACGGACGGATCACGGTCGCGGAGGCTGCACGGATCACCGATGCAAGCCGTCACACCATCAAGGATCATCTCAAGGCACTCGTGGATCAAGGGCACCTCGTCCTCCACGGTGCCGGCCGCGGCGCCTGGTACGGTCTTTCCTAATCAAGGGGATGTCAGGTTCATCTGAATGGATTAGCTCTTGAATGGGTTCGAACCGACGATCCCGCTATTTCACAATCGTTCCAGTTGATGAGAGTAGAACCTGAGACCCCGTCGTTCGATGTCTGGCCTGCCGTTGAAGGGAATCGAGCCAGACGAACGGATGCCGGCAAACGGCTCGCTCCTTGTCTCCCGCGTCGCAAGACGCTATATATGGCAATGTATTAACTGCGGTGAAAATTGATGACATTCGTCACTACGACAGTGTTGGCTACGGTAAACGCCCCTTATGGGACGAGCCTTTCGGCTGAGCAGTTGGCGTCGAAGATTGCCGACCCGGCGAGCGCCGACCATTACGACGCATCGGCATTTGCGTTCTTTTCTGATGTTAGCGAAAGCCTTCAGCATTCGTTTCTCGATGAAATGCATGTCAACCTTGCTGATGCCTCTGTCGTTGCACGACGGTTTTCCGATATGGCCGGATACGAACTGCCGCTCGCCCGAGCCGCCTAGTGGCACAATCTCAAAATAGTCATTGGGCCGAGCTCTTTGACCAGGCCCAGAAGATAATCAGCCAAGCTAATTCAAAGTTCACCGTTCTCGACAGCTGGAGTTTCGGTGGCGGCACTGCGCTGATGCTTCAAATCGGCCACCGGCAGAGTTTCGACGTCGATATCTTCATCGACGATCCTCAGGTGCTGCCTTATCTCAATCCACAAACGCAGGGCTTTGCTCTCGACATACACCCCGAGGCTTATACCTTCGACGGAACGCGTGCGCTCAAAATCGTGTTCAAGGATATCGGAGAGATCGACTTTATCGTCGCAACGCACCTGACGTCTGAGCCCACGAGGGAAAGAGAAATACGAGGGCAGAAGGTTTACCTGGAGACGCCAGCCGAGATCGTTGCGAAAAAGATTTTCTATCGCGGGGCCTCAGTGCAGCCACGCGACATGTTCGATATTGCCTGCGTCCGCGAGAGCGAAGGCCATGATTACCTTGTAGAGGCGCTCATTCCGTTCAAGGAATCATGCGCACGGGCCCTGAAAACGGCACGTATGATGGACGCCCGGCTCGCCGAGGCTGTTATGTCTAAGCTTCTGTACCAGTCGAAATACTTTAGGATACCATCGCAAGCGCAGCAGATGACGATTGAGATTTTAGAGACCATTTGTGGCCCTGAGCCACCAACCGAGACTTAAGCGAGACCACTCGCCTTGAACCGATTGGAACCTACGGTGCGTGACCTCGTGTAATTTTAAGAAGGAAATCAACGACAGCGCGCACCTTTACAGGTGTGCGGCGGTTCGCGGGAAAGACGATCGCGATTGGATCGGCTTCGATCTCGTAGTCCTCCAAAACGGGCACCAGAAGGCCCCGCTGCATCTCCTCACGAAACAGCCACCATGTCGCCTGAGATATCCCCAGACCGGTCATCGCCGCCTCGCGCAGAATGTCGCCGCTGTCTGTCGTCAGGCATCCTGAGACGCGGATTACCTCTTCGCTGCCGTCCTTGCCGCGATAATGCCAGTTTGGCCCGAAGGCGCCGGTGATGCAGTTGTGCCGAACGAGATCGGCCGGCGTCTGCGGCCGGCCATAGCGCTCGATATAGCTCGGAGCTGCCACCGTCTTCTGGGCGCCGCGCACCAGGATACGGTTGATCAGCCGGGAATCAGCGAGCCGGCCGGAATGCACGACAAGATCAAAGCCGCCTTCGATTGGATTCGTTGTCTGGCTCTTGAGGCAGAGGTCCAGCACGACGTTCGGATAACGATCGTAGAATTCCGGCAGCGCGGGAATGACCGTCATGCGGCCGAAGGACGGCGGCAGCGCGATCCGGACCGGCCCACTGGGGGCGATATTTGCCTCACGAATGGAGCCTTCCGCCTCATCAAGATCGATGAGGATCTGGCGGCAGCGCTCGTAATATTCCGCCCCGTATTCGGTCAGATGCATGCGCCGGGTGGTGCGGTGCAGAAGCTGTACGCCAAGTCCTTCCTCGAGCCGGGTCACGCTCTTGGTCACCGCCGATGTGGAGGATGACAGTGCCTTGGCAGCTGCGGTGAAGCCGCCGAGTTCGGCCACCCGCACGAATGACAATATGTCCTGGAACCTGTTCACTTCGGTTCGTTCACTGCTCACATCTTGCGCATTGTGACGCGCCGTTAATCGACAGCTTACGCATTAAAGGGGCAATCGCAAGCAGACAGGTTCCAGCAGCAATTTGCGTGCCGTTCCTCTCCATCCGCCGGGTTTCTATCCGGAAAATGATTTTTTCCAAAACTGCGTATTTTCCTTCGCCGCTAGCTGGGAACACTAGGGCCAAGGATGCCAAAGGCGCCGGGGAACGCATCGACTGGAAAATCTGTGCCGGGATACTGGTTCGAAAACACTTTATGCCTGATGGAAGACGCCGGCCGCTTCAAGACGGAACGGTGGTCGATCGAGGTTGCGGGCGGCCGGATTGCAGCGCTGCATCCCGCAGGCACGCCTGCCCCTACCGGGCGACAGTTCATCGATGCCTCCCGCCTCCTCGCTACGCCCGGCTTCGTCAACTGCCACAGCCATTCACCGGACAACCTGGCTCGGGGGATCGCCGGCGACCTTCCGCTCGAACTCTGGTCGCTGACCTCTTCCGCAGCGCGTGAAAGACGCAGCCATCAGGAGATCTACATCTCGACGATGCTCGGCGCGATCGAGATGATGCGGTCCGGGACGACCGCCGTCCTCGATCACGTGCGCATCTCACCCGATATTGATGCCGGGGCGCTCGATGCCGTCGCCTCGGCCTGGCGGGACAGCGGCATGCGGGCGGTGATCGCGCCGATCGTTTCGGACCGGAGCATTATCGACACCCTGCCCTTCGATGCCGGCGACCTCGTCGGCCTCGATCTTGCCTCCTACGGAAGCCGTCCTCCAGTGCCCGCCTGCGAGCAGATGGCGATCGTCGACGCTTTCTTCCGCCGCTGGAACGGCGAAGCGGGTGCCAGGATCAGCGTCGCGATCGGTCCATCCGGTCCGCAGCGATGCTCGGACAAACTGCTTGTCGCGGCGGCAGATTTCAGCCGGCGGCACGAAACACTCCTGCACACCCACATCCTCGAAACCCGGCTGCAGCGTGAGATGGGCCTGAAGCTTTACGGCCGCGGCATGATCGCCCATCTCGAAGGCCTTGGCCTGCTGACTCCGCGCACCAATCTCGTTCACGCGATCTGGCTGGAGCCGGACGATGCCGCGCGGATTGCCGCCGCCGATGCGACGATCATCCACAATCCGGTCTCCAACGCCCGGCTCGGCAGCGGCTATTGCCCGCTTCCCGACCTGCTCGGCAGGGGCATTCGGGTCGGGCTCGGCACCGACAGCGCCTGCTGCAACGACGGCGCCAATCTTCTCGAAACGATGAAATGGGCCGCTCTCCTACACAATCTCAAGTCCGACGACGAGGAAGACTGGATCGGCCCGCAGACCGCGTTGAAGCTCGGCACGTCCAGCGGCGCCGATGCCATCGGCCTAAAGACGACAGGCCGCCTGGAAGCGGGATACGATGCGGACATCACGTTCTTCCGCCTGGACGCACCGGCATTCCGGCCGCTGAACGATGCACCTCGCCAGCTCGTCCTGTCAGAAAACGGCAGCGCCATCGACCGGGTCATGATCGCCGGGCGCATCGTCGTTTCGAACGGCCGTGCCACGGCGATCGACGAGGCGGCGATCTGGAGCGAGGCCCAAGTCTTCGCCGACCGGCGGCGGACCGAAGGCGCGGCCGCACGGGCCGCAGCTCATGTTCTGGAAGCGCCGATCCGCGGGATGCGGAAGCGTTACGCCAAGCTTTGGGCAGGAGGCTGCGCATGCCATTGACCTCGCCTTTGGCCTGGACCGAAGAGCCGCTGCGTTTTTTCCAGCACCTGTTGCGCGAGACCGATGCCGCGAAATCGACTGTCGACCAGCTCGTCGGCGAGATCAGAAGCGCCGGCGCCAATGCCTGCATCGTTATGGGCGGCGGTTTTTCCACCTGGTATCCGACGAAACTCGCCTCGCAGACGATCAACCCGCATTTGCGGGGAGATTTCCTTGGCGACTTCCTGAATACCGCAAAGGCGGAAGGCATCCGCGTCCTGGTGCGGATGGACATTTCCAAGGGCCGCGAAGGCATGGAGGCGAAACATCCCGACTGGTTCGTCCGCAAACCGGACGGCGCGGTCACCAGCGTCTGGGCCATGCCGCAGATCTGCGCCACCGGCCCGTTCTGGCAAGCGCAGGTCTTTTCGATCCTCGACGAGATCCTCGGCCGCTACCCCGCCGCGGACGGCTTCTTCTTCAACTACCTGCACGTGCCGCGCTGTTATTGCGGCCGCTGCAGGGGCATCGTGCAGGCGGCGACGGGCAAGCCCGTTCCCGCTTCCGACCGTCGAGAACCCGCCTATGAGGCCTGGCGGCAGGATTTCCTCGCCGATTACATGGGCCGCGTCCGCAGTTTCGTGCAGCAGCGCAATCCGGGTGCGGCGATCGTACCCTACCATCACGTCCATGAGGGCTGGAACATCCGTCGCATGGCCGAGGTCAGCGACATCATCGGCTCGCAGGTCTCCAACCCCGTGATGCCGAATCCGATCGATCCGCAGCCGATCTGGAACCTCTGGGCCGCAGAAGAGGCGCTCACGGCCGATGCCCTGAAACCCGGCCGTCCGCCGCTCCTCATCCAGACGACGTCGGAAGTCTTCGCCAGCCGCCAGTCGGCGATGCCGAAGGCGCGGCTGATCCACAACCTCGTTCAGGCGGCGGCGCATGGCGCCAGTACGGCGCCGGCGGTGAACGGTCTGCTCGAGCAGAAAGACGCACGCTTCGTTCCGGCACTGCGGGAATTCGGTGCCTACCAACAGAAGAACGCCCATTGGTACCGTGGCCTGAAGAGCCTCGCCCGCATCGCCGTGGTCCGTTCCGAGCACAGCCGGCTGTGGGGCGAGGACGCCGGCCGGATGGCCGGGGCGCCGAACGGCAATGGCCATGTCGCGGAATTCCGCGGCGCCTGTGAATTGCTGTCCGATCTGCGTTATCCCTTCGCCGTTGTTGTTGCGCCGGGTCTCGATGCAATGGAGCTCGGCTGTTTCGATCTTGTGATACTGCCGGCGGCAGATTGCCTGTCCGATGCCGATGCGGCGGCGATCGACGCCTATGTCCAACAGGGCGGCAAGATTGTCGCCACCGCCGATCTCGCAGCTGCAACCGACATAGGAACACGGCGGGAAACGCCTGCCCTGCGCTGCCTGCCGGCCCTTCCCGGCGAGGCCCGCTCGGTGGTCGGCGCCTATTTCGCGCTGAGGCGGGCCGACCTCGGGAGCGTTGTGGACGGCATCCCGCATATCCCGGCCGCCGGTCCGTTCTGGGCACCCTTCGGCGATGGCGAGACGCAGGACGACCTCCGCATCATTGGCCCGTTCGCGAACAACGCTCCGGAATTCACGACCGTCGAAGGAGACGGCAGCGAACCCGGTCTGATCGAGCGCAGCTTCGGCGAAGGTCGGGCGATCTGGCTTCCCTGGCGCATCGGCGCGCTCTATCACCGCTATTCGATGCCGGAATATCGCCGGATCCTCGGCGCGCTGGTGGAGGCCAAGATCGGCCCGCCGCCCGTCCGCACGACCGCATCGAGTGCCGTCGAGACCATCCTTTACGGCCATCCGGACGGCATGGTCCTGCATCTTCTCAACGGCGCCGCCTCGCAGACCAAGAGGCTGACCGAACTGACGCCGCTCGCCGGGTTCGAGGTCTCGGTGGAAACCGATGCCGATACCGCTCTTTCGCTTCACGACGACACGGAACTGCCCGCTGCAAGGGCAGGTAAAATGATGGTCCTGCGCCTCGGGCGCCTGGATCACTTTGCGGCCATAGCTCTGGTAAAGGGTTCGGCCGGGAGGAAGAAGGCTTGAGGAAGACGACAGATCCGACGGGCCGCTCGGCCCATCGCAGAACAGAAAAGGGTGAACAGATGAAAGATATCCTGAGACGACATTTTGTGGCCGGCACGCTGGGTGCTGCCGCGCTCGCGCTTCTTCCGCTCGGCGCCTCGGCCCAGAACTCCTCGACGATCGTGGTCGCCCAGGCCGCCGACGCATATTCGATGGACCCGGCGAAACATTCCGCCTTCCCGACCGCCAATATCCTCTTCCAGATCTATGACGGTCTCGTCAGCCAGAACGAAAAGGGCGACATCGTTCCCGCGCTTGCGACATCCTGGAGCAATCCCGATCCGCTGACCTGGCGCTTCAAGCTGCGCGAAGGCGTGAAATTCCACAATGGCGAGCCCTTCAATGCGGCCGCGGTGAAATATACCCTCGACCGCGCCCTCGATCCGAATTTCAAGGCGCCCTATTACTCGCGCATCTCGCAAATCAAGTCGGTCACGGTGGTCGACGACTACACGGTCGAGATCAAGACCGACAAGCCTTTCCCAACCATGCTGCTGTCGCTGTATGAGGCGAGCTTCCCGGCACTGATCGTGCCGCCGTCCTACACCGCCCAAAACAACAGCGCCGATCTCGCTGCCAAGCCGGTCGGCACCGGCCCCTACCGTTTCGTGGAGTGGAAGAAGGACGAGCGCGTCGTGCTCGAAGCCAATCCGGATTATTGGGGCGGCAAGCCAGCAGTCGAAAAAGTGATCTTCCGCCCTATCAAGGAAACCCGTACTCGCATCGCCGAGCTGAAGAGCGGTGGCGTCGATATCGCCGTCGATGTGCCGCCGGAGGACATGGCCTCGCTCGACGGCGGCGAGACCAAGATTTCGACGGTCGCCAGCGACTCGCTCTATTTCCTGGCCTTCGACATCACCCGCGACACGCCGCTCAAGGACAAGCGTGTCCGCCAGGCGATCAACTACGCCGTTGATGTCGATGCCATCCAGCAGGCGCTGCTGAACGGCATGGGCATGCGCATTGCGCTCACCCTTCCGGCCAACGCCTTCGGTTACGATCAGGCCTGGAAGCCCTACCCTTACGATCCGGCCAAGGCCAAGGCGCTGCTCGCCGAAGCCGGCTACAAGGACGGCTTCACCGTTCCACTGATGACCCGCAAGGGACGTTACATGAAGGACAGCGAGATCGTCGAAGCGACGGCCGGTTTCCTCGCGAAGGTCGGCATCAAGGTGAACATCCAATATCTCGAGCCGGGCGTCTGGGGTCAGGTTTCGGAAAAGAAGGGCCGTGAGGGCATCACTTTCCCCGGCTGGAGCGGCCGCGACCCGAACCTCGTCTGGTACCCGCTGCTGCACACGGGCGAATACCAGAGCTATTACAGCAATCCGGAGCTCGACAAGCTGCTCGATGCCGGCGCAGGCACGATCGACCAGGCGGAACGCAAGTCGATCTACGAGAAGGCGGCCGCCATCATCAAGGAGGATGCGCCGCATCTACCGATGATCCAGCCGCCGCTGATCTACGGCCTCGACGCCAGGCTCACCTGGACACCGCGTCCGGACGGCATGATCGACCTGCGCAAGGCGCATTTCTGATAGAAACGGCATCCGCGGCCGGCTTCCGGCCGGGCCGCGGATGCCAACGTTGACGGAGCGAAGCAGGTCTTGGCCAATTTTCTGATATCCCGATTGCTCTACGCGGCCATCGTGCTGCTCGGCGTATCGGTCGCCGTGTTTTTCTTGATCCGGATCGGCGGCGATCCGTCGGCGCTTTTCCTGCCGCCAGAGGCCTCGATCGAGGACATCCAGCGTTTCCGTCACCTGATGGGCTTCGACCGGCCGCTGGTCATCCAGTACTGGGATTTTCTCAGCCGCGCGACCAGGGGCGATTTCGGCATGTCGCTGCGATACGAGCAGCCGGCGATGCAGCTCGTGCTGGAACGCGTGCCGGCGACGCTACAGCTTGGCGGGGCCGCCTTCGTGCTGTCGATCGTGCTCGCCGTTCCGCTCGCCATTCTGGCCGCCGCCAATCGTGGCTCGATTATCGATCGCGCAAGCCTGTTGATCTCGCTGATCGGCCAGAGCTTTCCGGCCTTCTGGTTGGCAATCATGCTGATCCTGCTCTTTTCCGAAACATTCCATATGCTGCCGCCTTCCGGCCGCGGAAGCTGGCAGAACCTCGTTATGCCGGCGATCGTGCTCGCCACCTATTCGACGGCGATCATAACCCGCCTGCTGCGTTCCTCGCTGATCGAGGTGCTGCAATCGGATTATGTCCGCACCGCCCGCGGAAAGGGCGTGCGCGAAAGCCGCATCCTCCTTTCCCACGCCCTGCGCAATGCTGCGATCCCGACACTGACCGTTATCGGGCTTCAGGTTGGCGCGCTGCTCGGAGGTGCGGTGATCACGGAGGAGGTGTTTGCCTATCCTGGCATTGGCCGGCTGGCGATCCAGGCGATCGCCAATCGCGATTTCACCGTGGTGCAGGCCTTCGTTCTGTTCATGGCCGCAGTCATCGTCGTCATCAATCTCCTAGTCGACCTCTCCTACGGCCTGCTCGATCCGCGTCTGAGGACGGGCAAATGAGCGCATTTCTCAAACGTTACCTGACGAGCCATCTCGCCGCCTTCGGCCTGGCGGTCCTTCTGGTCGCGCTGTTCGCGGCCCTCTTCGGCCCCTGGTTCGTACCTTACGATCCGAGCGCACAGGACATCCTTCAGCGCCTCAAGCCACCGCTTTGGCAGGGTTCCGAAGGCATCCACCTGTTCGGCACCGACGCGCTCGGCCGCGACATCTTCAGCCGCATCGTCGTCGGCGCCCGCGTCTCCATGCTGGTCGGCGTCAGCTCGGTCGTTATCTCCGGTGCCGTCGGCGTCACCTTCGGGCTGATCGCCGGCTACGAGGACAAATATGCCGGCCGCGTGCTGATGATGCTGACGGATATCCAGCTCGCCATTCCCTTCCTGGTGCTGGCGCTCGCCGTCGCCGCAGTCGTCGGACCGAGCCTGTGGAACATCATCGCCATCCTCGGCCTGACGAACTGGGTACAATATGCGCGCGTCGTGCGCGCCGAATGCCTGGTGCTGCGTGAGCGGGAATTCATCCAGGCGGCGTATATGATGGGGATTTCCTCTCCCCACATCCTGACGCGCCATCTGCTGCCCAATGTGATGTCCTCAGTCATCGTCATTTCCAGCCTGCTGGTCGCCAAGATGATTCTGTTCGAATCCTCGCTGAGCTTCCTCGGCCTCGGCGTCCCGCCCGAAACGCCGACCTGGGGCACGATGATCTCCGAAGGCCGCAACTATATCGGCAATGCCTGGTGGGTCGCGACCATTCCCGGCTTCGCCATCTTCTTCACCGTGGTCGGCACCAATCTCGTCGGCGACCGGCTGCGCGACCTGCTCGATCCGCGGCTCAGGCAGATGGAGGGCTGATCGATGCCGAACCCTGCTTCCTACGACATTCTGATGCCCGGCTTTCCGGGGCGCAGTTCGCGCGGTTTCCTCGGCTGGAGCACGATCCTTCTCCTGAAGACGTACGAAGGTCACGCGCTGTTCGATACCGGCGGCAGCGGCGACCGCCCGGGCCTGATGGCGGCACTCGCCGAGCGTGGCATTGACCGCCACGATATCCGCACCGTCATCCTGTCGCATCTCCATTTCGACCACATCGCAAATGTCGAATGTTTCCCGAAGGCGGAGATCGTGCTTCACGAAAGCGAATTCGCCTATGTCCGGGACCACAGGTTCGATGACCCGGCCATCTCCCGCTTCCAGGTCGAGAGTCTGTTGCGGAGCCCGCAACTCACCCTCGTCTCCGGCGAACTCGAAGTGCTGCCGGGGGTGAGGATGATTTCGACGCCGGGACACAGCGGCGGCCATGTCTCGCTGGTGATGACCGTCGACGGCAAACGTGTGGTCCTCGCCCAGGACGCGATCAAACATCGCGGCGAGATTGAAACCGGCGCCCCCGCCGGCGCCTTCGACGAGGAAATGGCCCGCGCCAGCATCCGCCGCATCGTAGGCATGGCCGATATCGTCGTTCCTGGTCACGACGGTCCGCTGACCATCGAAAACGGCCGTGTCGCCGCAGCCCCTTCCGTTTGCGCCGAGGTCAGCCTGACGCTGGATGGCCGATGTTTCCTGCTGGAGGTCTGAGAATGTTGACACTTCTGTACAACGCCTTTCTCTGCACCGGGCTGCCCGGCGGTTTCCATCCGGACGGTGCCGTCCTGATCCACCGCAGCAAGGTCGTCTGGGCCGGCCCGCTGGCGGAGATGCCACCGCAGGCGGAGCACATCGCAAGACGGGATCTCGGCGGACGCGTCGTCATCCCCGGCCTGATCAATACCCATGCGCATGGCGGTCTTTCGACCCATCGCGGCTGCTGCGACGAGGGCAACCTCTTCGAATGGGCCGCGACGCTGGCACCCCAAACCTCCCACCTTACCGTCGAGGACAACCAGCGCGGCTGTTATCTCGCGATTATGGACATGGTGAGGAACGGCATCACCACCGCCTGCGACTGCACCCGCTACGGCGCCGGCGTCTTCGCCTCGGTCGCGAGCGAGATCGGCATGCGGTCGCTGAGCGGCGCGCTCGCCAACTCGCCGGAACTGCGCCGCAACGGCCGGCCGAACTGGCCGCTCGCCCTGGAGGAGACCATGGAAGCGATCGAGATGCACCGGGGCAACGGCCTTGCCCGCTTCTATCTCGGCGGCCATTCCCCCTATAGCTGCACCCCTTCCCTTTTGAAGGACGTTAAACGCGAGGCCGATCGCCTCGACCTGCCCTTCGTCATCCATGTCGCGGAAAACCGCCGCGAGAACGAGATTGTGATGGAGCAATACGGCCAGTCGCCGACCGCCTGGCTGAACGGCCTCGGCGTCCTGGACAGCCGCGCGGTGCTCGCCCATTGCGTATGGGTGGACGAAAACGACATGGACATCCTTGCCAGAACCGGTGCGGGCGTCGCCCACAACCCGGCGAGCAATGCGAAGCTTGCGAGCGGCATTGCGCCGGTGCCGGAATTGCGCAGGTGCGGCGTGCCGGTCGGGCTCGGCACGGACAGCACGCTCAGCAACAACTGCCTTGACCTTTTCCAGGAAATGAAGCTCTCGGTGCTCCTGCAGCGCGCGACGAGCCTCGACGGCCGGATCATGGGCGCGCGGGACGCCTTTACCATGGCGACGCTCGAAGGCGCCCGCGTTCTCAACTGGGATGCGGAAATCGGCAGCATCGAAACGGGCAAGGAAGCGGACCTCGTCGTTCTCGACGTCAGCCATCCGCTCGGGCTGACGGCCGAACGCGTGCTCTCCGATATCGTCTACCATGCCGGGCCGCAGCATGTGCGCGGCGTCATGGTGGCCGGCCGCATGATCTTCGAGGACGGGCGGCTTCTCAATGTCGACGAACCGGCCATCCGCCGATCCATTCACGAACATTACAGACATCAAGCATAATAAAGGATCAGGACCATGACGGACGCACCTGTCGGGCTCATCACCAGCGCCGCCTCCGACAACCTTCTGAAAGACCGCCGGCTGGAAATAGTCTCGACCCCTTGGGGCGACGCCCCAGTGCTGATCGGCGATATCGGCGGACGGCAATCCGCCGTCATCCTGCGCTACGGCGAGAAGCTGACGCTGCCGAGCCACAAGATCAACTATCACGCCAATATCTGGGCGCTGCGCGAGCTCGGCGTAGAATCGATCATCTCCCAGAACGCCATCGGCTCGGTCAACCCGGCGATCCGGCCGGGCGATATCGTCGTTTCCGACGATTTCCTCGACAAGACGAAATCCCGCGCCCAGTCGCTGTTCGATGAAAGCGAATGCTGGGTGCGTGTCGATTTCACCGACCCCTTCTGCCCGCGCCTGCGCGCCGACCTGATCGCTGCCGCCAACCGGCACAGCAACCGCGTGATCGAACGTGGCACCTTCGTTTGTACCGAAGGCCCGCGCTTCGAGACGCCGGCGGAAATCCGCGCCTATGCGCATGAAGGCGGCGATATTGTCGGCACGCCGCTGGTCCCCGAAGTGATCTTCGCCCGCGAGGCGGAAATGTGCTTCGCCTCCATCGCGCCGGTCATCAATTTCGGCGCCGGCATGGCCCCGGCCGTGGTGCATTTCGGACCGGGTAGCATGAACGAAATCTACTATAAGGAAGGTCTCCACGATCTCATCGAGAAAACCCTCATCGACGCTATCTCCGGCCTGATCGGCGAACGAAACTGCAATTGCCGCACGGCATTGGATGGCGGCTTTCACGGACATCCGCCTGCCTGGTTGAAACGCCGCACCTCCTGAATGACTGCTGTCTCACACGCAAGGTAGGCCTAAAACAACTTAAGCTTTTGATAGGATCAGAACGTGAGACCCGTCATTCGGTGTGAGGCTTGCATTTGAAAGGACCAGGACCAACGCTCCTGTTTCCTCTGCGACAGAACTGAGCCTGCTGGGGTTCGATCTCGATTGCATGACATTCTGGGACACTCATTGGCGTCTGTGGGGCCATTTTGACAACCACTATTTTGCAAGCATCCCCTACCGGCTTGAAGAGGAATGCCGCTTAGCCGCGGCGATACTCTCGTTTGGACTGGCAGCATGGGGACGCAGCGGGCAAGCCGCAACAATCTATACGCTCGGGGCTGGAGCGGGTACGCTGTCTAGAGCACTGGCAAGGCTTGGCGATGGCCGGCTCAAGACCCTGAACTGCAGCCCTACAGACGGCAATCGTATAAGTTTTTTCGACCGGCGAGGAAGCGAGGACGCGTATTTCCATCATGGCCCGTTTTTCGAACTGGACGACGAACGTTATGCCACCGATGAAAATCTTCAGGCATTCCGGGACGGATACGATGTGGTGCTGGAGGATACGACCTTCCAAATGTATAGCCCGGACAGGAATAGTCAGCTCTCTGTCATAGCGCCGCGAATTCGGGCTGGAGGTCTGTTGATACAGGTGCAAAAAATCTCGAACCCGAATGTCGAAACGTACCTTGAACGCGAACGTCAAAAGGACGAACAGTTCAAATCACGGTACTTTTCGCAGACACAGATCGAGGCAAAGAAGCGCGACGTTCTCGATACGATGGTGGATTTCCAGGTCGATCTGGGGAGTTCTATTGCCGCTCTCAGATCGTATTTCGACTATTCCGCCATCACATGGAACAGCGGCAATTTTTACACGATCATCTCCTCCAACTCATTCGCCTCCTTGCGGGATTTCGTCACGTCCATGGTGAAGCCGGCCATACCCCCAGACTATTGTTATGAGCTACTGCCACGCATTTTTGCACGCGAAGGAATGCCGCCGGCGCAGGCAAACTGGACGTGGCGGGCTCCACGATCGGTCGCTCCGGAACCTGAATGATGAAATCGGACAATGTAGCGTTCGGGTCCAGGCGTGGAGGAAACGGATCGATGGACAGCCACCAGCTGGATGCGGAAACCGGTGATAACTGCGGTCATCTGAGCGCTGCGGGCGACGTGAAAAACACCTTGTCACATCTCATGCCGCATCTCGGGCGGTTCTGGACAAGCCCGCTCAAGGACTATGCAGGCGCCATCCATGATGTCGAAAGCTACCGAGATGGCTATACCGCTCGCAGCGAGGCCATGTCCCTCCTGCAGAAATGTGTCGAACGAGCTGCCCTTCGATCGGGAGCGGACCAGCAGGAGGCTCAGCAGGCCGCAAGTCAATTGGCCGCCTCGCCGATCATTCAAAGCGGGCCGCATTGCCATCTGCTGATCGAACCGGACGCCTTTTATACGCATCTGTTCAGCCTGCTCGGCCTTCGCGCGCACGGGCTCCGATGGCATGTCTGCTACAGCGCCTCGACCGTGAAGTTCATAGAAAGAACGAAAAAGGGGCCTGGCTGGCTTCACCTTGAGGGCGAAGTGGTTAATGTTTTCGGACTTCCCCGAAGCAGGATGGATTCCTACAACATTTGCGGCTTCAATGGCCCCTATCGCTTCATGCTGTCGGGTCAGAAGTGTGGGGAGCCCGCGAACGAAGCTGCTGCAAGGCTCAAGGCGATCCTGCCGAACACCGAATTCGCGTCGGCCGCAAACGCAATCAAGGCCGGCAACCAGGCACTCTGGGGGAAGGCATTTCCGCCGCAGGTCCGGCTTCTCCAACTTGACGATATCGATGTCGCAGATCTTGTGGCCGACCATCTTGAGGATCCGGGATCATGGTTTTCGACGCGATTCGTCGGCGATGGTTTGTTTGCTCACTCCATTTTCGAGGAAATCGATAATCTCAATGCCGGTCCATGGGCGGGATGGATCCGCCGCACGACTGATCTCTTCTGGGGGCTGGTAGAGGGAAAGATCTTTCCCTTGCGATTGCGGGACAAAGTTCTTTCGGGTGGATATGGATCACGAATCGCAGTCCGGTTCGAGCCCGTGAGCATCGCTGCCGCGCTTCGTCGGAGGGAAATCGTTCCCAGCCTGCTCACGACGTTTCTGATGACATCCATCTTGCCGGGCGTGCGCGTCCTCGGCGGGTGCCGGCAGACGGTCTATTACCCCCTCATGCGCTACGTTGTTGCCACCGCACTGGAAAGATTAGGAGAACGCGACCTGTTGAACGCTCTCGGCGCCGATATCCGTCCCGGGGTATGGGGGCATCGTGTTCTGAAGCCGAGTGACGGATATCCGTTCTTGGAGATCGAAAAGAGCGGAAGCGTCCTGGATCTGCTGTCGAAGTACGGCGAGCAACCGTTGGCACAGGCGTGCGGGGAGCTCGCCAGCTTCACGAGCGATCCGGTCTGGGCAGAGCTGTCGACGTGCATCGGCAATGGGACCATTCATTCCCGGTCGCCCGAATGGCAATGGGCGCAGCTCTCATAGAAACCCGGCCAATTCGTGAAGGCGCATAAGTCCTCACGCTCAAGCGCAGTGACTCTACGAAACTTATCGGAGGTGAATGTGTCAACGAACAAGGAGGGAGTCCTGATCAAACGCCTCTCAGCGGACGAGATTGACGTCTTCCGCAGCATTCGCCTTGAAGCGCTTTCTAGTGAGCCATCCTCATTTGCAAGCAGATTTGAGGATTGGGCCTATCTGCCCGACGAGGAATGGCGTCAACGGCTGAATAATCCTGTCTTCGTCGCCTTCCTGAATGACCAGCCTGTCGGCATGATGGGGCTATTGCGTCAGCGTCCGAGCAAAATGGCACATCGTGCTACCCTCATCGGCGTCTATGTGCGCAAGAGTCAACGTGGAACGGGGATCGCCGCAAACCTGCTGAAAGCGATTGCGGATTATGCAACAAGCATCAGAGTTCTGCAGCTTGAGCTGGCGGTCAGCGTCGAGAATCCGGCGGCGATGCATTTCTACCAACGGCAGGGATTTATTGAAATTGGCCGGGTTCCCAACGGTTTCCTGGATGACGGTAAGGAAATTGACGAGGTCATCATGATGCGTCGCCTGAATGGATGACGATTTCCCTTGGCCCCTGTCCAGCCTGAATTCACTCCGAAAGCTCAGCCCATTACCTCGTTGACCAGCGTTAGCGTCTTAAGCCTGTCGATGATCCGTTTTGCCCGCTCCTCACCAAGCAATTCGGGAGCCGCTGACGGCCATAGCTCCAACGCTCGTTCCACGGCCAACGTCACTTCACGAACGATCCATTTCGGATCGACCTGGAGAAAACTCGCCACCCGCTCAAAGCGATGTAGATTTACGCTTTCGAAACTGTGTGTTTTGACGAACCTCAGGGCCATCGTGTCGCTTGGCATGTAAAGCACTGTGGGCACGATGTCGTAAGCCGGCGAGAGATGGATTTCGCCCGGCTGCGGGAAGCAAAAAGACCAGTTCTTGAGGTGATTGTCGCCATTTCCCAGCAGGACATCCGCGACCACGCGGCGAATAGCCTCCGATATGTCGGCGCGATGATCGGTGCTGAAGCGCCGAACCATATTGATGATCGTCTCGGTGGTAGCCATGGTATATTTGCGATCGCCAACTGCCCCGATGATCTGCCCTGCATCCTCGATATGAACGCGTTGCCCATCGGCTGTGCGATCAAACCGATCGACGACAAGGACGTTTTCACCGTGCACCAGAAACTCGGCAGGCACACCTTCTATCGCGTCACGCGCGACGAGTCGGCACTTGGCGGTCCGGACTCCGATCATCTCGGCTAGACGCATCGCGCCATATTCCGCCTCGGGAAGGCCGGGGAAGCGCTCGCTTGCCACTTTTACTATGCAACGGCCGGTATCGCCGCGTCCAGGCATGGTCAAACGTTCGCCATCCGGATTGACCGTGAATTTCAGCTGAATGCCGGCAAGCGAGAATTTGACGGCCCCTTCCGGCAGCGGTGCCTGGAAGCCCTGGACATTCTCCAGAGTAAGCGGACCTGCGGACGATGGCACCCCGGTTTCCGGCACGATCAGAACGGCACCCGGAAGATCCGCGCCGAGCCTGGTCAGCACGTCGAACTCGTCGTGATCGCCGGGCCCCATTTCGGCCAAGACCAGCTCTCGAAGAGCCCCTTCCGGCAACAAGCCGGAAAACCAAGGGGGCAATACCCCGTGCAGACCGATCTTGTCCCCTCTGTTCGAAAGCCGGTCGCGCGTGCCCTCATCGTTTTCAGGGTCATACCAGCCGAGGCTTAGAATTGGACGCTCAGACTCTCTAAGATAGGTTTCCGCGACGACAAACGCGATGCCGCCGTCGGCATCACGTGTCAACGTCCCTACCCTCACCGTGCCGAACGCACGATCGAGAAGATAGACACCGAGGATAGCGGAGGCCTTCGCCATCAGTTATCCTCCTCATCCTCTTCGCCGAGATCGATGAACAACTCGTCGAAGGCTGAGGGCGTCTGCTTCGATTGCCGCTTCTCCGAACTGGTTTCCTCGATCAATCGGCGAACTTCGGCAATCCGCGAGCGGGGAACCAAGACGGGTATCAAATCGAGAGCATCACAGATCTCGGCGAAAAGGGTCAAGCGGTCGCGACCCCATCGATTGCTGGCCAGATCGCGTTCGAGTTCGGAGATGCGCGCCCTGTTACGGCCAAGCCGGGCAGCGATTTCCGGCTGGCTCAAACCACGTCGCATCCGGGCGGCCCGAAGCTGAGTACCCAAGATATTGAAGATTGTCTCTGGCATGCGGCATTCCGATCATTTCCCAATTAACATGCGGAATATCGCTATACCTTAATTTTCAGCTTCACAAGCGGAATTCCGCTACTTTTGACATCTTGATGCGGAATAACGCAATTATTTGCCGACAGCGACGAGTTTCCAGATACGTCACAGCTGAGTTTCGCGGCTCTCCTCGGGAAAACTTGCCGCGTCATGGCATTCTCCGTCCCGTTCGACAATAGTATCGACGATTACAGTTGGAAGCAGCAGAGTAGTGAACGATCACAATGTGTGGCGGCAGCCTTTAGCGCCGCCGCGATCGTGGTAAGCAGAAGCAGCAGCGAGCGTGGCGTGTCGAGAAGCGGAAGCGCGCCGAGTGTCTTGTACCAACCAGCCACCCGATCATTTTTGGCGTCGATCGCCAGGACCACGCCACCGACTTCGGTAGCAGCGCGTAGACAACGTCTGCCGGCGGCGAGCAAAAGTTGGCCGCCTAAAAATTCGTTGCGACCAGATCGCAAGCGGCGTGGTGGCCGATCGCATCGCCCACGACCAACACAACACGCTATCTTCCCTGCTCGATGGCTGCTTCGATAGAAGATTGGACGGAAATAAGAATTGCCAGCCTGAGCTCCGCTTTTGGGGCCGCGAGGGGGCAGTCCGATGTTGGGGTACCAAGAGGCGATAGCCGACATCCAAACATCTGGCGGTGTGGTCCGAGTTCGGCCCGAAGGGGTCATTGAAGGAGTGCCCCACCATGACTGAGATGGGGTGGAAAACAGTGCGCCGCTTGCAGGGTGAGGACGATGAAAGCAGTCGCACTCAAGCGGGGCAAAGATTTCCTGACCCACGACCGACGACGTCGGACATTAGCCATGGCCCCGACAACAATCGCAAAGCCAATCAACAACCATCCGACCGTGGCGTACGCCCAAAGGTTCGCTTGAAGGCATGAGAAAAGGCGCTTTGCGAGTTGTAACCTACTGCGGCGGCAACTGCCGCGACGGTCTGGCCCGCATTCAGCTTTCTCTGCGCCAGAACCATGCGCCATCGGGTGAGATAGTCGAGAGGTGGGCGGCCGACACGCTCGGCGAAGCGCTGTGTGAAGGCAGAGCGTGACATGCCGACCTCCGACGCCAGCATTGGCACTGTCCAACGGTACGCGACATTGCCGTGCAACAGTCTGAGAGCCTTGCCGATCCGCGGGTCCGCCAGCGCGGTAATCCAGCCGACACTGGTCGTCGGACTGGTGGCCACGAAAGCCCTGACGGCCGCGATGACGAGGATTTCCGCCAGTCGCTCGGCGACGAGCGACCCACCTAGTTCCGCGTGCGCGACCTCCGTCCTCAGAGCGTTCAGCGTCCTGGCAACAGCCTCGGCGGTGGACGAGGTCCGGTCGACGCGCAGAAACTTCGGGAGCGCATCCAGAACGAACGCGGCGCTGCCATCGGCAAAGCCGCTGCCGCCGCCGATCAGGGCCGTCTCGGTTGCATCGCCTAGGCGTACCAAGTCCTGTCCCGGCGAAGCGTAGAGCGGCATACCATCGATCGCTTCTACCGCCGGGTCACTCGCCACCGTGTAGCGCGTGTTGCTGATGAGAACGACATCGCCTTCCACAAGTTCTTCCGGCGAATGACCCGGAAGAAGAAGCCAGCATCGGCCTCGTGTGACGGCGACGAACTTCAACCGCGCTCGCCCGTCGAAGGCGAGTGCCCACTCTCCCGCCGCTTCGAGGCCGGTCCCGCGAACGCTCCGCGCGCCGAGCGCTGCGAGAACCTCAGAGAACGGATCGGGGGTGTTTTCGGCGGATTGCGATAAAGACATGGTTATTCAAGCATAGATCATCCGACCCACCTCGCATAGGTCTGGCTTTTCATTCAGAAGATGGAGCCCAAATCGTGACCATAGAGAATAAGATCGTCGCCATCACCGGAGCCGGGCGCGGCATCGGCCGGGCAACCGCTATTCATCTTGCTGCGCGCGGAGCGCGTCTTGTGCTTGGTGCGCGAAGCGAAGCGGAGATCGCCGCTGTGGCAGGAGAGATCGGGGCCGCGGGCGGCGAAGCCGTTTATCGGGCAATCGACGTTACCAGACGCGCGGATTTGGACGCCCTGGTCAACCTTGCCTGCGAGCGTTTCGGGCGGCTTGATGTCATCGTCAACAATGCGGGCATTGGGCCGCTCTCGCGCTTCGACGCTCTCAAGGTCGATGACTGGGACGCCATGATCGACGTAAACCTGAAGGGCGCGCTCTACGGCATCGCTGCGTCGTTGCCGGTGTTCAGTCGTCAGGACAGCGGGCACGTTATCAACGTCGTATCAACGGCTGGCATCAAAATCGTGCCAACCATGGGAGTCTACGCTGCGACCAAGAATGCATTGCGGACAGCCACCGAAGCCCTGCGGCAGGAAGCGAATCAGAACCTGCGCGTGACGGAGATATCGCCAGGTTTCATCGACACGACCTTCGCAGATGCCACCGTAACCGATCCGGACATCAGAGCGGCAATCCTAAAGCGCAAGGAAGAGCTGGCCATTTCACCTGATGCGATTGCACGGGCGATAGCCTTCGCGATCGAACAACCCAGCGACGTCGAAATCGGCAGCATCGTGGTGCGCCCGACCGCACAGGATTGACATTCGGGGAGCCTATCGGCTTGGAATACACGCATGTCCGTCGGATTTTGACGAGCGCTGAAGATCCACTGCAGGTTCGCGATGGGGCTGGAATACGATCTTCATTGGCAGCGGAGGATTGTCTCCTATCTGTGCGCAGGCAACGTGACACGGCCGCGGGGCGATGTCTGCTTTAGGCAAGCATTATGACGTCCCCCATGACCGACATGCAGGCGCAAAGCTGCCGGGCGCTTCAGCGCTGCGGCACCGCAAACGTGAGGTCCGAAAGCGGAAATTATTGCCGCTCGCCCGTCCTGTTGACTGATGCTCAAGGCCAGGGCACAAAGATGGCATCCACGGTCGCTCGCGAGGGGAAACAAAGGGCATTTCAAGGCTTTTCCGCTAAGCCATTGAAATCATGTGAGAATAAACGTTTCCCAGCCAGCGTCACTTCCTTGTTGTTTTTCAACTACTTAATTATTCTTGCATGATACGACCCGGAACAGTCGTTCGCATCATTTTTCCGGATCATCGCCAAAATTGTAACGGCGAATCCTGGCCCGCCTATCTGTCGGCGGCCGGGACCATGCAAACAAGCCTCGTCTGATCTATGCGATGATCGCCCGGTCGCGGGAAAAGACCTCTGGCGTCGGCGCCGCCTTGACTGCTCTCCGGGTTCGATTCCGCCCAGCGGTCTTGGCTTCGTAAAGCAGCTTGTCGGCTCGCTCATAGGGTTTTGCGAAACCCTCATTCCCGAAGAGATCCGTCACACCCATGCTGGCAGTCACGGGTCGTCCAAGACCGGAAACCGTATTGGCGACAATTGTGGGGATCGCCTGCCGCCGGATCTCGGCCTGTCCATCAGCGTCGTCGCCGCGCAAGAGAAGCAGGAATTCTTCGCCACCAAGACGGAATGCGCGAACGCTCGGGGCAGCCTGGAGGACATTGGCCACAGCCTTGAGCACCGCATCTCCGACGGTATGCCCGTGAATGTCATTGATCGCCTTGAAGTGGTCTATGTCAAGGATAGCCAGTGTGGCGAAGCCTTCGTTTCGAAGCTGCTCGAACTGCCGCTCGATCGCACGCCTGTTGAGCAACCCGGTCAATGGGTCTGTTTCGGACAGCCGTTCGAGTAGATCGGCCTCGTTGCGGGCGCGGTCTCGCTCGCGCTTCATGCTTACGAAGCGGTCTGCCACGCCAAGCGTCGTAAAGAAGACTTCACACATACAGCCGACATAGAACAGGAACATGGCGTCGACGCTGTATAACCACGGAGCTACGCCGGTGACCAGTCGGATCAAGCCGACAAGGACCATTGGCGAATATCCAACTGCCTGGAACTTTGCGGCACGGCTTCCGCGACGCAATGAGTCGAACATCGACAATATGAAGACGACAAGGACCGGCGCAAACGCCGCCGTGTAAGCGCTCGATTGTATAGGCCGTGCAACGAATGGGAACGCCGCATGAAACGCACTCAGGAACACTGCCCACGCCGCGCAATAGGGCAGCAGGCGCCGTAGAAGCGGGTGCATCAGTCCCGGCTCGATGAAGCTGTAGGTAAACATCGTTCCTGCCCCGACCGTCATCCCGAAGATCAATGTCGTCATCCAGCTGAGCGTCATTGCTGGAGGGTTGAAAAGCATGACCGATAGGCTGGATGAAACCAGGATAGTCATCAGCAGCGAAAATGTCAGAGCCGAGTGCCAGAGAACGAATGGTTCACGAAGCGCCCGATAGAACGCCGTATTGAGGATCATGGGCGTGACGAGCATGCCCGCAAGCCCGGCCAGAATGAGCAGCCACCGCATGTCGCCGTCAGTCGCGTCCGTGGGCGCCAAATATGCCCTCTCCAGGGTCATTTCATGGCTCGGCAGGTCAATCGCGGCGATGATCTGCCGGGTCGCATCCGTCACGTCCGGCAGAGAAGCCTTAAAGTACCCGCCCGCCATCGAACTGGCCAAGGCTGTGCCAGGGATGGAGGAGCGCCGAACCGCGCCGTCGTGATCGATTGCGAGCAGATGCACCACCTCGAGTGCGCTCCGCCTTGAGAGCAGATATCGGGGAAGGACATCGTTCGGGCTGATGTCGAAGCGAAGCAGCACTCGCTCGGCGTCAATTGAGAATTTCGGGTCGGCACAAGACCATCGCTCTGCCTTCCGAGCTATCGTCATCACATCTTCCGACATGCTGCCAGACGCCAAGCAGGAACTGCGAATGCCACTAGAATCCGCCGCGTTGGTCGATCCGGCGTTGAAGTACGCCAGCATCAAAAGAAGCAGAAAAGCCGCCCGAAGTTTTTCTCGAAGATTACCCGAATTCATCAGTCCATGTTGGACCAAAGAGCTTTTGATGCCGTTAATTACCGTGAAATGAGCATCCGCGTTGGGGTTGGCCAAGTTTGAAGGTCTGAAATGGGTTCGTTCATCGTAAACGGTGTGCCGCTGGCACCTTGACTAGCTTGCTCAAAATTGGACGTGATCATTTGCCAGCCGCTAATGCTGGTGATAAAGACGCACTATGGAATTTGTACGCGCTTTCACTTTGATTATTATCACCATTCATCGAGTGGTGGGTTAAGCACGTCATATTTCCAGACAAAGCAACCCGCCGCGAGGCGGGTTTTGTTTTTCCGCTCGCGGCCATTTTGGAGTCCAGAATGTCCGACCATCCCTTGAAAGCCCTTATCGAATCTGCAGACCGTTCCATATCGGCCAAAGACTTCGACGGCTTGATGCGATTTTACACCCATGATGCCACCTTGGTGGTCAAGGCAGGCATGTACGCCAAAGGCAAAGACCAGATCAGGAAAGCGTTCGAAGCAATCTCTGCTCATTTCCAAGGCAAATTGAAAGTCCGCCAAGGGAGGATGGAGGTGATCGAGGGCGGGGACACAGCGTTGGCCATCATGGAAACCTGGTTGGATGCCGTCGACGAAAGCGGCATTGGGACATCGACGGTACGACGTGCCACCTATGTGTTTCGTAGAGACTCGTCTGGGAACTGGTTATGCGCTGTAGACAATTCCTACGGCACGGCTCTCCTCGATAGTTGAAAAGGCTCCCCGGCCCGATGCCCATATTGGGTCGGGGGATAGCGTTCCGATTGGCGCAGATTACGTTGCCGCATACTTCCACGGTAGGAGTTCTTTAATCCGACTTTGCTTGTGACCGTTGACAATGACGGTCAACGTGCTGGTCAGGTATCTTGTGTTATTCCAGTCGGGCGAAGCTACCAGTTGTCGGCAGGTCTAGAATTTGCGAGATCACCATAATATGCAGACGGAAGTGCCTTCGCGAGGAACGAGAACTCCGAATGGCAATGGCGCATCAGCCCCAGTCCGATCTCGTCCGGGACAGCGTGGCCGCCCTTGTCGCTATCGAGACCAAGAACGAATCTGCTTCGCAGAACGAGGCCATCGGGCGTGTCCCGTGTGACGTGCATCATCCGGCCGCCTATTGGAATTCCATGCTCGTCAATCTCAACATCATCGCCAAAGCCAATTCCGGCGTAGAAAAGTGCGGATACGCCGCCCACCTGCTTTGCGGCATCGATGTCCGTGGCACTGAAGTATGCGGCTGGGCTTAGGAATTTGATGGTTGCTTTGACCGGAGGAACCTCTCCTAGTGACTCCGTCGCCCTGATTGTCGCGCCGATGTAGTTCTCACCTTTTTTCCAAAACTCGTCCCAACCGAAATGGCGCTTGTGGTCAATCGGATGCCACCAGCGAAGATGCTCGTCGGTTTCAAAATACTTAAACCACCATTCCAGCATCGCTCCATTGCACCCTGGCATTATCGTTCTGCAGGCGACCGTGAGGGTGCCGGAGCCGAAGCGCTCGATCCCCATTTCGAGTCTAATTGGGTCGGCGTGCAGGAGTGCGACAGGGATTGCTGCTTCCAAATCATGTTGCATTTCCAATCTCCTATATTTAGGAAACGTGTTGCGTTTCCTAAATATGATCGATACACCGTTCGTACGACGTTCGTCAAGGAGATCAAGATTTGGAAAAGCGAGCGAGAGGGCGTCCGGCCCGTAATCGGCTTGAGGTGGAACGCAAAATTCTCCAAGCCTCAACACAGCTTCTCTTTGACCAGGGATTTGCCAAGTTCAGCATCGATGCGGTGTCGCGTAGCGCAGGAGTTGCCAAAAAGACTGTTTACGCTATGGCGGCCAATCGTGAGGAACTGGTCGGGAAAATCGTAGCATCCTGGACAGAGCAACTCCAAACCAGTGGAGATCACCGGCCGGGCGAGGCGCGTCCTGATCCGGGGAGCCTGAGGGCGCTATTGAGCAGGATTTACCGGATCGCCCTATCCAAGGAAGCTGTAGCCCTTTTCCGTCTCATCTGTGCTGACAAGGAAGGTCGAGAACGGCTCGCAGAAATTTATAATCGAAACGGGGTCGAGCGAGGAGTGCTGGCCGTGGCGACCTGGCTGCGCGAGTACCAAGCCGATGTCCCATCATTTGATGTCAACCGATCTGCCCGGATGATCCTTGCCGCTCTTGTTGCCGAGCCCTTGCGCAGGGCCGCTATCGGCCTTGAAACACCATGGAACGATAGCGATGAGGAGGTCACCGCACGGGTTGGAGAATGCGTGGATTTCTACGCACGTGTATTGTTCAAAGAGTTGGGCACGGCACCATAGCGGCCATCGTGGCGCATCTGGTGATAAAGTTTCGTCTCTGATCGACTGGGATGAGTCGCATATCGACGTGCACGACCTTGACCTCGTCTTGCCCCATAATGCTGCCGATCTGGAAGCCGGGGCGTATGACATCGCCGCGCAAGCATCGGCCGCATGGGAAGCCGCCGTCTGTTGGGATGACGAATACGCGAAACAGCGACTTGCCGAAGTTCGAGCGGTCTAGGCGACGGCCGCCCATGGCGTATTGATGCCGTCGAAGCTTAGCTTGATCGACGTCTGCTTTCGGGAAGACGCCATCGCCGGCCCTACGACCGGAATGCGGGCGCATTCCTGTCGCAAGATTCGTCGTTTCATGGCCAAAACACCCAGCTTCCAAGCTAAGCTGGGAAGCCTTCACGCCATCTCAAGGCGCGAGGATTCCATTCCCCGCGCGATAAGCGGCGCGGGAGACTTCGAATGCGTGGGGGAAGCGTTAAGTCGCCGAGCTACGATATCGTGGTTGAGCCACAAGACGGGACCGGAGGGTTCGGAAGATTCGCCAAAAATTAGCTGCCCGGTTGCCTTCACAACGAGACCGCTCAGGAGGTCGCTGATCATCAACTTGCTATCCCGATGCATCTGGGTGATCTCGTTGGACGTGCCGATGGTCAAATCGGCCTGTGCCTGGCTGTTTGCCATGGGCCATGCCGAAAAGTCATAGAACGGACGCATGACCTCGCTGGCCTGCATGTCGGTGATCTTCCGGAAAACATCCTTCATGGTTAAGCCGTCGGCCAGAAGCTGCTGGCAGGCCTGCCACTGTTCGTCTGCCCATTGGCCACCGTTTTCTTTCTTCAACGCAAGCAGCAGCGGTATCAGGGGAAGCTCGATACCCGTGAACACATCGGACGAATTGGTCCGGATTTCGGGACAGTTATAGACAGTTGCCTTGACCCCTGTCGCCCAGGCTTCCTCTGCAATGCCTTCGAGCCGCATCTTCGCATAACCCTGGGTGTAATTGGTGTAGGTCTGCCAACGATAGCTTCCGTCAATGAGGACCGCCGATCCGTGGTAACCATAGGCCGTATATCGTATTTGACCGCCCGAAGCTTCCACGCGCTCGCGGATCGCCGCGCTGAAATCAATGAGATGGCGAAAGGTGTTTGCGGAGACGTCGTCAAAATTCTGCAGGATGAGTTTTCCCAGGTCACTGTCGAGCAAGGTCTGCGACGACATGTGGCGGGTTCCGGTCCCCTTGTAGATTCGATTGGCGACGACCAGGAATACCTTCGCTTTCGGGATGCCCCCGGCCATTGTGTGGGCGAAGAAAACATTGCGGCCAGCGGCGATCATTCCGTCGAGAACGGTCATGACTTTTGAAAGCGACTCCGTAAAACGCGCAGTGGCGATGTCGCGGCATTGCCCGACATAGTCCCAGTCGAGCTTGTCGTGTTCCCAGCTCTCAAGCGTCATCTTTGCCAGGAGATCGGTGGGAGTTGGGCCGTCTGCGGGCGCATCGAGATCGAAACCCGCCATAAGAGGTATGTTGATGATCCTGCCGCCCAGCTGAGCCTCCGCCGAAGACAGTTCCTCGGCATCGAGCGGCCGCAGCGCATTGTTCTCGTCGCGTCGCCCGACGGTGATCCCCACAATCTCCATTCCAGCGCGTCTGGCTTCCTCGAGCAAGCCGGTGGCGTATCCGCGGCCGAACAGTTCGCCGAAGAGTACGAAAACATCGCCTTTACGGAAGACCGTGTTCTCGGAAAGACGATTCAGTGCAACCGGATTTTCCATGCTGTCAGCTCTTTGATTCGTGTCTCGTCGAGCAATGGCTCATACGAGCTTTCGCAAAGACATGACCGCACTGCCACAGAATGGGAACTCATTTTCGGTGACCGTTCATTTCAAAACGTGAAGTCGGTCTCTGTTGTTCCTACAATGCAGCGAAATGCCGAGGCCGTTGGAGATCGGCGCGCCGATACCGAAACGAGTTCGCTGGAAACGCTCGTCCTACGGATGCTTGCGAGGCTATTGACGCTGTCTGAGGCTCATTGTTGGGCGTTCTATCATTGTCGAGTTCACCTATCGTCCGCGTTCCGGAGACCGCTCGAACAGCAGGCCGACAGCTTCCAGGAACTAATGCGGGTGGTGTGAACGACCGGCATGGGGGCGCGAAGCGGATTGCGCCTGTCGGCCCCAAACGGGCATCAGATATCTCGGAAAACGCGGTCGTGAAAGGTTGCATTTTCGCGACACGAAAACGCGTCATTTCTCTATTGACTTAGAGCACACTCTAACCCGTAGCTTTCTGGGCGTCGTGACGAAAGAATGGCGTTGATGAAGATTGGCGAGTTGGCGAAGCGTTCGGGACTGACTGCCTACACTATCCGTTACTATGAACGGATCGGTCTGCTTCCCCATGCCGACAGAGACCAATCGGGCCAACGTGACTACGACGCATCAATCCTGACCTGGATAGAATTTATCGATCGTCTCAAAACGACCGGAATGCCTATTAGGGAAATGCTGCGTTACGCGGCCTTGCGGGAGCGCGGCGTCGATACGGAAGCGGAGCGCGGCGTGTTGCTCGAACAGCACCGCGAGCGTGTACGTGCGCACGTGGCCAAACTAAAAGCCTGCCTTGAAGTCCTCGACACCAAGATTGCCGGATATGCCGGCAAGGAACAAAGGATGAAAGACAATGACGCGCCAATCCACGAACGTCGGCGAAAGCCGGCTGGAACGCGGCAAGCGGGCACTCGCTGAAATCGACGGCGACGCCGGCCACAATGTAATTGCCGCTCTGGCTGACATTGCCCCCGACTTCGCAAACTACGTGTTCGAGTTTTCGTTTGGCGACATTTACAGCCGCCCCGGCCTTGATCTGCGCGCCCGTGAGATTGCGACCATCGCGGCACTGACGGCGATGGGAACAGCGACCCCACAATTGAAAATCCATATTGAGGCGGGTCTGAATGTAGGGTTGACCAGGGACGAAATCACCGAAGTCATCATACAGATGGCGGTTTATGCCGGCTTTCCTGCGGCTCTCAACGGGCTGTTTGCAGCCAAGGAGGTCTTCGCCGCCCGTTTTCCCGTTCAGAAGGGGGAACCGGTATGATCAACCAGGTTTCCGGCGGCAGCAATCTGGCCTTATGGCGCACAAAGGACCCGACGCCGCTGCGAAGACCATGTCTGCGTTCAGGCATGCGCGATAACTGCCTCCATGACCGACATGAAAGCGCTTCTGCGCCATGACAGCCGTCGACCGCAGTCGGCCCCAAACCGGGCTTGCCGTTACGCAGACAAATGCGGTGGTAGTGCCTTTACTATCCTGTCGTCCGACAAAAACATCAACAAAATTGTTAAGTGCCATAAGCGTAGGGCGCTAGGTCCGAATATGCGGGCGTGATACTCGCGGCCATGACCCTATCTGCATCCCCGACCTTCATGTTTCCGCTCATTGCGTTCGGTACAATCCTTGGGATCGCAGGCACCGATCTGGTGCTCCCTGCTGTCCCGACGATGCCGAACGAGTTGGGTGGCACACCAGCTCTGGCGCAGATGGTTCTTGCGGCCTATGCCGCAGGCACGCTTGTGGGGCTGCTGACTTTCGGTGAACTCGGCGCCAGATACTCGCCTCGCAAGCTGCTGATCTGGTCTTTGGGCCTGTTTGCTTTCATTTCCATTCTGGCAGCATTCTCGCCTACACTGGAGTGGCTTGTCGCTTTCAGGTTCGCCCAAGGGGCCTTTGGCTCCGGTCCCGCGGTATTTGCGCCCGGTTTCATTCATGGCCTCTACTCTGGTGACAAAGCGGCCGCCATGTTCGGACGGCTCGGTTCGATTGAGTCCCTGACACCCGCACTTGCCCCGATCGCTGGAGCCTTCCTCCTGCAGCTGGGGGGCTGGGAAACATCCTTCCTCGTGCTCGGAGGCCTCGCCGTCTTCTGTGCCGTTGGCAGCGGCGTCTACGCCCAATTGCTCCCGGACCGGCAGGATACCTTCAAAACGCACCGTAGCTATCTATCCATCCTGCGCGATGCCGACTTCCTTCGGCACGGCTTAAGTCAGGCCTTCTCGCTGGCCGGAATCCTTATCTTTGTCTTTGGCGCACCGGCGGTGATGACGGAAGTTCTGGGCGGAAACATCAGAGATTTCATTCTCCTGCAGATTTGCGGCATTACGATCTTCATCCTGGCGTCGAACCTGTCAAGCACGCTTGCCAGCAAGTTCGGAACAGAGCGCATGATCTTTATTGGGACGGCGGCGCTTCTCGTGGGCTTCCTGCTGATCCTTGCCTATGTTGGAATCGGCGGAGGCGGTCTCATCGTACTTGTGCCCCTGTGGATTTTGACGAACGGGGCATTTGGTATCCGGGGGCCGATCGGCTTCCATCAAGCCATCCTTGCCTCGAAGGGCGATCATTCTCGCGGCGCCGCATTGGTCGTGGCGGCGATTCTCGGTTTCACGGCAGCGGGTACCGCTGCCACAGCCTCCTTCCTCAGTTTGGGTTGGTGGCCGCTCGCTATGGCAAGCTGCCTCGCGGCAGCCCTTGCCTTCCTATGCCTGGCGGTGTTTCCGAGAAGCTGAGGCTTGCCTTTCAAAGCAATCCAGCTACCGGACGAGAGCATTAACGATGTCTCGTCCTTTTTTCTGGGCGTTCGCTTACTTGGCGAACAACTCACGCAGCTTGGCGCCCTCAACGGGGCTGGCGGCGACGACGGGCTTCCACCCCTCTTCCTGGGCCATGTCGGTGAAAGCTTTGGCTTTGGTTTCGTCGAGCGCGAACGTGCGAATTCCAGCCTTTTCTTGGCGCTTGAATTCTTCCTTCGCCATATCCCTGTATGCAGCGGACGCGGCTTCCGCCTTGAGCATTTCCTCCTCAAGAACTGCCCTCTGCTCGGCGGTCAGCTTCTTCCAGGTGTTGCCGCTGATATAGATACCCGTCTCGACCTGATAGAAGCCCGGATCAATACGCGCTGCTGTCTTCTCCTGCCAGCCGAGATCGAACACGCCGACGGACGGCCAAGCGTAACCATCAATCGTGCCGCGCTCCAGTGCGGTGAAGACTTCGCCGGCCGCCGTTTGCATCGGAGCGATCCCAAGGCCATCAAAGAAGGCTTTGTAGGTCGGCGCCGAGCGGATCTTCAGACCCTTGAACTCCAGATTGTCAGGATATTTCGACATGTAGATATGGTAGTTCATGTTCTGAACCAGCCGGCCCAACCAGTGGATATTGGCCTTTTTCATATGGATCTCGTCCAGCAGGGCGTAGCCGCCGTTTGAACGCAAGTCGGCCATGGACAGATCCGTCAGCGTCATCGCCAGACCTTCCGGAACCAGATTTGCGTGATAGACGGCAGTCGTGTTGGCAAGGTCGATTACGCCGCCGCGAAGCGCGTTGCCAACCTCGAAGGGAGGCATGGCATCCGGACCGCCAACCAGGTTGATGCGAACTTTGCCCTTCCCGTTCTCATTCACGCTCTTAACAAAGGCGTCGAAAGGCGTGAAAAAAGTCGTGCCCTTCTGAAAAGCGGAGATAGCACGGAGCACGACCTCGTCTGCCGCGGCGGGCACGGCGGCGCTCAGAGTGGCCATCATTGCAAAGAGAGCGGACAGTGCGCGTTTTCTCATGGAGGGTCCCCTTGTTTTCTATTTGAGGAGATTGGGCAGCAAAAGCGTCAGGTCCGGCGCCATGAACATAAGTGCCAGAATGACGAGTTCGATAAGGATAAAAGGAGCGGCAGCACGGTAGATCTTGGGGAGCGCCGTATCGCGGCTAACGCCCTGCATCACCATCAGCAGAATGCCGAATGGTGGCGTCAGCAATCCAAGCTCAATGGCCACCAGCATCATCAAGCCGAGCCAGACCGGCTCGACGCCCGCCGCTTGCGCCAGCGGCATGAAGAAAGGAAGCGTAATCATCATGATCGAGATCTGGTCTATGAAGCAGCCAAGGATCAGGATGATGAGCAGCATCATCGCCACTAAAATGGCGGGTCTTGGGTCGAAAGCTTCGATCAGCCCGATGAAGCCGGTGGTTGCCCCAGAAAAGGATAGAATCTGCGAGAACGTCGTCGACGCCACGATGATGAACAGGATCGAGATGGAAACCTTGGTCGTTTCGACCATCGACTTGATGAAGTTCGCCGGGGTCAGGGTGCGATAGCCCATCGTAGCGATCAAGGCGGCCGCCGAGCCCAGCGCCGCCGATTCCGTGGGCGTTGCGATACCGGCAAGCATTCCGCCTACAACGGCAATGAAAATGCCCGAGAGCGGCAGGACATCACGCACGAACGGCATGATCCGCTCTTTAAGCGGAGGGATCGTTCTGACATCTTCGCGCGGCGCCGAAGATGGGACCATCTGTGCCACGATGATGACGAAGGCCAGGAACGACACCGCCATCAGGAGGCCGGGCATGATCCCACCGATCAGCAATTGGGATATGGAAATGCCCGAGAGCGATCCTAGCATGACCGCGAGCGCCGACGGCGGAATAAGGACGGCGATACCGCCCACTGCCATCGTCGGCCCGAGGGCAAGCGTGGTCGAATAGCCGCGCTTGATCATTTCCTGCGACAGCGTACCGCCCAGCATCGCTGTATTGGCAATCGAAGAACCGGAAAGTGCAGCGAATGCCGTTCCGCCCACGACGGAGACGCAAGACAAACGCGCGGGAAGTCTGACGAGTAGCTTCTCCACCGCATCGATCGCCCTATAGGCAAGACCCGTATGGAAAAGCAGCTCGCCCATCAAAATGAAGAGTGGAATCGGGGCAAGCGCAAAGGAGTTCACTGCGAGCGAGGCATTGCGCGTCAATTGCATCAGGCCGGCTTCGCCGCCCAGGAATATCCATGCACCCACGAGGTTTGCGCCGAGAAATGCGAATGCAACCGGTGTACCGATGGCAAATTGTAGAGCAAGTAGGCCAATCAGTAGAAGAAGTGTCTGCCACCAGATCATGCGGTTTCTCCTGCTTGCAGCAGCTTCGCAAGGAACTCCAGACCGCAGAGGCCAAAGCACCAAATCACCGGCAGCATGAGATACCATTCCGGGAAAACGAGGGTTTTGAAGACCAAGGCGCCGGCCTTATAACTGTCGAGAAGAGTGGCGACGGCGAGCCAGGTGAGGCCGAGCGAGATGACGATTCCGACTAAGAAGCAGATCTTGACCATCGCCGACGCTGTGTCCTTGCTCACGACCCGCAGCAGGACGTCCACATTCACATGCCCACTGTGATGCAGCACCCAGGGCGCTCCCGCGAAGGTGCCGACTGTGATGAGATATTCGGTGACCTCGTTAAGCCACGGCCAACTCAAAAGGCCGAGATTGCGTCCGAGAACGTCTAGGATAACTGAAAGAGCGAGCAAGCCGAAGCAGAGTGCTGCGATCGCCCCGGCGAACGCTATAACTCCACTCAGCGCCGCTCTGAACCGAGCGCCGATCATAACAGGTTCACCCACTGGACATGTTTATTGCGGTATAATCCTTTAGGCTTAAAATTTGTCAACGGCAATAATTCTCTGCGAGTCTCTTTGCATGGTAAAGTCGGGCGCAGCGGCATGTTCGCGTACAAAGCCGTCCCATGCTGCTAAAAGACCAGACCACGAGCGTGAGATGTTCATATCCGGAGAAATTCTTATCCTGACTGGAACACCTGGTTCAGGCAAAACGACCGCGGCAAACAGCATCGCGCAACTGCCCGGCGGCCCGAAGGTCCACCTGCATTCGGACGACTTCTGGCATTTCATCAAGGCAGGCTCGATTCCACCGTGGCATCCCGAGGCCCATGCCCAGAATGCAACAGTGATCGATGTGCTGGCCGGGGCGGCCGCCCGCTATGCGAAGGGCGGCTACTTCGTGCTGGTGGATGGCATCATTGGGCCCTGGTTTTTAGACGCGTTCCGAAATATCGGAGCGGTCCTGCACTATATCGTCCTTCGTCCGGATCTGGAGGAGGCAATCAGACGATGCCGCCAACGAGGCGGCGCCTCCCTTTCTGATCCCATTCCAATTTCCGCGCTCCACCAGCAGTTCGCGAATTTGGACGTATTGGAAGGCCATTCGCTGTCGGTCGCAGGCATGAGCGCTGACGAAACTTGCGATTCCATCCGTCAGGCAGTGGAAAGCGGGCGTTTCCGGCTGAGGTAGGCCTAAAGTGGTTGAGGGGAGTGTCGTCCGCTCAGAGGGCGCAATCCTGCCGTCGCGCGTTGGAAACGCCAGATGAGTCGGCCCTGGCGTTTCGTTTGTTGAGATGTCGGCCTACGCCACCAACCCCTTGGTCAGTTCCAGCGCCTGCCGCTCGAACAACCGGCGATAGATCCCCTTGTTGAGCCGGATCAGTGCCTGATGGTCGCCTTCTTCGACAATCTTGCCTTTATCGAAGACCAGCAGCCGGTCCAGCGCCCGCACCGTGGAGAGACGATGGGCGATTACCAGCGTTGTGCGGCCGTCCATCAGACGTTCCATGGCCTGCTGGATCTGCACCTCGCTCTCGCTATCAAGGCTCGAGGTCGCCTCGTCCAGGATCAGCACCGGTGCGTCGGCCAGGAAGGCGCGGGCGATGGCGACACGCTGACGCTCGCCGCCCGATAGCTTGACGCCACGTTCGCCGACCATCGTCTCATAGCCCTTGGGAAGGTCCATAATGAACTCGTGCGCATTGGCCTGTTTCGCAGCCTTTTCGATTTCGCGCCGCGAAGCATTCGGCCTGCCATAGGCGATGTTTTCCGCCAGCGTCCGGTGGAACAGGATGGGCTCCTGCTGCACGATGGCGATCTGCCCGCGCAGACTCGATTGCAAGACCTCGGCGACATCCTGTCCATCGATACGAATCGAGCCCGAGTTCACGTCATAGAGACGCTGAATGAGCTTGACGAAGGTTGACTTACCCGAGCCCGAATGCCCCACCAGACCGACGCGCTCGCCCGGTTTGATGGTGACGGAAAAGTCCTCGTATAGAGGGTTGGGATGAGCGCCGTATTGAAAGGTGACGCGATCGAAGACAATCTCGCCCGCGCCAATCTCGATCGGCACGGCGTGCGGCTTGTCCTCAATGCCGAGCGGCATCTTGTCGAGCAGCACCAGTTCTTCCATGTCGTTGACGGCCCGCTGCAGGTTACGGATGTCCTGACCGACATTGCGAAGATAACCCTGCAGAACGAAGAACATTGCCAGCACGAACGTGATGTCACCGGGTGTGGCCAGCCCCTGCCGCCACATGATCAGGCCCGTTCCCAAAATGCCCGCCTGCATTGTGACCATCATTAAACCCTGGATCGTGCCGCTCGTAGTGCCGCGCTTCCATGTCCGCCGTGTGCGACTGTCCCATCTGGCCAGCACCTGGCTCAGCCGCGTCTCTTCGCGCTTCTCGGCGCCGAAGGCCTTGACCACCGCATTGCAGCTGATGGCGTCCGCCAGCGCACCGCCGAGCTTGGTGTCCCAGGCGTTGGCAAGTCTTGCGGCCGGCGAAACGAACCCCATGGAAAGCGCCACGGTGACGCAGACATAGATGAACGAGCCCGCCCCCACGACCAGACCCATGATCGGCCAATAGCTGCCGAGTACGATACTCGCGCCGACCAGCATGACGATGGACGGCAGCAGGGCGACCAGCAGCAGATCGTTAAGCGAGTCGAGCGCCCACATGCCGCGGGTGATCTTGCGAACTGTCGAGCCGGCAAAGCTGTTGGCGTGCCAGTCGGTCGAGAACCGCTGCACCCTGTAAAAGCCGTTGTTGACCACATCTGCCATGGTGCGCAACGTCAGCCGGATAATGCCGATGAAGATTAACCAGCGCAGCGCCACGCTGGTCAGGCCCAGCACGACAACGATGACGAAGGCGCTGAGCGCACGATCGGCTCCATTGCCGCCGGCAATGGCATCGACGATCTGGCCGGAAAATACTGGCACCATGACTTCGGTCAGCGTGCTTGCGATCACCAACACGATGATGGCGCCCACGAAAACAGGTCGATAGCTCCAATGATGAAAAACAAAGCCGAGCACCTGGCGATAGGCGTCGGCACGAAAATCGAGCTTCTTGCGAGTCATTGACTTCAGCCCGGCCCGTGTCGGCGCCGGTCCTCAAATCGAGAGTTGAGAGGTACACAGCCCATGCGGGAGACGAAATAATCCCGTGAAATCAATCGGGCTGTGACAAAAGAGAAAACCGCTGGTCGCGCCCGAGGAGGGCCGCGAATGGAAATGACCTAGTGTCGGGTCATTCCGCACGGGAGGTTTTCGACGATCGATACTGTCATTCCAACGCCTCCCTTTGTTCGATCCTAAGCGGTGAGCGGTTTATACCCGAGCAATTCGGTATTGCCAAGCGGTCACCACAACCTGGCGGAAGGTGATGCGCAAACGACACAATTCAGACTGGGAAGGGCAGAATGCCGCCAACGGCCAACGTGCCGGACCTGACAACTGGCCCACAGATGCCATCGCCTCAAAACCAACGCGATGTCTGCTTCGGCAGAGCGAACACCTGCCTCTGTCACCGAAAAGGGGGCATTACCGACCGCCGTACGGGGCTATAAGTGGACACTCGTCATGTCGGAGCAAATCTTCCGTTGTAGGATTAAAGAATTCAGTAGTCCGACAAAGAGTATCTTGCGTTTGGGGAACCAAAACGAGGCTGCACGCCGAGAAGAGGCGCAGCGCGGCTGATAATCGACTTGATCATAGGCGCGGCGGTGGATGCTGCCGTTCGGCCGCCATGTTCACCTGTCTTCGGAGCGTCGATGATCGAAAGCACCACATATTTCGGCCTGTCCATCGGAAATGCTGCGACGAATGCATTGAAGTTGATATCGTTCGCGTACCGCCCGTTGATCACCTTGTCGGCGGTGCCCGTTTTGCCGCCCACGTTGAATCCTTCGACTTGGGCGCTCCGGCCGGAGCCTTTCAGGCCATTCCAGGTGTAAAGATGACGCATGTCCGCACTGGTTTTGTCCTTTATGACGGTACGCGACAGCAGTTTCGCCTGCTCGCGACTGCGGCGAAGAAATGTCGGAGGGACAAGACTTCCGCCGTTGATCAATGAAGCGGCGGCGACCGCCGTCTGCAACGGCGTGGTCGCCACGCCATGGCCGAACGAGATCGTCACGGAGTTGATTTTCTTCCATGTGCGCGGCTGGGTCGGCGTTGCGACACCAGGCATTTCGGTTTCCATCTTTGACAGGAGCCCGAGCTTTGCCAGAAATTGCTGATGCCCTTCGATGCCGACCATATCGGCAATTGCGGCCGTACCGATGTTTGATGAATACTGGAAGACTTCCGGGATTGTCAGTGCCCGGTTCTTGCCCTTGAAATCCCTGATCGTGAAGCCGCCCATTCGGATCGGTCGGGATGCGTCGACAACGGAATTCAAGGTTATCTTCTCTTCGTCTAGTCCCATCGCCAAAGTGAAGCTCTTGAATGTCGAGCCCATCTCATAGGTCGCATTGCTCACCCGATTGAACCAGCCCTTTTCGTATTCTTTGTCCACGTTTCCATCAGGAAGCGTTCGCGACGGTTCGTTCGGATCGTAGTCGGGCACCGAGGCCATCGCGAGCACTTCACCCGTGTCGACATCGAGAATGACCGCACCGGCGGCTTCGGCCTTGTAGGTGGTCATCGCAGTTGCGACCACCTCACGCACGATGTTCTGGACACGAATGTCGATCGAAAGTCTAACGGGCTCCAGCGGCGTATCGCCTGTCATTCCGGCCGCGCGGAGATCCGACAAGCCTTGCTGGTCCAGGTGACGCTCCATTCCGGCGAGACCTTGATTGTCAACGTTCACATGGCCCACGATATGCGATGCGGTAGCACCGCCGGGGTAAAAGCGCCGCTTCTCCGGACGAAAACCGACGCCGGGAATGCCGAGCGCGAGAACAGCCGCCTGTTGCCGAGGCGTCAGCTGCCGCTTCAACCACTGGAAGGCAGTCCCCGAACGCAGCCGTTTGTGTGTTTCGCCCCAATCCAGGTTCGGAATAACCTGCGCGAGCTTCTCCACGACCTCGTCCGCATCGACGATGCGCCGCGGGTCCGCATAAAGCGACACCATGTTGACGTCAGTCGCCAGAAGTGCGCCGTTGCGATCGACTATGTCGGGGCGTGATGCAACCACAGTAGGGCTGCCGAGCGAACTGGTGGTTGGGGGATCAGCGATACCATATTGGACAAGCCGAGCGCCAATGAGGAAGAAGACGACCGAAAAACCTGCGATCAAAATCCCCAGTCGCTGACGTGCCTGCCTCCTCCGGCGGACACCGGTGCCAATGAATTCTCCGCGTCCTTCGGCGTCCCGCCGCCTCACTATAAAATGAGCGCGCCTCTTCAATCGAACGACAAAGGAAATCATTGAGGAAATCCATTTAACGCAATAGTCTGGAATGGGCGAAGAATGCCGTTGCTAAAAATTTAATAAACATGCCGATTTGCTCGCGGCAATGAGCGGAGAGCAACCCGCCAGAAACGATCGCTACACGATTAATATACAATTAAAGACGTACCATTCTCGGGCTCTGGCATTAACGGTACCAATGACCGCTCCGAGAGCGCGAAGGCGATGGGGTCGCAAAACCGCGCATCGATGGAACGTTCGCTCAAAAGCACTGCAATCCTCCGCCCGTCGAAAAACACGAGGCCGCCTTCGAGCGGCTCTTGACGACCGAACGGCGGCTCTCTGCGTTTTAAGGGAACTAGGCGTGGCATAGCGGCCAGCCGATGATAGGAATCTCACCGGCCGATTACGCATGCACTGCGGACGCCGCGAGAGGCTGGCGTCGGACTTTCCGCGGATCTGGCAGATCATGAATGCCTTGCGAGACGTTCTTCGCAGATGAGGCGAACCAATTTTTGAAGCACCTCTATGCGTTCGATGATCCAGCAAAGCTCTTCTTCTGTTATCTCGAAATGCGGCGAATATCGCGCAGCTACGTAGGCGCGATCGAGCCGTTCGAAACAGCGGCGGGCGAATTTGGTGTCTCGCGGCCATGCCTCGATCAGTCGCGGGTCGATCCGCTCGGCCGAAGAGCGTAGGAATTTCAGGCGATGCGACTTAGGCGAGTAGAGGGTCAGGACAAGTAGCGCGCAGTGATAGAGGCGTTCAGCGGCTTGGTGGAAATTGAAGGTGGCCTCATTCACATTGCCTCTTTGCAGTAAAAATTCTGCCGATGCTTTAAAAGCGTCCGCACTTGGATACCAATGATCGAAATATCCCCTTGCTTCTATCTTCGCATCTTCCTGATCCAGCGGCTTCGGTGCCACGAAGGGATGGCCTTCCTTTTCATGGAGCATGATGCCGTCGCGGATGATGTCGATAAAGAATGGCCGTCCGCGTGCCAGCTGGTCGTTCACGTCCTGCAGCGTGTGAACGATGATGTTGACCGGCGTCTCGATTTCCTTGGTGATCGTCAATTCGCGCAGGAAATGATCGGACACGTCGTGCCAGAGATCATTGTCTTCCCCGACGCTCTTCAGGTTGACGACAACGAGGATATCGAAATCGGACCTGTAACCGCTCTTGCGATCTTCCACCCAGTCGCCGCGGCTATAGGAACCGAAGAGAATGACCTTCAAGATCCGCCCGGCATTCTGCTTTTCGGAAAGCTTCGACTGCTGAGCCGCCTCGAATTCCTCGAAGATGATTTTCAAGGCGCGCGAAAGCTCCCGCTGCTTGCGCTCCGGAAGATGGCCGACGGCCTCGCTATCAGTCACGGGAACACCTGTATCCATTGTCTCCGTCGCTTGTTCTAGTCGATCTGCAGATCCAGAACCTACGCCCTCGTATTCGTCTTCCGTTCAAAATCATGCCTAGCGGAGCATCGGTCAAGCCCGCTCCAGCGCAGAATGCGAAAGCTCTACTAGTGTGACGTCTCAGAGATTATGACGGGTTGTTCTATGCCCAGAATTGGCAGGTCTTGCGGGGGGACGAGCAGTTGGATGCTGCGCGCGACACCTGGTTGCTTTTGGATCAATCCGATTTTCTCA
>NZ_JBEAAL010000095.1:0-769 GCF_040066075.1 Neorhizobium phenanthreniclasticum
GTGCTGCGGGATGGGATGTTCGGCGGTGTTGCGTTTGCCGGCGAACAGGGGCCGGCGGGCGGCGGCTTCGGCAGTGGCGGGAGTGGCTTCGGCAACGGTGGTCTCGGCGGGAGTTCCGTGGAGGCGGGGCAGGGTGGATCTGCCGGCGCTTCGGGCGGTCAGGTCGTGCAGCCGGATGGCTCCGGCGTTTCTTCCGACGATCGGGCGGTGGACCGGGCCCAGGCGATCGGCCAGGGCTCGGGCGCCAACGGCAAGGGCGTCGGCGGTCAGGACGAGGCCGGTCAGGCGAACGGCACGGCGCTCGGCAAGCCGGCCGATGATGACGGCGAAGGCGAAGAGCCGCAGGCTGACAAGGCGGATGCCGAGGCGACGGACGAGAATGCCGCAGAACCGCAGGCGATGACGGCGATGGCGGCGGCGGCAACCAGCCAGGAAGCACCGGCGGTCAACGCGCCGGAAAGGCCATCGGTGCCGGAGATCGGCGGCAACGGCTTCTTCACCCAGAAGATTGCCATCGACGTCCCTGCCTTTCGCGGCCTGGAGCCGAAGATCGCGCTTTCCTACAGTTCTGCCCGCAAGACGAGGCTGGGCGGCCTTTACCAGGGCTGGCTGGGCTATGCCTGGGGGCTCGACGGTTTCGATGTGATCGAGCGGGCAAGTCCGGGTTATGGCTATCCCTATTTCGATGCCAATGACGTCTATCTGCTGAACGGCGAGGAACTGGTGGCCTGCGCCGAGGGCATGGTGGCGGCCTCGTGTACGGCCGGCG
>NZ_JBEAAL010000096.1:0-747 GCF_040066075.1 Neorhizobium phenanthreniclasticum
GCGTCGGGTCGGGTGATCCTGTTCCGCACATCCTTCGCCAGTGGCTGTCGTCGTTTCGTCCCTGGTTCACGGCGCCCAGTTGGGACCATCTGCTGGTCCTAGTGATGGGTGCGATCCTGTCTCCAGGCAAACGGACAGTGACGGCCTGTTTGCGGATCACCGGCCGCGCCGAGGCTGGCAATTTTTCCCTCTACCATCAGCTCCTTAATCGGGCGCGTTGGAACCCGCGTACTCTGGCGGCCCGTCTGCTGTCGATCGTTGTCGCCAGCCTCGTACCCGATGGTCCCATTGTGATCGGCATGGACGACACCATCGAGCGCCGATGGGGACCAAAGATTGCCGCCCGTGGCATTTATCGCGATCCGGTGCGCTCCAGTCACGGTCACTTCGTCAAAGCCAGCGGTTTGCGCTGGTTGAGCTTCATGGTTCTTGCCCCGATCCCATGGGCCAAATGCATCAAGGCCCTACCAGTCTTGACGCTTTTATGCCCCTCGGAGCGCTACGATAAAAACAGAGGACGAAATCATAAGCTGCTGACGGATTGGGCAAGACAGGGCGTGTTGCAGCTCTGCCGCTGGCTGCCAGGATGCGATATCATCTTTGTCGGTGACAGCAGTTTTGCTGTCCATACATTGGCGGCGGCGCTGCCCGATAGGGCCACCCTCATTACACGCCTGCGTCTGGACGCCAGTCTGTTCGCCCCGCCAGATCCGCGACACGAACACACGCTCGGGCGGCCCGCACTAA
>NZ_JBEAAL010000097.1:0-723 GCF_040066075.1 Neorhizobium phenanthreniclasticum
ACTGGTTTGAGACCTGCTCCTGAAAGCCGATCCCGGAGGGCCGTCCCCCATCATTCACGCAGCTTTACGCTACGGTCTCAGTTCATGTCGAACTCCTTCCGCTGCTCTGCAGCACACTCTCGTCGATAAAGACGAGCCGCTTCGGATCGAAGCAGGCTTGCCAAGTCTTCCAGCGCTGTCTGTTCCGGGCAATGTCGGCTCGGCCCTGCTCAAGGACGAACAGCGTTCTTTTTGAAGCTCAGACCTTCACGGCGCATGAACTGCCAAATGGCATTATGGGGGACGGCCACGCCGCGGGCGGCCAGTTCGTCCTTCGGCCGATGCAGCGGCAGGTGCGAGGTCTGCTCGATCCGCTCGACAATGAAGGCGCGATGCGACTCCAGCACCCGCCGGCGATGGCCGCCCATCTTGCCGGGCGAGTCGCTGCCGGTCACCCGATGGCGCTGCGACCACTTCACCACTGAGGAGACGGCGATGTCGAACCGCTTCGCGACGACCCGACAGCTCTGACCGCCCGCAACTGCAGCCACGCGTTTAGGAAGATCATTCGAATAGGGTCGCGTCATCGATGCTGGCCTCCATCCCAGCACCCAGGATGAGACCCCATGTCCTTGGCCGACAGGGTGGCTCGTCTCGCATTATGTTCAGAACGAGGGTTAGCTGCAGAGCCAGAGCCTCAAACATAGGAGACGAGCCGTGGTCGATGATATCGCACTTTACGTT
>NZ_JBEAAL010000098.1:0-711 GCF_040066075.1 Neorhizobium phenanthreniclasticum
TCGACTGCCCCGGCCACGCCGACTATGTTAAGAACATGATCACGGGTGCTGCGCAGATGGACGGCGCGATCCTGGTTGTTTCGGCTGCCGACGGCCCGATGCCGCAGACGCGCGAACACATCCTGCTCGCCCGCCAGGTCGGCGTTCCGGCGATCGTCGTGTTCCTGAACAAGGTCGACCAGGTTGACGACGCCGAGCTTCTCGAGCTGGTCGAGCTGGAAGTTCGTGAACTTCTGTCGTCCTACGACTTCCCGGGCGACGACATCCCGATCATCAAGGGTTCGGCGCTTGCTGCGCTTGAAGACAGCGACAAGAAGATCGGCGAAGACGCGATCCGCGAGCTGATGGCTGCGGTTGACGCCTACATTCCGACGCCGGAGCGCCCGATCGACCAGCCGTTCCTGATGCCGATCGAAGACGTGTTCTCGATCTCGGGCCGCGGTACGGTTGTGACGGGCCGCGTCGAGCGTGGCATCATCAAGGTCGGCGAGGAAGTCGAGATCGTCGGCATCCGTCCGACGACGAAGACGACCTGCACGGGCGTTGAAATGTTCCGCAAGCTGCTCGACCAGGGCCAGGCCGGCGACAACATCGGCGCGCTGCTGCGTGGTGTCGACCGCAACGGCGTCGAGCGCGGCCAGATTCTGTGCAAGCCGGGTTCTGTGAAGCCGCACAAGAAGTTCAAGGCGGAAGCCTACATCCTGACGAAGG
>NZ_JBEAAL010000099.1:0-711 GCF_040066075.1 Neorhizobium phenanthreniclasticum
TCGACTGCCCCGGCCACGCCGACTATGTTAAGAACATGATCACGGGTGCTGCGCAGATGGACGGCGCGATCCTGGTTGTTTCGGCTGCCGACGGCCCGATGCCGCAGACGCGCGAACACATCCTGCTGGCCCGCCAGGTCGGCGTTCCGGCGATCGTTGTGTTCCTGAACAAGGTCGACCAGGTTGACGACGCCGAGCTTCTCGAGCTGGTCGAGCTGGAAGTTCGCGAACTTCTGTCGTCCTACGACTTCCCGGGCGACGACATCCCGATCATCAAGGGTTCGGCGCTTGCTGCGCTTGAAGACAGCGACAAGAAGATCGGCGAAGATGCGATCCGCGAGCTGATGGCTGCGGTTGACGCATACATCCCGACGCCGGAGCGTCCGATCGACCAGCCGTTCCTGATGCCGATCGAAGACGTGTTCTCGATCTCGGGCCGCGGTACGGTTGTGACGGGCCGCGTCGAGCGTGGCATCATCAAGGTCGGTGAGGAAGTCGAGATCGTCGGCATCCGTCCGACGACGAAGACGACCTGCACGGGCGTCGAGATGTTCCGCAAGCTGCTCGATCAGGGCCAGGCCGGTGACAACATCGGCGCGCTGCTGCGTGGTGTCGACCGCAACGGCGTCGAGCGCGGCCAGATTCTGTGCAAGCCGGGTTCTGTGAAGCCGCACAAGAAGTTCAAGGCGGAAGCCTACATCCTGACGAAGG
>NZ_JBEAAL010000100.1:0-670 GCF_040066075.1 Neorhizobium phenanthreniclasticum
CGGCGAGATATCGGATGCGATCGACGCGGTCGAGCGGATGGATGTGCGTGCGCTCATCATTACGGGAGCGGGTGAAAAGGCCTTCTGCGCGGGCGCTGACGTCAAGGAGATGGTCGGTATCGATCTCATCTCGAAGAAGCGCAAGGCCGAGCGCGGCCAGTCGACTTTTGCCAAGCTTGACCAACTGCGTGTTCCCTCGGTTGCGCTGATCAACGGTTATGCCTTCGGCGGTGGCCTCGAACTCGCGCTCGCCTCCACCTTCCGGCTGGCGACGCCGCGCGCAGCCGTTGCACTTCCGGAAATCAAGCTCGGCCTGATGCCCGGCTACGGCGGCACGCAGCGTCTACCGCGCATCGTCGGCGAGGCGAGAGCGTTGGAGATGATCATGACCGGGCGAACCGTTCGCGCGGAAGAGGCGCAGGCCATCGGTCTCATCCATCGTCTCGTCAGCGAGGACAACCGCCTGGCGGAAGCCTTTGCCTTCGCCCGTGAGTTTTCCAAATTCAGCCTGGTTGCCCTCGGTTATGCGCGGGAGGCCGTCCAGCGTGCTCTGTCGACCACATTGCAAGACGGGTTGAAGATCGAAGCCGAGATCTCAACCCTCGCCTTCCAGTCAAAGGACGCGCAGGAAGGCATCACCGCCTTCATCGAAAAACGGACGCCAAACTTC
>NZ_JBEAAL010000101.1:0-653 GCF_040066075.1 Neorhizobium phenanthreniclasticum
GCCCGCGGGCCGATCTCGACGATCTCGCCGAGATACATCACCGCCACCCGGTGGCTCACCCGTTCCACCACCGCCATGTCGTGGGAGATGAACAGGAAGGCGAGGTTGAGGCTCTGCTGCAGGTCGAGCAAAAGGTTGCAGACCTGCGCCTTGATCGACACGTCGAGCGCCGACACCGCCTCGTCGGCGACGATCACCTTCGGGTCGAGCATCAGGGCGCGGGCGATCGCCACGCGCTGCCGCTGGCCGCCCGAGAACTCGTGCGGAAAACGCCGCATCATGTCGGCGGACAGGCCCACCTTCTCCATCAGGCTCGCCGCCTTGTCGCGCGCCTGCTGCTTGGTACCGAGACTGTGCTCGATGAACGGCTCCATCACCGCCGAGCCGACGCTCATGCGCGGGTTCAATGAGGCGAACGGGTCCTGGAACACCATCTGGATCGACCGCCGCATCTGCCTCAGCGTCGACTGGTCGAGCTTCATCACCTCGTAGCCGTCGAGCGTGACGTCGCCACTGGTCGGCGTGATGAGGCGGGTGACCGAGCGGCCGGTCGTGGACTTGCCGCAGCCCGATTCGCCGACGAGCGACAGCGTCTCGCCCTCGAACAGGTTGAAGGAGACCTTCTCGACCGCATGCACGGCGCCGCTCTTGCG
>NZ_JBEAAL010000011.1:0-250264 GCF_040066075.1 Neorhizobium phenanthreniclasticum
ACCGCGAAAAGCTGCAGGAACGTCTTGCCAAGCTCGCTGGCGGCGTTGCCGTCATCCGCGTCGGCGGTTCGACGGAAGTCGAGGTGAAGGAACGGAAGGACCGCGTCGATGACGCGTTGCATGCAACTCGCGCCGCCGTCGAGGAAGGCATCCTTCCCGGCGGTGGTGTTGCCTTGCTGCGCGCGATCAAGTCTCTCGACAGTATCAAGACGGCCAATGACGACCAGCGGGTGGGCATCGATATTGTTCGCAGGGCGATCGAGGCACCGGTTCGTCAGATTGCCGAAAACGCAGGCGCCGAAGGTTCCATCGTCGTCGGCAAGCTCAGGGAGAAGACCGAATTCTCCTATGGCTGGAATGCTCAGACCAACGAATATGGCGATCTCTATGCCATGGGGGTCATCGATCCGGTCAAGGTCGTCCGGGCAGCGCTCCAGGACGCCGCGTCCATCGCCGGTCTGCTGGTGACGACCGAAGCCATGATCGCCGAGAAGCCGAGGAAGGAAACTACCGCTCCTGCAATGCCCCCCGGCGGAATGGACTTCTAGGCCATTAAATCGAGGCCCGTCCTTTCCGGCGCCGTTCGCTTACTTGCGGACGGCGCCGAGCCGCGCGAGGACTTCATTCGAGATTCCGTACCTCGAGATGACATCCCTGTTGTTCCGTAGGCCGCAGATTTCCCGCTGGATGAAGAAGGCCCAGACAGCATCTGAGGCCTTGTCGACGAGGGCCTCCCGGTCGATACACGCTGGCTGTTCGGATTTCCAGGCTGCCAGCGCCGCAAGAGCTGCCTCCACCTTGCGCCCATGGCGGCCAAGCGCGTCGGCGCGTTCGGATGCCAGCTCGTATTCCAGCACGTTGAAACCGGTCTCGGGTGATGCTTTAAACGAGTGCGGCGGACGAAAACTCAAGATTGGCCCCTTTTTGTTGGCGGACACTGCCAGCTTCCGGAGCGCGCCGTATCCAGTTTGGGTAACCGCACTTCGGTTTCTGCCGTTCAGCGCATAGTGGAAAAAATCGCTTTTCCCCACGATCCGAAACTCGCAGATTGCCACGTCGACCCTACATAGGGACGACTTGAACTCTTTTCTGTATCTAAATTCGATGCGAGCATAGGCTCGCGATCTGGAGGAAATTTGTCATGTCCCTGAAAAAGCAACTGTTGGGTATTGCCCTTGCGCTTGGTGTTTCGGCCAGCCTGGCTCAGGCGCAGGTTGTCGTTTCCTCGAAGATCGATACGGAAGGCGGTGTGCTCGGCAATATCATCCTTGCCGTGCTGAAGGCCAACAACATCGAGACCACCGATCGTATCCAGCTTGGCGCCACGCCCGTCGTTCGCAAGGCGATTGCGGCTGGCGAGATCGACATCTATCCCGAATATACGGGCAATGGTGCCTTTTTCTTCGAAAAGAGTGACGATCCAGTCTGGAAAGATCCCCAGAAGGCTTATGAAGCGGTCAAGAAGCTGGATTACGATGCCAACAAGATCGTCTGGCTGACGCCGTCTTCGGCCAACAATACCTGGGCGATCGCGATCCGTGAGGATGTCGCCGCGGCCAATAACCTGAAGACCCTCACGGATTTCGGCAAGTATGTTGCAGATGGCGGCAAGATCGTGCTCGCCGCCTCTTCCGAATTCGTCAATTCGGCCGCGGCGCTGCCGGCCTTCCAGACGACCTATGGATTCAAGCTGGAGCCGGAACAGCTCATCACCCTTTCGGGAGGTGATACGGCCGCGACGATCGCGGCGGCGGCGAACCAGACCAACGGCGCGAATGCCGCCATGGTCTATGGCACCGATGGCGGCATTGCGCCGTCCGGCCTTGTGGTCCTCGAAGACGACAAGGGTGTGCAGCCCGTTTACCAGCCGGCGCCGATCATCCGAGAAACGGTGCTGAAGCAGCATCCCGATATCGAGACCCTGCTGAAACCCGTCTTCGAAAAGCTCGACCTGGTCACCCTGCAGGACCTCAATGGCCGCGTGCAGGTGGGTGGCGAGCCCGCCAAGGCGGTTGCCGAGGACTTCCTGAAGAAGAACGGTTTCCTCAAGTAGTTCCTTTTCGGCCGGATTTCGTACCAACATGGGCCGGGCACGGCTCTTATCAGTCGCGAGGCAGGGGAGCGGTTTGAAGATTCGGTTCGACAAGCTCGGCATCGTTATTGCTCTTCTTGTTGCCTATGGAGCATTGGACGCATCCTTCGCGGTGCTCAAGCCCAACCGTATCGTGCAGGGGGAGGCAAAGATGATCCTTGCCGCTCTGCCGGCCTGGGCGGGATGGGGGTTGATTGTCGTATTGTTCCTTGCTGCGGCTGCTTCTCTGTTCCGGACGTCGCCATGGCTCAAGCTGGTTGCCGCGTTTGCGGCGCTTGTGGCCCTGGCGCTTGCGATCGGATCTGCTGCGAGTTTCCTCACACCGGCCGGCAATACCTATGCCCGCGTCTCGCCGGCCTCCGGCTTCTGGCTACTCCTGTTCGCCTTCATGCTTCTGGCGGCCGATGCGATCACGCGACTGAAGCCGCCGCCGTGGATGCGGGTCTTGTTCCTTGTCCTTACGGCCGGTGGCGTTGGCGCCATCCTGTTGTCAGGGAGCTGGAACGGACTATCGATCATGAAGGAGTATGCTGGCCGCACCGATGTCTTCTGGAGCGAGGCTGGCCAGCATGTGAGGCTGGCGCTTGGTTCGCTCGTCGTGGCCGCCGCGGTGGGCCTGCCGCTCGGCATCCTGTGTCACCGGGTGGCCGCTCTTCGGGCCGGCGTGCTCAACACCTTGAACCTTATCCAGACGATACCGTCGATTGCACTGTTCGGCATCCTCATCGGCCCCCTGGCATGGATTGCAGCGACGGTGCCGGGTGCTGCGGAAATCGGCATTCGAGGCATAGGAACCGCGCCGGCCTTCGTCGCGCTCTTTCTCTATTCGCTGCTGCCGGTGGTTGCCAACACGGTCGTCGGGCTTGCCGGCGTGCCGCGCGAGGCCAATGACGCGGCCCGCGGCATCGGCATGACGGATCGGCAGCGGCTCTTCCAGATCGAGTTTCCGCTGTCGCTGCCGGTGATCCTGACCGGCATCCGCATCGTGCTTGTCCAGAATATCGGGCTTGCGACGATTGCGGCGCTGATCGGCGGGGGCGGTTTCGGCGTCTTCGTCTTCCAGGGCATCGGACAGACGGCCATGGACCTCGTGCTGCTCGGCGCTGTGCCGACAGTGGCGCTCGCCTTCGCCGCAGCCGTCATCCTCGATGCGCTGATCGAAATGAATTCCCGCGTTCTGATCGGAGCAAGGTCAGCATGATCGAGATCGATGCCATCACCAAGCTTTATGACGATGTTGCCGTGGTCGATGACGTCTCGATGGTGATCGAACCGCGCACCGTCACGGTCGTGGTGGGCACGTCCGGTTCCGGCAAGACGACGCTTCTGAGGATGATCAACCGCCTCGTGGAGCCGAGTTCGGGTGCAATCCGGCTGGATGGTGAGGACAACCGCTCCATCCCTGGCCATGAACTGCGCCGCCGGATCGGCTACGCCATCCAGGGCCACGGTCTTTTTCCCCATCGCACTGTGGCAGAGAACATCGCGACCGTGCCGGGCCTGCTTGGCTGGGAGAAATCGCGGATCGATGCCAAGGTCGAGGAATTGCTGACGCTCTTCCAGCTTGACCCGAAAATGTTCGGGTCCCGCTATCCGCACGAGCTCTCCGGCGGCCAGCAGCAGCGCGTCGGGGTTGCCCGGGCGCTCGCGGCCGAACCAAATGTCCTCCTGATGGACGAACCCTTCGGGGCGCTCGATCCGATCATCCGCGCCAAGGCGCAGGACGACCTTCTGGCGATCCAGAAACATTTCGGCACGACCATCGTGCTCGTCACGCACGACATGGACGAAGCATTTTATCTGGCGGACAAGATCGCCGTGATGGACAAGGGCAGGGTACTGCAATACGGCCCGCCGGCGGAACTCGTGCGCGCGCCCGCGGCTCCCTTTGTCGAGACGTTGATCGGTGACATCGAGCGGCCGTTCCGGCTGCTGTCGGTCGCCAAGATCGGTGCGGCGGTGGAGCCGGGCGAGGCCGATGGCGAGCCGATTGGCGAGGACCGGACCCAGCAGGAAGCGCTTGCGGATCTGCTCTGGTCCGGCAGGAAGGCTCTGCCCGTCGTCTCCGCAAGCGGTGCGCCGATGGGGCGGGTCACGCTTGACGCCCTTCTGAAATGCGCCGCGAGGCCGCAATGAAAGTCTGGCTTCCGACGATCCTGAGGGGGCTGCTGCTTCTCGTTCTGGTCGCCTTCCTGGTGACGCCGGCAAGCTTCGAACCGCTCCTGAGGCCGTTGGTGCAGCCGAACGCGCCAGCGATCTACAACCAGGGCAGCCTGCTCGATCTCACGCTCCTGCACCTGAGGACCGTCTTCATCGCGACATTGGTGGCGACCGTCATTGCGGTGCTACTTGCGATCCTCGTCACCCGGCCGTTCGGGGCGGAGTTCCTGCAACTTTCCCGTAGCCTCGTGAATATCGGCCAGACCTTTCCGCCGGTTGCGGTGCTGGCGCTCGCCGTGCCCGCGGTCGGATTCGGTGAAAAGCCGACACTGATCGCGCTCTTCCTCTATGGCCTGCTGCCGATCTTCGAGAACACGCTGACGGGGCTCACCAACCTGCCGCGTTCGGTGATGGAAGCGGCACGCGGCGCCGGCATGACCGATTTCCAGCGGCTTCTTCAGATCGAATTGCCGCTGTCCTTGCCTGTCATCGTCGCGGGTATCCGGCTTTCGGTGGTCATCAGCCTTTCCACCGCGACGATCGGCTCGACTGTGGCAGCAAAAACGCTCGGCGAGGTGATCATTGCCGGGCTGCAGTCGAACAACCTTGCTTTCATATTGCAAGGGGGATTGATCGTCGGCGCCCTGGCGGTCCTGATCTATGACGGGCTTTCAGCGGCGGAGGCCATGCTGACGCGTCGGGCGGGCTCCACCTGATCTGCGCGCTTAGCCGTGGCTTGAATCCGTCGGGACGATCGCTTCGGCATCCTGTTTCAGGTTGCCGCGATGGAAAATGAAAAGGCCGGCGAGCACAATGATGCCCGCGCCGATCCAGGTCTGTACGTCAGGCAGATCATCGAAGAACAGCCAGCCGAGCACCACCGCCCAAAGAAGCAGCGTATATTGCAGCGGTGCAAGCACCGAGGCTGGCGCAAGCTTCAGCGAACGGGTGATCAGCAGATGGGCGATGCAGGCAACGATACCGAGCAGCAACAGCGCGAGCAGTTGGCCGAAGTCGAGTGGGCTCCAGTGGCCAATACTCAGAAAAATACCGGCGATTAGCGCCGCGATGGTTTGCCAGGTCACAAGCGTAGCATCCGAGGTCGCGCGCAGCCGGCGGTTCAAGACAAGCGTCAGGGCAAAGGAGAAACTGCCGATCAGTCCAAAGATCGACGGCCAGGACAGCATCGCCGAGGAGGGGCGCAAAGCGATGATAACGCCGACAAAGCCTATGAGAACAGCAAACCAGCGCCGCCAGCCGATCCGCTCTCCGAGCAGGAAATGCGAAAGCGCGGCAACATAGATCGGCCCGGCCATATAGAAGGTCATGACATCGGCAAGCGGCAGATAGACGACAGCGGCATAAAAGAGCGCGAGATCGCCGGTAGCGAAGACGACCCGCATTACCTGGAGTGTTGGACGCTCCACACAATAGAGCGCCGATATCGGCTGGCGGGCGAACATCGGGCCGAGCACGAAGAACGCGCCGAGCGAACGGATGACCAGGACCTGGCCGACCGAGAAGCTTGCAACCAGCCATTTACCCATGGCGTCGTTCAGCGAGAACATAAAATCGCCAAGCAGCATCAGCAGCACGCCGATCAGGATCACGTTGCCGCCGAGGGCGGAAGACACTCTTTTGTCCATGAGATTCGAGTGCTCCTCCGACTTCGATCCTTTGCAAGCTGCGGCTTAGCCGGCCAGCCTGCCTCCTTGCAAGGGTTTTGGCGCCCCGGTGGTCGTCGGGAAGCTGATCGGCAGACCCCGCAGGACACGGACTGCAAGAAATGCGAAGCATTCCGCCTCGACCGCATCGCCGCGCCAGCCGAACTGGTCGGCGGAAACGGCGGTCACGCCCGCGCGGCTTTCGAGCATCGCCATGATCGTCGGGTTGCGGCGGCCGCCGCCGCTGACGATCAGCCGTTTCGGGCGGTGCGGCAAAAGGTCGAGGGCCTTGCCGACGGCGGATGCCGTAAAGGCTGAAAGTGTCGCGGCCCCCGTCGCGTCGTCGAGTCCGTCCGCCATGGCGGCCGTGAAATCGAACCGGTCGAGCGACTTCGGATAAGGTGCCGTGAGATACGGGTGCTCCAGCAGCTTTGCGAGGCGTTCTTCATCCACCTTGCCGGAAGCGCCCAGTGCGCCGTCGCGGTCCATCTCGCCCAAACCGCGCATCTTCATGAAATCGTTGAGCGGCGCGTTGGCCGGGCCGGTGTCGAAGGCAATCACCAGATCCTTGCCGTCCCACCAGGTAATGTTGGCGACACCGCCGAGATTGAGCACGGCCGTATCGCCCGACGTATCCAGACTGCGCAGCAGGGCCGCGTGATAGGCCGCGGCGAGCGGCGCGCCCTGGCCGCCGGCCCGCACATCCGCCGTGCGGAAATCATAGGCGACCTTGGTGCCGAGGATCGAGGCCATGAGTTCCCCATCGCCAAGTTGGCGGGTGGCGCCGATCCGTTCCCTGGTAGGCGCACGGTGCAGCACGCTCTGGCCATGGAACCCGACGATGCCGATATCTGCCATAGTCAGCCCGGCGCTTGTCACAAGGTCTTTGACGGCCTGCGATTGGGCGCGGGTCAGAGCTTCTTCGGCCTTGCTGAAAATCGCTGGCTCCGGACCTTCGAAATTCCAGGCACGGGCCTGTTGCAAGGTCTCTTCGAGCAGCAAACGGATTTCTGGTGGGTAGGGGGCGAGCGTGTAGGCGCCAAAGGTGTCGATCGCTTCGCCGTCGGTCTTTAAGAGCGCGACGTCGATATTGCCATCGAGAACGGTTCCGGTCATCAGGCCTACAGCCCAGATTGGTTCCATGGCAGAATCCTCACGCTTGATTAATGAGATCGCCGACAGTCTGGCGAAGCGCCAGTATGCCGCTATCGGAATGGCGGGTCGGGTGGACGCGATTGGTGAGCAGTGTCCAGGCGCGACCCTTGTCGAAGTCGATCCAGAGGCCGGTGCCGGTGAAGCCTGTATGCCCGATCGTCGCGGGGCTGCAGGCATTGCCGCCCGACCATTCGGGATAGGGGTGCTCCCAACCATGGGTGCGGCGATTGGAGAGGGGCGCGCGCATGAGCGCGATGGCGTTTGCGGAAGCGCCTGTTCCGTTCAACAGGCTCTCGGCAAAATCGAGGACGGAAGAGACGGCGCCGAACAGGCCCGCATGGCCGGAGCCTTGCAGGGCAAAGCAGTTCTCGTCATGCACCTCGCCGCAAAGCACGCGATGCCGGAACTGGCAGTCCTCCGTCGCGGCCGTATTCTCCGGGTTGCCGGACCATGCAAAGCCCTGACCGGGGTCGAGGTTGCGGATCGTCTTGCCTGCCAGCCGCTCCAGCACGAAACCGAGCAGGATGAAGTTGATGTCCGAATAGGCTGGTGGACCGGGCCGCCACTCCCGCTGCAGGACGAAGGTGCGGAGGAGATCGGGATCGCGGCCATAGGTGTAGATCGGCTCGACGCCGGGGAAGGGCGTCTGGTGGCCGATGCATTGGCGGAAGGTCACTTTCCGTTCCCAGGCATCGGCATTGTACTGGCGGAAATCCGGCAGCAGCGCGGTGAGCGGCGCGTCGAGATCGATCACGCCTTCATCGGCAAGTTTCAGGATACGCGGCGTGGTGAAGATCACTTTGGTGAGCGAAGCGAGGTCGAACCAGGTGTCGAGCGTCATTGGCCGGACGACGGGAACGATCTGCGCCGAGCCGACCGCGCGCGTCACGCGGCCGTGTTTCAGGTCAACGATGCCGAGCACGCCGCCCGGGACGCGTTTCTGCGCGACCGACTTTTCCAGCGGCGCGAAGGCACGCTCGAAGGTGGCGATCAGCTTTGCATTGGCTGTTGTACGCATCCGGTTGTCCATGACCATCTCCTCACGCTTCCGCCCGTGCGCTGTGGTCCGGCCCGAAACTGCGCCATTCGGCAGGCGGCGGCTCGAAGCCCGGCGGCCGGACAAGCGAGGGGACTTGGCGCGTGTCGATCTCGAAATGCTGGTTGCGGTGATCGATGCTCGGCACGGCGGAAATCAGCCGCTTTGTATAGGAATGCCTGGGATTTGAAAGCACCGAAGCGGCATCGCCGATCTCGACGATCTCACCGGCATAGAGGACCGCAATCCGATGGGCGATGCGTTCCACCACCGCCATGTCGTGCGAGACGAAGAGATAGGCAAGCCCATATTCGCGCTGGAGATCGACCAGCAATTCGAGAACCTTCGCCTGCACCGAAACGTCGAGCGCCGAGACAGCTTCATCCAGCACCACCACGGAGGGATTGAGCATCAGCGCGCGGGCGATGCAGAGCCGCTGCCGCTGGCCGCCGGAGAACTGGTGCGGATAGCGTTCCAGACTATCCTCCGGCAGGCCGACGCGCTTCAGCAGTGCCTTCATCTTGTCGCGTGTTTCGGCATTGACGCGGCCGCCGGCGGCAATCACCGGTTCGGCGAGGATGCTGTCGATCCGAAGTCGCGGATTGAGCGAGGCATAGGGATTCTGGAACACCATCTGGACGCTCGGATCGGTCGCATCGGCGATGCTGCCCGTGTTGCTCGCGAAGCTGCCGCGGGTCGGCCTGACGAGGCCGAGAATGGCGCGCGCCGTGGTGGACTTGCCCGAACCGCTTTCGCCGACAATCGCCAGCGTCTCGCCGGGCATCAGGTCGAAGCCGACGTTTTCCACCGCGTGGACCGAGCCCGGCGAGCGACTGAGCAGGCCGCCCGTGACCTTGAAGCGCACCGTGAGGCCATCCACCGTCAGGGCAGCGGAACTGGCCTCCTCTCGGTGAAAATCGGAACGGACGGCTCGGCCGGATTCGAAATGCGGCACGGCACTCAAGAGATGCTGCGTATAGGGATGCTGTGGCCGGTCGAGAACATCATTCAGGGAGCCTTGCTCAACCGCTTTGCCAGCCTGCATGACCATGATCTTGTCGGCAATGCCGGCAACGAGACCGATGTCGTGGGTGATGAAGATCATCGCCATGCCGGTCTCGCGCTTCAATTCGCCGAGCAGCGCCATGATTTGCGCCTGCACGGTCACGTCGAGCGCGGTGGTCGGTTCGTCGGCGATCAAGAGGCGCGGATTGCAGGCGAGCGCGGTCGCGATCATGACGCGCTGGAGCATGCCGCCCGAGAGCTGGTTCGGGCAATATTTCAGGCGCCGGGCCGCGTCGGGAATGCGGACCCGGTCGAGCGCGTCCTTGGCGGCGGCCGTCGCCTGCCTACCGGTCAGGCCGTGGTGAAGGCAAAACGATTCCTCGATCTGCGTGCCGATGGTCAGCACGGGATTGAGCGAGGTCATCGGCTCCTGGAAGATCATGCCGATCTCCGAGCCTCTGATCTTTTCGAGCACGGGTTCGCTGGCCTGAGCGAGATCGAAGACGCTGCCGTCACGCCGTCTGAGGTTGATCGAGCCGTCGATGATGCGGCCGCCTCCGAAATCGACGAGACGGTTGATGGAAAGGGCCGTCACCGATTTGCCCGAGCCGCTTTCGCCGACGATCGCCAGCGTTTCTCCGGCATCTAGGTTGAAGCTGACGCCCTTGACGATTTCGTTTTTCATCGGGTCCCGCCCGAAGCCGACGCGCAAGGCCGAGACGGAGAGAAGCGGTGTCATGCAGGCCTGCTCCGCGTCTTGGGGTCGAGGATGTCGCGCAGCGCGTCGCCGAGCAGGTTGAAGCCGAGAATGCTCACCATGATCGCCAGCGCCGGGAAGATCAGCAGCCAGGGGGCCGTCTCCATGAGGTTGCGGCTGTCGGCCAGCATCAGGCCGAGCGAGGAGGCGGGCGGCTGGGTGCCGAGACCGAGGAAGGACAGGCCGGCTTCCGTCAGCAGCGACCAGGCGAGCGCCAGCGTGACTTGCACTGTCAGTGGCGCGACGAGGTTCAGGAGAAGGTGGCGGGTCAGGATATAGTATCGGCTCGAGCCGAAGGTGCGGGCGGCATCGACGAATTCGCGCGACTTGATGGAGAGCGCCGGGCCACGCACCACGCGGGTAAAGATCGGCGTATAGACGATCGCGATCGCCGCGATGCTCGTCCAGGTGCCGGGGCCGACGATAGCGATGATCAGGAGCGCCAGCAGAATCGCCGGAAAGGCGAGCAGCACGTCCATGACGCGCATGACGAGACCATCCCAGGCCTTGCCGAACCAGGCTGCGGTAAGGCCGAGCACGGAGCCGGCAAGCGTCGCAAGCGTCACCGAGCAGAAACCGACGAGGAAGGACTGGCCGACGCCTTTCATCAGCCGGCTCGCGACGTCGCGGCCGAAGAGGTCGGTACCCATCCAGTAGACCGCGTTCGGTGCATGCAGCCGGTCGATGCGGAATTGCTGCAGGGGATTGTGCGGAGTGACATCGAACATGCCGAGCAGTGCGACGACGATGTACATCACCACGATGGTGCCGCCGATCCTGCCGCTTGCATGAGAGAATATTGCACGCAGCATCGCCATCAGCCGCCTTCTCCGAGACGGATGCGGGGATCGAGCGTGGCATAAAGAAGATCGACGAGCAGATTGATCACCATGAAATTGAAGGCAATGAAGAGCACACAGCCCTGAACCAGCGCGTAGTCTCGCTGCAGAATCGCGTCGAGAACGAGGCGACCGAGGCCGGGCAGGGCATAGATCTGTTCGACAAGCACGGCGCCGCCGAGCAGGTAGCCGAATTCGACGCCACTCAGCGTGACGACCGGGATCAGGGCGTTCGGCAGTGCATGGCGCCAGATGACGCTGCGCTTCGGCACGCCCTTGCTGCGGGCCGTGCGCACATAGTCGTCGCTCAGCACATCCAGCATGGCTGAACGGGAAATGCGGGTGACGGAGGCCGCGAAGGCAAAACCGAGCGTCACGGCCGGCAGGATCATCTGGCCGAGATTGCGCAGCGGATCCGTCAAAAGCGGTGTGAACTCTCCCATGGTCGGCAGGATGCCGAAACCGGCCGACAGCGCATAGATGATCAACAGGCCGACCACGAAATTGGGTGTCGACTGGCCGATCATAGCGAAGATGCGAACGCCGAGATCGGACAGCTTCTCATTGCGAGTGGCTGCGAACACGCCAGCCGGCAGGCCGACGGCCAACGCGATGCACATGGACATCAAGGCGAGCTGCAGCGTCAGTGGAAAACGCTCCAGGATGACGCCGAGCACTGGCTTGCCATAGGTGACGGAAATGCCGAGATCGCCCTGAAAGACGCCGAGCAGCCAGTGCCAATATTGCACCAGGATCGGCTGATCGATACCGAAATAGCTCGCCAGGGCGTCTCTTTGAGCCGGTGTGAGAAGGCCGGCCTCCGTGCCAAGCATGGCGGTGATCGCATCGCCCGGCACCAGACGGATCGCCACGAAGACGAGGATGGAAACTCCCAGCATGACGAGCGGAAAGGTAAGCAGCCGTCGCGTCAGGTAACTCATGGGTGGACCAACCTCGTATTCGTCGTTGCAGGCATCAGGGCTGGATGCTGACCTTGCTCAGGCCGAACAGCGAGCCCTCCGGCGTCGGAACAAAGCCCTGAACGTTCTTCTGTTGCGCCGTATAGCTGTAGGACGTGTAGAGCCAGACCCAGGGCGAGACCTCAACGAGGTGCTTCTCAAATTCTGCGAAGATTGCCTTGCGCTTGGCGGGATCGGTTTCCTCGCGTCCTTTCTGCATCAGGCTGTCCAGCGTGTCATCGATATAGTTGGCGACTTTCTGCAGATTGCCGGCCCTGGTCCAGTAGCGGTTGTACATGGAGTAGGGATCGGCACGCCCGCCGTTCAGAGCGACGGCCATATCGAAATCGCCCTTCAGCCAGGCGTCGACATAGACGTTCAGTTCCATCATCTTGATGTCGAGTTTGACGCCGATCTCTGCGAGCTGCGACTGGATGACCTGCGCTTCGGCAGCCGCCGTCGCGGGTTCGCCATTGGCGGCGATGACGGTTGCCGAGAAGCCCTCCGCAAAACCCGCGTCGGCCATCAGCTTCTTGGCCTTTTCAACGTCGCGCTTGTAGCAGAAGAGCTGGCTGGCGTCGGTCGTGTAGCCCGGCATGGTCAGCGGGCCGGTCACTTTGCCTTCGCCGACGGAGGCCGTGTCGAGGACGTCCTGGCGGTCGATCGCGCAGGAAATTGCCTGCCGGACGGCAAGTTCGTTCATCGGCTTGCGGGACGGGTTCAGTTGGAGAACGTGATAGGCCAGCACCGGGGTGCGGTTGAGCGTCAGGTTTGCTTCCTTCGGCACGAGGGTGGCGACAAGCGGATCGTTCAGAAGCGCGAAATCGATCTGCTTGGTGCGCAGGGAAGCAAGAATTGCCGTTTCGTCCGGCAGGACGCTGATGTCGATGCCGTCGACTGCCACTTTCCCGCCGGCCCAATCCTTGTTGGCGGTGAGCATTTCCTTGGAGTTGGGGTCCCACTTTTCCAGCTTGAAGGGGCCGGAACCGAGCGCTTTCGTGCCGATCGAACCGGCAGCGATCTCGGCTGCAGGAACGATGGCCGCGTTGATGCTGGCCATTGCGGTCAGAAGCGGCACATCCGGCTGCGAGAGCTTGAAGACGACCGTCTTGTCATCGGGCGTCTCAATGCTGGCGATGGACCGGAAGTTGGCGCGTGCCGCGGCGGCCGTTTTCTCGTCGAGGACACGCTCGAAGGAAGCCTTCACATCCGCGGGGGTGACCGGTTTGCCGTCCTGGAATTTGGCATTCGGGTCGAGCTTGAAGGTCAGTTCCTTGCCGTCGGCGGAAAACTGCCACGAGGCTGCAACCGCAGGAACGAGCTGCAGATCCTTGTCGAAGCGCACCAGCGGCTCGTAGATCAGTTCAAGCAGGCGGATCGAAGAAAATGCAGTCTGCTTGTGCGGATCGAGACCCGTCGCGTCCTGCGACCAGGCCATGCGCAGTGTGGCCGCCGAAGCAGGAGTGGTTACGATCGCGGTCCCCAGTGCCGCGGCGAGTGCCAGGCCGGAAACCAGTCTTGTCGAAAAAATCCTTCCCATTTCCATTCTCCCTCTCGAGATTGTTGCCTTCCGCCGATCCGCTGCAAGCGACCGCGGCCTTCATTCAGCAGCTTTACGCTGTCTTCCCATTTATTGCTTTCCGAAGGAAGCCTCCGGCATTGTTAAGCGCTGTGCGAGCCGCATCGACATCCATTCCCGTAAGCTGGATCAGGATCGCCAGCTTGACGTCATTGCCGGTCAGGTCGAGGACGCGCCGCGCCTCTTCCGGTTCACAGCCGGTCGCCTGCATGACGATACGCGCGGCGCGCGCGACGAGCTTCTGGTTGCTCGCGTGCACATCGACCATCAGGTTCTGGTAGGTCTTGCCGATGCGGATCATGCTCGCCGTCGTCAGCATGTTGAGCACGAGCTTCTGCGCCGTGCCGGATTTCAGCCGCGTGGAGCCGGTCAGGATTTCAGGCCCGACCACCGGCGAGATGGCGATATCGGCGATTGCCGCGATCACCGACACCGGATTGCAGGACAGGGCAACGGTCTTGGCTCCAATTTCCCTGGCGTAGTTCAAGGCACCGATGACATAGGGGGTACGACCGCTCACAGCGATGCCGACCACGACGTCGTCCGCAGTCAGCCCGATGTCGACAAGGTCCTGACGGCCCTGATCGGGGTCATCTTCTGCTCCTTCGACGGCGTGCTGAAGGGCATGCGTGCCGCCGGCAATCAGGCCGACGACCATGCCCTCCGGCACGCTGAAAGTTGGCGGGCATTCCGATGCATCGAGGACGCCCAGACGTCCGCTGGTGCCGGCTCCGATATAGACGAGCCGCGCGCCCTTCTGGAACGCCTTGACGATCTCATCCACGGCCTCGGCAATCTCGGGGACTACTTTTTCGACTGCGGCAGGGACGCCCTTGTCTTCCTCGTTGATCTCCCGAAGCACGTCGATCGTCGGCAGGAGATCGATATCCATGGAACGGGGGTTGCGGCCTTCCGAAACGAGTCTCTCCAGTTCGGATATCAGTCGTGCGTCCGTCATGACCCTGCTTTCGAGATCCGGCCGAGGTTTTGCATTCCGCAATATCTGCGTCCTGCCGTCTCCTCGTCGCCCTTCGTTACGTTTCGTAAACGGTTAGGATTATCCATTCCTGGAGTCAATCGAAGAATGGAATATATTATTCCATTCTGGGCGATAAATTTCAGATCGACAATGGATCGCTCAGAGCGCTTCGGCGGCCTTGCGGGCGAGGATGATGGCGCCTGATACGGCATCGCCATCGGCGGGCTTCAGGCGGCGGCGGACGTCGGGCGCCAGCCAGGGTTCGAGCGGGGTCGAAAGGCCGCCAAGCAAGGTCACGCGCGGGGCACCGAGATCGAAGAGGGTGCGTACCAGCGTGTCGATCTGTTCCGCCGCACTCTGGACGATCCGGCGGCCGACGGAATCCCCCTGGTCCGCATGGCGCATGACCATGGGCGCGAGTGCTGCATAGTCCGTCGCGGTGGCGCGATCCATCCAGGCAACGGCCTCCATGGGATCGTCATGGAAGCGTTGCATGATCTCCGTCAGAAGGGCAGTCTTCTCTATCCGACCGTCATTGGCACGAAGCGCAAGCTGGATTGCCTTCAGTCCCAGATCCGCGCCGCTACCCTCGTCGGAGATCGGAAAGCCGTAGCCGCCGATGCGCAGGTTGCGCCCTTCCACAAAGCCCAGGCCGATCGAGCCGGTACCGGCGATCACGATCGCGCCGTCGCGGCCCGAATGCGCGCCGAGGCAGGCGCTCATGCCGTCGTTGACGAAATCCAGACTGGCGAAGGGGTGAGGGATCGCCTTCAGGGCCTCGAATACATCCCTGCGGCTCGCTCCCGCCAGGCCTATGCCGACATGGGTATAGGCGATCTCATCCTGGCCGAACCCGGCCTCATCAAGGGCGGCGTTGAAGGCGCGAGATATCGATGCCCAGGCTTCCTCGATGCCGAGCCGCGTGGTGGCGGGGCCTGAGAGACCTTGACCCAAAACCGCGCCGGAACCGTCCTCGACGCGGGCTCGGCAGCCGGTGCCGCCGCCGTCGACTCCCAGGAAATAGTGCGGAGTACCCGTCATTCGCTCAGCCGCTCGATGTCGGCGCCGCAAAGGCGGAGTTTGCGATCGAGCTGTTCGTAACCACGATCGAGATGATAAACGCGGTTGACGACGGTTTCCCCCTTGGACACGAGCCCAGCGAGAACGAGAGAAACGGAGGCGCGCAGGTCTGTCGCCATGACCTGGGCACCTTTCAGCGGTGCGCCACCGCGCACCAGCGCCGTCGTGCCCTGCAGTGCTATATTGGCGCCAAGCCGCATCAGTTCAGGCACGTGCATGAACCGGCTTTCGAACACGGTTTCGCGGATCAGCGAAGCGCCTTCCGCGCAGGCAGCCAACGCCATGAATTGTGCCTGCAGGTCGGTCGGGAAGCCCGGATAGGGTTCCGTGGTGATGTCGGTCGCTCTCAAAGGTCCGTCGCGCGAGACGACGAGACCGCGGTCGCTCGGCCAGACGCTGACGCCCATGGCCTCCAGCACCTGCACGACCGAGGCCATGTTCTCCAGCCGGGCGTTGATGAGCTCCAGCATGCCGCCGGTGATTGCTGCCGCCACCGCATAGGTGCCCGCTTCGATGCGATCCGGGATGCTGTGATGCTTAGCTGGCTGCCAGCTCGTCGAGCCTTCGACGAGTATGCGATGAGTGCCGGCACCCTCAATACGTGCACCCATGGCGATGAGACAGGCGGCGAGGTCGGCGACTTCCGGCTCCCGCGCGGCATTCAGGATCTCCGTTTCACCCTTTGCAGAGGTCGCCGCCATCATTGCGGTTTCGGTGGCGCCGACGGAAGGCGAGGCGAGCACGATGCGCGCTCCCTTGAGCCCGCCTGGTGCCGAAGCGACGATCAAGCCGCTTTCTACGTCGATATCCGCACCGAGCGCTGCCAGTGCCTTGATATGCATGTCGACTGGCCGAGCGCCGATGGCGCAGCCGCCCGGCATCGACACGCGAGCATGGCCGAAGCGGGCGAGTAACGGCGCAAGGACGAGCACAGTGGCTCGCATCTTGCGCACGGTATCGTAGGAGGTCTCCTTCGAGACAATTGCCTTCGGGTCGATAATAGTGGAATGGGGGGATCGGGTTATCTCGGCGCCATGCAGGCTGACGACGCCCAGCATGTTTTCCACGTCGCTCACCAAAGGAAGGTTGGTAAGTTCAACGGGATAGGGGCTGAGCAAGGTGGCCGCTATCTGCGGCAACGCGGCATTCTTGGCACCCGCAATGCTGACGGCGCCTTCCAGTCGATGCCCCCCCACAATCCGCAATCTGTCCATGACGAAACCTGCCGAAAAGGCGCGTAGAGCCTGAGTGATCCTATCCAGTTTCCGAAACTAAACCTCCGGGCGCTTCTGTCAATCATTTGGAATTTTTTATTCCCAAGTATGATGTAATCTGTGGTAATTCATGATGCCGTCGGTGGCAGAAAGGGTGTTGCAGCGGGATGCTGCGGTGTTATCTTTCGCGGCCTGATGGACAGGGTCGGTATCGCGAGGCTTCCGAAGAACGCATGTCAATCTTAAAGAAGATCAACGCGCAGCTTGATGCCATGGCGCCGGCAGACCGGCAGATCGGCCAGTTCATTCTCGACAATCCGGACCAGATGCTGAGGCTCTCTTCCGCAGCACTTGCCGCCGAGACCGGCCGCAGCCAGTCGAGCGTGGTGAAGTTCAGCCAGAAGCTGGGTTTTGCCGGATATCAGGAGCTGAAGCTCGCCGTCAGCGAGGCAAAGGCCCAGGAATGGCATGCGCCGCCCGGCATGATCCACGGCACGATCGAGGTCGGCGACAGCTATCTCACCATCCTGCAGAAGTTGATTGGCAGCAAGATGCTGTCGATGCAGCAGACACTCGCCGTCAACAGCGAGCCGGAGATCGAGCGGGCATTGACGGCACTCGACAAGGCGCGTCGCATCCATATGGCGGGCGTTGGCGCATCCTCGCTGGTTGCGCGCGATTTCTCCTATAAGCTGATGAAGCTCGGCCGCAACGTGTTGCATGACAGCGATAGTCACGTGCAGATGGCCAATGCCTCAACGCTCGGCAAGGAAGATGTGCTCTTCGCGCTCTCCTATTCGGGCACGAGCATCGAGACGTTGCGGATCGCCGAACTGGCGAGAGAGCGGGGAGCGACCGTCATCGCGGTCACCGGTCTCGACGGCGGCCCGCTCACGCAGGTGGCCAATATCCGGCTCTATACCGTCGCGGACGAGGAGCGCGTCCGCTCGTCGTCGATCACAGTGCGCGACGCGCAACTCATGCTGACGGACCTTCTATTCATCCTGCTCGTCCAGCGTCAGCCGGATGCCAACGAATATGTCCACAACAGCGAACTCGCGGTCTCGGTTCTGAAGGCTCGGTAACGGTTCTTAAAGCGGGTCGCAATCTTTCAGATTCGCTTGAGCCGCTTTAAGCTCTTGTTTTCATGCATGTCTTTATCGCAAAACCGCTGCACACTTTTGCGCGACATGCTTTAGGCGGTGAGTCGATGCTTCACGCGCATGACCTTGAAGAAGCCGTTCGGGAAGACGCGACGGATTTCCGCCACTTCGAAATCGCCACGGCGTTCAGCCCATTCGCAAATCCGGCCAATGCGGAAGGCAGAGCTCCAGCCGACCCGGTGAACGAGCGGAGCAACCGCTTCCTCGATCGCTCCTTGAAGGCCGCGTCCGTCGCCGAGCTTGCTGGCGATAATGATCTCTCCGCCGGGCCTCAGCACGCGGGCGCACTCATCGAGCGCCCGTTCCGGATCCGGGATCAGCGTGATGACGAAAGGCAGGCAGACGACATCGAAGGACTGGTCCGCAAACTGCAGCCGGTGCGCGTCCATCACATGCAATGCGCGGACATGGAAGAGCCGGCGACGGGCAACCTTTTCGCGTGCCTTGGCGATCATGTGTTCGGACAGATCGATGCCGGTGACGTTGCACTGTTGCGGATAGTAGGACAGGGCAAGTCCGGTGCCGACGCCCACTTCGAGAATATCGCGTCCGGCTTCGCCCGCAAGTTTTGCGACCGTTCGATGTCCGTCCCTCAATAGCCCTCGATAGACCCGGTCATAAACCGGAGCCCAACGTTCATACACTTTCTGCTGATGTTCGGCACTGTTGCGGATTTCACCCAAGATCGTCCCCTCCCGATAGTCCCGATTTCGAGTAAACTCAGGAGGAAGACGATAGTTCCTCTCCGTGGATGGGGCCCGCGCTGGCATCCGCGACTGTCTGCATCATTCGGCGCGCATGGCCTCAATGAATTTTCTCGCCTTTTCTGCGACGGATGCGATGTCTGTACCGGGTTTGTAAAGGGACGATCCGATGCCGAAACCGGCCGCACCTGCCTGAACGTAGGCGGGCATGTTTTCCGGCGTCACGCCGCCGACGGCAAGCACGGGAATCTCTTTTGGCAGCACGGCCTTCCAGGCCTTGATGATCAGCGGCGGGATCGCTTCAGCCGGGAAGGCCTTGATGCCGGTGGCACCGGCTTCGATCGCAGCGAAGGCTTCGGTCGGCGTTGCTACGCCAGGGAGGCTTACCATGCCGGCCGCGCGCGCGGCCTTGATGACGGCCGGGTTCGCGTTCGGAGAGATGATCACCTTCGCACCGGTTGCTGCGACATCAGTAACCTGAGTGGGGGTCAATACCGTGCCGGCACCGATCAGCGCCTTGTCGCCGAAACGCTTGACGAGCCTTTCGATGCTCTTCAGCGGTTCGGGAGAGTTGAGCGGCACTTCGATGATCCGCCAACCGGCCTCGATCAGGACTTCGCCGATGCTTTCAGCCTCTTCCGGCTTGATGCCGCGCAGGATGGCAACGAGATTGCAGGCCTTGAGCGCCTCTTCGAAGGTCATGTCGGGACTCCTTGTCACTTGGCGGCTTCGGCCGCAATCAGCAGGATACCGCGCTTGGCGGCATTATCGGGGCCAGGTTCGACGGTGAGATCGAAGAGCGGCGCGACGCGGCCGTAACGACTGTTCAACACATTGTTGCCGACGATGCCGATCGTCTCGCCGGCCTTGAACCAGCCGGCGGCGCGGGCCTGGCGGAACTCCGAGCCGATGATAAGGCCGGAGACGTAATCGAGAATGTTTTCGGGCTTCAGCCTACCGTCGAGGACGCCGGTGCGGGCGCTGAAGATCGCCGAGAGGAAGGCGTCGGCAGCAGCACTGTTGCTCGCTGCGAATTCCACGCCGCGCCCGAAGCTCTGCCAGTCGGGCTCAGCGCCGGGCACGGGATCCTGCGCCTTGGCAATGAAGGAGTGCTTTGTCAGCAATGCGAAGACCTCGCCGGTCGCATAGGTCTGGAAACTGTCGATACGGCCCGCCTTGATCCGCGCCCATTTGCTGTGAGTGCCTGGAAGCACGAGCGTCCGATCGCGATCTAGGCCGAAACCGACGATCTGGGTTTCCTCGCCGCGCATGACATCCGGAAAAGGCTTCGCCGCCGGATCGCGCATCCCCGGTAGAAAGGTGATGACAGCGCCGTTCTGCAATGTCAGCTTGCGCGTGCCAGCGGCGAGTTCGGCGACGCCGCCCGGCGTGTCGACATAGGGCACCTCGACCCAGCCGTTGCGGCTGGTGATCATGCCGGTTGCCAGTACCGGCAACGGGCCGTGGGCGGAGAACCATTCGCCGACCGCCTGCATCAGCGCCGCCTCGAATGCGCCGTCTTTGACGAACTGGATGCCGCCATTCGACGATTCCCGAGTATCGAGCGTTTCACCGGTTTCCGAGACCAGCATGGCGCGCAGCGAACTCGTTCCCCAATCGAGGATGATCGAGGTCGGTGTAGGCATATCAGATTCCTCCGGAAGCGATTTTCGCCTCCTCGATAGCCTGTGCCGCATCACCCTGTCGAGAGGCGACGCGGCGAAAACCGGCAGCAATGTCGGGTGTTACGAGAGTCGCTTCAGCATCGAAAAGTTCAAGTGCGGTCTTATAGCGTCCGGCGAGCGGCGTGTGGCCGACAATGCTGATCTTTCCGGATTCGTCTTCGCCCAGCGCTTCGGCGATTTCCGCGCCGATCATGAGGCCTGCGAGGTAGTCTGCGATCTCTTCAGGTCCAAGCTCGTCGAAGAGCACGAGGCTGCGGGCAGAAAAGATACGAGCGAGAATACGGCCGGGTAGGGCGCCTTGTTCACAGGCGGTCTGAACGCCGCGACGGAAGGCGTCCGGCCGTTCCTCATAGGTCGCAGGGATGAGCCGCGAGACGAGCGAATCCTTTTTCAGCAGATCAAGGATTTCGCCGGACATATAGGTCGTAATTGCGCTGATATGGCCGCCTTCCATCGTCACCCATTTGGCATGCGGGCCTGGCAGCACGAAGAGGCCGTCCGTTTCCGTGAGCCCGAAGAGCGATATTTCCTCGCCGCGCATGACGTCGGGCAGGGGTTTCGTCTGGGCGATGCCGGGCAGAAAGACGAGCGGCGGCAGGCCCTCCACGTGATGTGTGACGGCCTGAACGGAGAGATCGGCAGGCCCGACCGGAACCGGTGCGAAGGGGCTTTCGATCCAGCCGTTGCGGCTGGTGACCATACCCGAAAACAGGATCATTTCCGCCTTTTCGACCCAGTCGCCGAGTTCTTCACGGAGTGCCGCTTCGAAAGCGCCGTTTTTAACCCTGTTCGTACCGCGCGCGCTCTTCTTTTCGCCGAGCACGGTCTTGTCGTTGAGAAGCAGCGCGCGAAAGGCGGCGGAAGTCCATTCGATGGCAATATACATGGGGGAATGATCCTATAGGCGAGCTTGAGGTCAGTAGGCGGGTTTCACCGGGAACCAGTCCCTGCGTTCCGTATCGAGGTAGGCGCCGGCAATACCGGTGACACGGTATTTTTCGAGCTCACCGACATCCACTTCGACGCCGAGCCCTGGACCTTCCGGTACCTGAAAGCGACCATTCTTCAAGGCCGGGGGATTGGGGGAGATATCCCCGCCGAGATAGGCGCGTTCCGTGTCGATGGCGATCGACATATTCGGCAGCGAGGCGGCTAAATGGATATAGGCCGATTGGGAGAGCGCGAGTTCGGCGCCGGAATGCAGCGTCACAGGGACGCCGACCGATTCACAGATTGCCGCCGCCTTGATCGTCTGCCAGAGGCCGCCCGCCTCGTGCGGGTCGAGCAGTACCACATCGGCCGCGTTCGCCCGGACGATGTTGCCGACATCGGAGAGCGTATAGGCGCTCTCATCCAGCGCAATCGGCACGGCAGATCGGGCCACCAGTGCCGCATGGCCGGCGAGGTCGTCGAGTTCCAGCGGCTGTTCCACATAGGCGGGATCGAAGGCCTTCAGTTTTTCAAGCTGGCGCTTGGCGGTCGCGGGATTCCAGGCGCCGTTGACGTCGAGCCGCAGCGGATGGTCGCCGATCACCCTTCGCGCGGTTTCCGCGAGTGTGATGTCGCTTTTCTCGTCGAAGCCAATCTTCACCTTGAAGGTCGTATAGCCGAGATCGAGGAAGCGCTTCAGCCGTTCCGACAGGCCTTGCGGGTCGTTGGTGAAGAGATAGGCCGCAGCCTCGACATCCTGGCGCCAGCGACCGCCCCATAGGGCATACAGGGGAAGACCGGCCTGCTTGCCGAGCGCATCCCACATGGCCATTTCCATGGCGCAGATCGCCATCACTGCCGCACGCTTGTGGTGATAGAATCCGGCGCCCAGCACATGCCGGTGGAATCGCTCGGCATCGGCGATCGGATAGCCGATTGCCAGGGGCGCGACGATATCGGCGAAAACGGCTGGCACATTGGCTATCAGCGAAATCGTTTCACCCCAGCCGATGATCCCTGTGTCTGTCTCGATTCGGCAGATCAACCGGGTCGTGCCGATCCGCCGGCCCGAACCCCAGAGGATATCCTCGGTGAAAGGCATACGGACCAGCCAATGGTCCACTTTGGTAATACGCACAATATCCTCCCGTCCGGGCCTCTTCAGCGGCCGCTTCAGTTTCGTTATTGACATGGAACTTAGTTCCAAGATAACTCTCTTGGCAAGAGCGAGGCGGCATGCTGTGCGTACAGGCGAGAGACGGCGCCGCTTGGGAGAGGACATGGCCAAGGTACAATTGGAGACGATCGAGAAGGATGTTGCGAACGATGCGCAGGGCATACCTGGCGTCCAGGCGTTGACGCGTGGCATCCAGATCGTCGATGCGGTGGCGGCTGAAACCCGGGGGCTGCGCTTCACCGAACTGCTCGACCAGACCCAGTTGCCGAAGGGCACTCTGCACCGGCTGCTTCAGGCGCTTGTCGATGAGCGGCTGCTCGCTTTCGATGCGCGCGACCAGGTCTACAGATTGGCCCCGCGGCTCTTTCAGTGGGCGCATAAGGTCTGGGACAATTTCGATCTGCGCGGCGCGGCCGAACCGGAGCTGGCGCGGCTTCGCGATCTTACCGGTGAGGCGATCCGCCTCGGGGTGCTGGATGGCGATAGCATTCTTTATATCGACCAGCGGGAGGTGCCGCAGCCGCTCCGCCTCAACAACGGCGTCGGTTCGCGTGCCGCGCCTCATGCGAGCGGCCTCGGCAAGGCGATCCTGGCGCATTTGTCGCTTGAAAAGCGCCGGGCGCTGCTCGACGGTATTGAGCTCGAACGCTTGACGCCGAACACGATCGTCAATCCGGAGGAACTCAGCCGACAGCTCGACCTCACCAAGGCGCGCGGCTACGCGGTTTCGGTGGACGAGCAGCATATCGGCATTTCCTCGGTCGCGGCTCCTGTCCTCAACCATCGCGGTGAGCCGATCGGCGCGATCGGCATCATCGGGCCATCGTTCCGCCTTCCCGTCGACCGACTGCACGCTTTCGGCCGCGACGTCATCGAGGCAGCACGCCGCACCTCCGGCAATTTTGGAGAATTCCCCATGTCGCTTGCGGTCAAGCCGCGCCCTCTCGGTCCCGATCGCGCCGATGTGCGCTGCGTCATTCCGGCAAGCACGTTCCTCGGCGAGGGTCCGCATTGGTCGCCGGAGCACAAGAAGCTCTATTTCGTCGATATCCTGGCGCCTGCGATCCATATCGGCGATCCGGCTAAAGGCACTTATACCTCCATGCAGGTGCCGGAACTGATCGGCTTCGTGATCCCTCGCGCGCGCGGCGGCTTCGTTGCCGCCATGCATGGCGAGATCCGCGGTATCGATCTTGCAACCGGCGATATCACGACGATCTCGCGGCCTGAATCCGACCGCCCCGGCAATCGCTTCAACGACGGCAAATGCGATCGTCGCGGCAGGCTATGGGCCGGTACGCTGGCGATCGACACGACGCCGGACCAGGGGCGGCTCTGGAGGATCGACCCGGACGGTCGGTCACGGGAGATGGATCGCGGTTTCCACGTCTCGAACGGCCTTGGCTGGAGCCCGGACGACCGTACCTTCTACTTCACCGATACCAACCGGCAGACGGTCTATGCCTATGATTTCGATATCGAAAGCGGGGAGATCGCCAACCGCCGGACCTTTGTTACGGTGCCGGAGGCCGAGGGCAAGCCGGACGGCATGACGGTCGATGCGGAAGGTTTCGTCTGGATCGCCCATTGGGACGGGTGGTGCGTCACCCGCTACGATCCCGAGGGCAAGGTGGAGCGGGTCGTCAATCTGCCCGTGCCGCGCCCGACGAGCTGCGTTTTCGGCGGACCGGACATGCAGACCCTGTTCGTCACCTCGGCGCGCATCCGGCTTTCGGCCGCACAACTCGCGGAAGCGCCGCTTTCCGGCAGCGTGTTTGCCATCGATACCGGCATCAAGGGCCAGCCCGCGCAGATGTTTGCAGGCTGAACAGGACGACATGGGAAGAGATTGGGAAAGAGGAACCCATGGCCAAGCTTGAATTGAAGAATATCCGCAAATCCTTCGGTTCGGCAGAGGTGCTGAAGGGCATCGACCTGACCGTCGAAGACGGCGAATTCGTCGCCTTCGTTGGCCCATCCGGCTGTGGAAAATCGACGCTTTTGCGTCTCATCTGCGGCCTTGACGAGATCACGTCCGGCCAGATGGCGATCGACGGCGAGTTGGTAAACGATGTGCCGCCAGCCAAGCGCGGCATCGCCATGGTTTTCCAATCCTATGCGCTTTATCCGCACATGACGGTGGCGGAGAATATGGGGTATGCGCTGCGGCTTGCCGGCATTTCGAAAGAGGAGATTGCCGCCCGCGTCGCCAAGGCGGCTCAAAAGCTGCGTATCGACCCTTATCTGGAGCGCAAGCCACGCCAGCTTTCCGGCGGTCAGCGCCAGCGCGTCGCGATCGGCCGCGCGATCGTACGCGAGCCGCGCATCTTCCTGTTCGACGAGCCGCTGTCGAACCTCGATGCGGCGCTGCGCGTCGAGATGCGCATCGAGATCGCCCGGATGAAGGAAACCCTCGGCACGACCATGGTCTACGTCACCCATGACCAGATCGAGGCGATGACGCTCGCCGACAAGATCGTCGTTCTGAATGCGGGACGTGTCGAGCAGATCGGTTCACCGCTTAACCTCTACAACAAACCGGTCAATCGCTTCGTGGCGGGCTTCATCGGCAGTCCGAAGATGAATTTTCTGAAACTCGAAGCCAGAAAAGCCGAGGGCATCTTCAGCGTGCCCGGGGGCGACGTGCGTTTGCCGCGCAATCTCAATGCTGCGCCCACCGAAATCGGCATCCGGCCGGAGCATGTGGAACTCGTGAGCCGCGGTGCACCGGATTCGCTGGCCGGCACGGTCACCATCACCGAACATCTCGGCAGCGATACCTACGCCTATGTGGCGCTGGAAGGTTCGGAAGAGATGGTCGTGGTGCGGCTTTCCGGCGACCGGGCCGTCAACCGCAACGAGCCGATCGGCGTTCATGTCGATCCGGCGATGATCCATGTCTTTTCCGCCGATGGCCTGTCGCTTGCGTCCGCGCGTCCCGTCGCCCTGGAGGCCGCATGACCATCCACCCCGAACTCATCGAAAAGGTTCATGTCGAGGTCGCGACCTATCCGAGCCTCAGGGGCAAGGGCGTGCTGATCACCGGCGGCGGCTCGGGCATCGGCGCCTCTCTGGTCGAGCATTTCTGCGCCCAGGGCTGCAAGGTCGGCTTCCTCGAACTGAACGCCGATGTTGCGGCCGAGACGGCGGAAAAGATCGGCGGGAAGACCGGCAATGAACCGCTCTATCGTGCGGCGGATCTGCGCGACATCGATGCGCTGAAAGCGGGCGTCGAAGCGCTGCGGTCCGGGATCGGGCCGATCCGGGCTCTCATCAACAATGCCGGCAATGACGACCGCAGGCCGCTGGAAGAGGTGACGCCGGAATATTGGGATGAGCGATTCCAGACCAATCTACGCCATCAGTTTTTTGCGGCGCAGGCCGTCGTGCCTGAGATGGCGGAAACCGGGGGCGGGTCGATCATCAACATGGGCTCGATCTCCTGGATGCGCGGTGCAGCAGGTCTGATCTTCTACACGACGGCCAAATCCGCCGTCATGGGCATGACCAAATCGCTCGCCCGCGAGCTCGGCACCCGCAACATCCGCGTCAATTCAATCGCGCCCGGCTGGGTGCTGACCGAGCGCCAGGTGGAGCGCGCCAAGCGTGTCTATCAGGGTAAGTTTTCCGAATATCTCGAGGTCCAGTGCCTCAAGGAGCATCTGCTGCCGCCGGATATTGCCCGTATGGCGCTCTTTCTGGCGGCGGACGATTCCCGCCTCATCACAGGGCAGACATTCATTGTGGACGGGGGCGTCGTATAGGGGAGCCAAGCGGTTGCCGGCGCTCGACGCTTGACCTTTTTTGGGTTGAAACAGAGTTCCATCATCGTTTTATTGGGAGGATCTGATGAACAGCATAACCAGACTGATCGGTACCGCGGCGATCGCGCTTGCGCTCGGTACCGGTGCCGTCAAGGCAGCCGATTTGAGCTTCATGAGCTTTACCTATGCGGAGGAGGCCAACAAGGCGATCGTGCAGGGCGTCCTGGATGATTTCCAGAAGACGGACAAGCTGACGGTCGAGCCGCTCGGCTTCACCTGGGGCGACATGCAGAAGAACATCTTTTTGCGCGCCCGCTCCAAGACGTTACCCGATATCGCCCAGCTCTCCGAACGTTGGCTGCCGACCTTCGCGAGCCTCGACAATCTGGTCGACCTGAACACTGTCTACGGCAAGGACAAGCTCGAAGCCGCCTTCGCTCCGGATGCGCTCGCCATGGGCAATATCAACGGCAAGCAGTTGGCAGTGCCGCTTCTGTCCGGTTCGATCGGCATGGTCGCCAACAAGGAAGTGCTCGCCAAAGCCGGCATCAACGAAGCGCCGAAGACCATCGACGACTTCAAAAAGGCGCTCGTTGCGGTGCGAGACAAGGTGCCGAACTCGGTCCCCTACACGATGGCGACCAAGAACAATGGTTCGATCCTGATCGACTTCATGGTCTGGAACTGGGTCCACGGTGGCCGCATTATCGATGACGCCGGCAAGGTCGTGGTCGACAGCCAGCAGGGCCGCGACGCGCTGAACTTCATGGTCAGCCTGATGAAGGATCGCCTGGCCGCTCCGGAAATCGATCGCCCGGATTCTCGCCGCCTGATGGCGCAGGGCGCCTCCGCCTTCTATCTCGACGCGCCGCAGACCCGCACCTTCCTTCGCGACTTCTCCGGTAAAGGGGAAGCATTCGACGCCAATGTCCTGCCTATGCCGACGCCGGTTCTGAAGGCGGGCGACAAGCCGGTGTCTGTTCAATGGGGCCATCTCCTGGTGCAGTTCGCGGCCGGCGGCAAAGGCAAGGCGGATGATCCGGCCGACAAGTTCCTGACGTACCTCCTTTCGGACAAGGTGCAGACGGACCTTCCGCTGAAGATGAGCGCGCTGCCGGTCACCAAGTCCGCACGCGAGGCGGTTGCCAGTGACGCCTATCTCAAGAACTGGTCGGCGGCGACGGGGGATGCCCGCCGCAACGAGGTCGGCATCTGGTCGAATGCGGCGGAGCTTACGCAGATCATCGGAGAGGAAGTGCAGGGCGCGCTGCTTGGCCAGAAGTCCATAGACGATGCTGTCAAGTCGATGCAGGCGCGTCTGACCACCAGCATGGAAAAGGCCAAGAAGTCGGAATAGTTGCCCGGGGTTTGCCCCTCACCCTAACCCTCTCCGCGACTACGGGGAGAGGGGACGTGCTCCGAGCGGCGCTGGAGAACGATGGAAACAATGCGGCATATGTCCTTCTCCCCGCGAGCGGGGAGAAGGTGGCGGCCGCCGGATGAGGGGCGCTTCATGCGCAACCCGCTGGCAGCCAGATACAAGACCAACAGGAAATGACCTCATGGCCGTGATCGAAAACAATCTCGAAGCCTATCCGGTCTCACCGCATGCGAACCGGGGAGGCTTGAAAGCCGGGCAGAGCCGGATGGGTCTCCTTTTGCTCCTGCCGGCGGCGATGGCCTTCTCGGTGGTCATCCTCTATCCGTTCCTTTCCGCGCTCGGCCTGTCGCTCTTCGAATTCACCGTCGAGATGATGGAGCCACGCTATATCGGCTTCGAGAACTTCGCGAAAATCGCGAGCGATCCGGACGTATGGGCGGCCTTCTGGACGACGGCGATCTACGTGACGCTGACGACGCTCGGCACGCTGGTTGCCGGACTCGGCTGGGCGCTGATCATGAACCAGCCCTTTGCCGGCCGTAGCGTGTTGCGGTCGCTGTCGCTGTTACCCTGGGTTCTGCCCTCGACGGTCAGCGCCTTCGTCTGGGGCTGGATTTTCAACGCACGCTACGGTGTGCTGAACGCCTTCCTGATGGAACTCGGCCTCATCGATTTCCCGCAGGCCTGGCTCTCAACGCCGCAAGGCGCCATGCTCGCGGTGGTTCTGACCAAGGTCTGGCTCTCCATCCCCCTCTTCATGTCCTTCTTCCTCGCCGGGCTGCAGAATCTCGACAAGGAGCAGATCGATGCGGCCAGGGTCGACGGCGCCGGAAACTTTGCAGTTCTGCGCGACCATATCCTGCCGCATCTGCGCCCGGTGCTGATCATCGTCGTGGTGCTCGGGGTGATCGGCAATCTGCAGCAGTTCGACACCGTCTACGCGCTGACCGGCGGCGGTCCTGTGCGTGCGACGACGGTGCTTTCCGTCGAGGTCTATCGCCGGGCCTTCGAGCAATGGGACATCGGTTATGCCTCCGCCGTCGGCGTGCTCTGGGTCGCTTCTCTGCTGCCGCCGGCCTTCCTCTATCTGCGCATGCTTGTGAAGGGAAACTGATATGTTCGACCTCTCCTCACGCTCCGCAAAGATCGTCTTCTTCGCTGCTCTCGCAGTGATCGGCTTCTTCCTGTTTTTCCCGCTCTATTGGCTGGTGATCTCGTCGCTGAAGGCGAATGCCGAACTCTATCAGGTCGTGCCGACGCCGTTCCCGACTGTGCCAAGTCTCGAACATTTCATCCGGGCGCTGACTGCCGGCAAGCTGCCGATGTACCTGATGAACAGCCTGATCACCTCGACCTGCAGCGCCGCGCTGGTCACGCTGCTGTCGCTCTATGCCGGGTTCAGCTTTGCCAAATACCGCTATATTGGCCGGCAGCCGGTGATGCTGTTCATGCTGTCGGCGCAGATGTTTCCCTTCGGTCTGCTGCTGATCTCCATCTATCCGCTGATGAGCGAACTGAACCTGCTTGATACGCGACCGGGGCTGATCCTGAGCTACATCGTCTTTGCGCTGCCGGTCTCGACCTATATGCTCTACAGCTATTTCTCCCAGGTGCCGGACGAGCTGATCGACGCCGCTCGGGCCGATGGGGCAAGCGATCTCCGTATCTTCCACACGATCGTCATTCCGATCTCGATCCCGCCGATCGTTACCGTTTTCCTCTATTCCTTCATGTGGTCCTGGAACGACCTTCTCTATTCGATGACGCTGATCGTCTCCGAGGACAAGCGCACGATCGGGCCGGGCCTGCTTCTCACCTATCTCAACGAGGTCAATTCCGACTGGGGCGGCGCTATGGCGGCATCGCTGATCGCGTCCGCACCCATCGTTGCGGCCTTCATGTTCCTCCAACGTTACTTCATTCAAGGCGTCACCGCCGGAGCAGTCAAATGACCAAACCTTTAGCCGGAGCTTTCCCCGTTCTTCCCACGTTATTCCGCGATGACGGTTCGATCGATGAACAGGACTTTCGGTCGATCATCGACTTCGCGCTCGAAAGCGATGTCGACGGCGTCGTTTATCCGGGTGTTGCGAGCGAGGTGGATACGCTGACGCCCGAGGAACGCAAGCGGCAGGTAGAACTGCTGGCGGAACGGATCGGCGGGCGTGTTCCGATCATCATCGGTGCCAGCGATCCGGATCCGAAGGCGGCGGCTAAGCACGTGGCGCAGGCGGCCGAGATCGGGGCAGCGGCAGCCATGGTTATGGCGCCGTTGTCGCTCGGCAACGATATTGCGGCACAGACGGCCTATTTCAGAGAGGTGGCGGCCAATGCCGGCGTGCCGATCATGCTGCAGAACCAGCCGAAGCCGATCGGGGCGGGACTGACGCCGGAAGAGGTGGCGGCGATCGCCAACGCCGTGCCGGAAATCCGCTACGTGAAGGAAGAGACCGCCCCCTGCGGCCAGCATCTCACCCGCATCAAGGCGGCCGCCAACGGTTCGCTGGATGCGATCTTCGGCGGGGCCGGCGGGCGCTACATTACCGACGAACTGGCGCGCGGTGCTGCCGGCACCATGCCGGCCGCCGAGCTTGCCGATATCCATGCCCAGATGATCCATGCCTGGCAGAAGGGCGATGTCGCGACCACGCGAAAACTCTACAACGTCTCGCTGCCGCTCCTGAACTTCCAGGCGATTTTTCGCATGCGCATGACCAAGGAAGTGCTGCGGCGCCGTGGTGTCATCAAGCACACGTTCGTGCGCGGCAAGGGGCCGAAATTCGACGAGGGCGACGCCAAGGAACTGGCGCTGCTTCTGGCCGAGGCCGATCTGCCCTATACCAATCATAAACCGAACTGAGCCGGGACCATGCCGAAAAACGTCGTCGATGCGATCGTCTCGGTGGAGACTTTCATCATCTCCATTCCGCGCGAAGTGCCCTATCTCGGACCGCTGAAGGAAGGCGAGGCGATCAACGAGCGTGGCTATCTGATCCGCAAGGGCAACCGCACCATTTATCCCTCGACCGATATGACGCTGCTCATTAAGGTGATCGGCGAAAGCGGCAAGATCGGTTGGGGCGAGTGTTACGGCATCGTGGCTCCCGAGGCGACCAAGGCGATCATCGACGACGTGCTCGGGCCGGTCATCATCGACCGTGATCCGGGCGATGCGGCGGTCATCCACGAAGATCTCTACGACCTGATGCGGGTGCGTGGCTTCTTCGGCGGTTACTATCTCGATGCGCTGGCGGGCGTCGACATTGCACTCTGGGATCTCGCGGGCAAGAATCTCGGTGTGCCGGTCTCGACGCTGCTCGGAGGACGGCGGCATGACGCGATACGCGCCTATGTCTCCGGCCTTCCGAAGGCGACGCTGAAGGAGCGTTGCGATCTTGCTGCCTATTGGGTCGGCAAGGGCTACAAGGGCATCAAGTTCGCGGCGGTGGTTTCCGAAGAGGATATCGTCAAGGAGATGGCGGCGTTGCGCGAGGCCGTCGGCCCGGATATCGACCTGATGGTCGACCTGCACTGGAAGTTCGAGGCGGGCGAGGCGATCCGCATCATCCGCCGTCTGGAGCCCTATAATCTCTATTTCGCGGAAGCGCCGGTGCAGCCGGAAAATCTCGAAGGCCAGGCGCGGGTTGCGGCCGGCATCGGCGTGCCGCTGGCACTCGGCGAGGAGCTGCGGACCACTTACGAATACCGGCCGCGCTTCGAGGCGCGTGCCATGAGCATCGTGCAACCGGAAATGGGCCATACGGGCATCACGGAATTCATCCGCATCGGCCAGATGGCGCAGGCTTTTCACATGAACATCATGCCGCATGCTTCGATCAGCGTCGGCATCTTCATGGCGGCCAGCTTGCAGGCCGCGTCGGCGCTGCAGAGCGTGCCCTATCACGAGTACCAGCACTCGATCTTCGACCGGAACCTCACCTATACGAGAGGCGACATGGCGTCAGGCGAGGGCACCTATGTCGTGCCAACCGGCGTCGGCCTCGGCGTCGAGCCGAAGGAAGAAGTGTTCGAGTTCGCCATCCGGCGGTGACTGCCTCCCCACTGGCAAGACGACATTGAATTTCCGCCTGTGGAGCGCCATTTTAGGGGCAAATCCCAAACCGAAGGAGGAAAGCATGACGACGACTACCGAACGGGCCGTCCTGGCAGGCGGTTGTTTCTGGGGCATGCAGGACCTGATCCGACGTATGCCGGGCGTGATCTCGACGCGCGTCGGTTATAGCGGCGGCGACGTGCAGAACGCGACCTACCGCAATCACGGCACCCATGCCGAGGCGATCGAGATCATCTTCGATCCGGCCAAGACGAGCTATCGCGATCTCCTGGAGTTCTTCTTCCAGATCCACGATCCGACTACCAGGAACCGCCAGGGCAATGACATCGGAACGAGCTATCGTTCGGCAATCTTCTATGTCAGTGATGAACAGAAGCGTATCGCAGAAGACACGATCGCCGATGTGAACGCCTCCGGTCTGTGGCCGGGCAAGGTGGTGACGGAAGTAGAGCCGGTCGGCGATTTCTGGGAGGCGGAACCGGAGCATCAGGACTATCTGGAGCGCTATCCCAACGGCTATACCTGCCATTTCCCGCGCCCGAACTGGAAGCTGCCGAAGCGCTCCAGTGTCGCTGCCGCTGAATAGCCGGTCATATCCGAACAAGAAAAGGCGCTGCCGTTTCGCGACGGCAGCGCCTTTTTGTTTGAGCCGATCCTATCAGGCGAGCGTGTATGCAGTCTTCACGACGGTGAAGAACTCGGCCGCATATTTGCCCTGCTCGCGCGGACCGAAGGAGGAAGCCTTGCGGCCGCCGAACGGCACGTGGAAATCGACACCGGCCGTCGGCAGGTTGACCATCACCATGCCGGCTTCCGAGTTGCGCTTGAAATGGGTGGCGTATTTCAGGCTCGTCGTAGCGATGCCGGCCGAGAGGCCGAACGGCGTGTCGTTGGCGACGGCCAAGGCTTCCTCATAGTTTTTCACTCGGATGACCGATGCGACCGGTCCAAAAATCTCCTCGCGCGAGATACGCATCTGATTGGTGGCCTCGGTAAAGAGGGTCGGCTGTAGATAGAAGCCGGGCGTGTCGCGCTTGATGACCTCGCCGCCATAGGCGAGCCTGGCGCCTTCCTGCTTGCCGATCTCGATGTAGTCGGTGTCCTGCTTCAACTGCTTGTCGTCGACGACCGGGCCGATATGGGTGCCGGCTTTCAGCGCGTTGTCGACGTTCAGCGTCTTCAGTTTTTCCGTCAGAGCCGCCACGAACTTGTCGTGGATACCTTCCGTCACGATGAGACGCGAGGAGGCGGTGCAGCGCTGGCCGGTTGAGAAGAAGCCGGAATTGGCGGCGGCTTCGACGGCGACGTTCAAATCGGCGTCATCGAGAATGACCATCGGGTTCTTGCCGCCCATTTCGAGCTGGAACTTGCGGTTATGTTCGATCGAGGCCATGGCGACACGCTTGCCCGTGCCGGTCGAGCCGGTAAAGGTGATGCCGGCGAGGTCCGGGCTGTCGAGCATTGCCTGCCCGACGACCGAGCCGCGGCCCATGACCAGGTTGAGCACACCCTTCGGCAGGCCGGCGCGGTGCAGGATGTCGACGATCGCCCAGGCGCAGCCGGGCACGAGATCGGCCGGCTTGAAGACGACGGTGTTGCCGTAGCAGAGCGCCGGCGCGATCTTCCAGGCCGGAATGGCGATCGGAAAGTTCCACGGCGTGATGATGCCGATGACGCCGAGCGGTTCGCGGGTGATCTCGACGCCGATGTTCGGGCGGGCGGACGGCACCACTTCGCCGGTCAGGCGGAGCGTTTCGCCGGCGAAGAAATCGAAGATCTGGGCGGCGCGGGTGACTTCGCCGATCGCTTCGGGAAGGATCTTGCCTTCCTCGCGGGCGAGAAGTGCGCCGAGCTCTTCCTTGCGGGCGAGGATTTCGTCGGAGGCCTTTCTGAGGATCGCGTGGCGCTCGAGAATGCCGGAGCGCGACCAGGCCGGGAAAGCAGCCTTGGCGGCGGCGATCGCTTGTTTCGCGTCTTCCGCGCTGCCCTGGGCATACATGCCCACCACGTCATTGGTGTCCGACGGGCTGATGTTCTTCGATGCCTCGGAGCCGACCCATTCGCCGGCGATCAAGTTCTGGTAGATGGTCATGGACCTCTCCTTTCATGTGAAAGGCCCCGCCTGGGGCGGGACCGGCAGGAAATGATATGCTTCGCGCTTATCTGAACAGGCTCGGCAGCCAGAGCGAAAGAGCCGGGATGTAAGTCACCGCCATCAGTACAGCGATGCTGGCGCCGAAGAAAGGCCAGATCGTTCGCATTGCTTCACGGATCGTAATGCCGCCGACAGCGCAGCCGACGAACAGCACCGTTCCGACAGGCGGCGTATTCAAACCGATGCCGGCATTCAGGATCATGACGACGCCGAAATGCACCGGGTCCACGCCGAACGCCTTGACGACCGGCAGCAGGACAGGTGTCGAGATGATGACCAGCGGCGCCATATCCATGAAGGTGCCGAGAATCAGAAGCGCGATGTTGATGACGAGAAGCACGATGATGGGATTGTCCGATATGGCGCGGATCGTGCCGATCATCAGCGTCTGCACCTGCAGGAAGGCCATCAGCCAGGCGAAAGAGGCGGCGGTACCGATAACGAGCAGGACCATGGCAGTGGTGCGCACTGCGCCCATCACCGCTTCGATGAATCCTGCCCAATCGAGCTCCCGGTAGACAAGCATGGCGACGAGAAAGGCGTAAAGGACCGCAATGCAGGAACTTTCCGTCGCCGTGAAAACGCCGGAGCGGACTCCTCCGAAAATGATGCCGATCAGGAGGATTCCGGGAAAGGACGCGAGGAGATAGTAGCCCAGACGCGCGATACCCGGAAAGGGTTCGGATGGATACCCCTTGCGGCGTGCCACGATATAGGCGGTCACCATCAGCGCGGCCGCAAGCAGCAGGCCCGGTACAATTCCGGCCGTGAAGAGATCGGCAACAGAAACATTGCCGCCCGCTGCGATGGAATAAAGGATCATGTTGTGGGATGGCGGGATCATCAGCGCGATAATCGCGGCATTTACCGTCACGTTTACCGCGTAATCCCTGTCATAGCCGCGTGCTGCCATCTGCGGAACCATCAGTCCGCCGACGGCGGAAGCATCCGCGACGGCAGAGCCGGAGATCCCGCCGAACAGCGTCGAGGCGACGATGTTGACCTGGCCCAGGCCTCCTCGAAGGTGGCCGACGAGGCCCGCCGCAAAGCGGATGAGCCGGTTGGCGATGCCACCGCGCACCATCAGGTCGCCGGCGAAGATGAAGAACGGGATCGCCATCATCGCAAAGACATTCATGCCGGAATTCAGCTGCTGAAAGACGACGATCGGCGGCAGACCCAGGTAGAGCACGGTTGCGAACGAAGCGATGCCGAGGCAAAAGGCGATCGGCATGCCGATCAGCATGAGGGCCGTGAAGGACCCGAAAAGAATAGCATAGGCCATCACACGGCCTCCTGAACAACGATATCAGCCGGGATTTCTTCGCCGATTGCGACGTCGACGAAACGTTCGAGGGAAAAGAGGGCGATCATCGCGCCGCCGACGATCATGGGGAAGAAATCGGTGCCACCCGGCCAGCCGAGAACCGGAATCGTGGCGGACCAGGTGCCGATTGCAAGCAGCGCCGAATAATAGGTCATGCCAATGCCAAACAACACGATCAGGCCGAGGCTTATGAGGTCCATGGCCTTCTGAATCGCCGGCGGCATGGCATAGCGCACGATATCGAGCCCAAGGTGCACGCTTTCCCGCACACCGACAGCGGCACCCAGCATAATGAACCACGACATGAGGTAGAGCGAGAGCGGTTCAGACCAACTTGGCGAGTCGTTCAGGACGTAGCGGCCAAAGACCTGCCAACCGACGATGAGAGTCATTGCGACGATGCCGAGACCGGCGATGTAAAGCGATAAACGGCTGAGCACGCCCAGAACGGGTCGGATAGTCAGCATGAAATTCCTCATGGTCCTTCCTCCTTGCCAGCTGTCCGCTGACCGCCGGCATGCAAAAAGGCCGGCCCTCATGTTGAGAGCCGGCCTTCAGTTCTGGATTACTTCACGTCCTGGATGCGCTGCAGAAGATCCTTCATTTTCGGATCTGTCACGAAGCGGTCGTAGACCGGCTTCATTGCCGCGGCGAACTCGTCCTTGTTCACCTTGATGACATTTGCGCCACCGGCGCGGACCTTTTCTTCGGACGACTTTTCGCGGGCCGTCCACAATTCACGCATCTTGCCGACCGAATCCTTGGCGGCCTGGCGGACAATCTGCTGATCTTCCGGCGAAAGCTTGTCCCAGGAGAGCTTCGAGATGACTAGGATTTCCGGGTTCAGCGAATGCTCGGTCAGTGTGTAATTCTTGGCCACCTCGTAGTGACGCGCCGATTCATAAGACGGCCAGTTATTTTCAGCGCCGTCGACAACTCCGGTTTCCAGAGAGGAATAGACTTCGCCCATCGGCATCGGGGTCGGGTTGGCGCCGAAAGCCTCCATCATGGCAATCCAGAGATCGGACTGCTGGACGCGGATCTTCATGCCCTTGAGATCGGCAAGCTTCTCGATCGGCCTCTTGGTCGTGTAGAACGAACGCGCCCCGGAGTCGTAATAGGCAAGACCGATCAGGCCATGCGGCTCGAAAGCCTTGAGGATTTCGTCGCCGATCGGGCCGTCCACGACATTGTGCATATGCTCGGTGGAGCGGAACAGGAAAGGAAGACCGAGGACGGTCGTTTCCGGTACGAGGTTGTTGAACGGCGCAGCATTGACGCGGTTCATGTCGATGACGCCGAAGCGGGTCTGTTCGATCGTATCCTTTTCCTGACCGAGGACGGCGTTGTTCATGACCTGGATCTGGATGCGGCCGTTGGTGCGTTGAGAAACCAACTCACCCATATATTTCACTGCATCCACGGTCGGATAGCCATCCGGATGGATATCGGCGGAGCGCAGCGTGATCTCCTGCGCATGGACGGTGGTCGCAGCCAGCGCAAGGCCAAACGCCAAGCCCAGCATTTTGGTGAGTTTCATGTCTTCCTCCTCTGATAAAAAGATTCCGAAGCGCTCTGCTCCGGTAAGGTCCGGCTATTCCGGCTTCCAGCCGGGAAGGCCGTAAAGCTCTTGCGGGTTTTCCACGAGGGCTCGATGGCGTGCCGCTTCGTCCGGAAGCCAGCCAAGCACCGTGTCGGTCAGTGCCGCGTCATCGGGGTAATCTGCCTGTTCGCGGGCAAGATTGTGCGGCCAGTTGGTGCCCCAGACGATGCGTTCCGGTGCGTATTTGGCGATTTCGCGAGCAACGGCTGCGACATCGGCATAATCCGGGCCGCCAGCCTTCGAAGATTCATAGACGCCGGCGAACTTGAACCAGCAGTTGCCGCCGTCGATCAGCCGCTTGACGGCGTCGATCTGCGGACTGTCGGGCGTTACGCCGGAGAAGAACTTGCCGTGATGGTCGAAGACCCAGCGGGATTTCAGTCTCCCGAGGCGCTCCTCATGATCGAGGATGTGGCTGCCGTCGAACTGGACCGCTATCATCCAATTCCGCGAGGTGGCCTTGGCATCGACCGCTTCGAGCTCGCTCAAATCTACGGCGCCACCCGGCAAATCCATGATGCGCGCGCCGACATTGCCGGCGGCAGAGAGGCGGTCGAGTTCCTCTTCCGACGTCGCGCTGTCGATGACGCAAACGCCGCGGGCGATCGAACCGAATTCTGCAAGGCAGGCGTTGAGATTGGAATTATCGCGCTGCTGGGCATTGCCCTGGGTGACAATGACCCGCTCGATACCGAGCCAGCGCATCAGTTCGAGATATTGAGCAGGCGTCGGCAGTTCTCCCTCCGGAAGACCCGGGCCGCCGGGCAGGGAGGGAAAGCCCGGCAAATAGGCATGCATCTGTGTATCGACCGCGCCCTTCGGCAGCCTGGTCTTGGGAGGATTGCCGGAAAGGGGGCGGGCGAGCATCAGATGTCTCCCATGCGGAATTCTGCGAGCGCGTCGCGATTGATCTCGATCCCGAGGCCTGGGCCGTTCGGAATGTCGACCACGCCGCGCTCGTGTTCGATCGGCGTTTTGATCACCGCCTGACGGAATGGATTGTGGGTCCGGTCGAATTCGAGGATCGGTTCGATCGGGTTGACGCGAACCGGGCTCGGGATCATTGCCGCCATGAATTGCAGCGCGGCGGCGATATGGACGGCTGTACCCCAGACGTGCGGCACGACGCGAACGCCGTGGAGCGCTGCGAGATCGGCGACCCGCTTGGCCTCCGTAAAGCCACCAACGCCGGCGAGATCGGGCTGGAGGATGTCGACGGCACGGGTTTCCACCGGTTCGCGCATGCCCCAGCGGCTATGCCACGTTTCGCCGCCGGCAACCGGGATCGGCTGCCTGGCCCGGACTTCGCGATAGGCGGCGAGCTGTTCCGGCACGACAGGTTCTTCAAACCAGTCGATGCCATATTCAGCGGCCGCGTTGCCGAGCTTGATCGCCTCGACTGCGTCATAGCCGTGGTTGGCGTCGATCATCAGCCGCATGTCGGACCCGGCCGAATCGCGCACGGCATGGATGACGCGCAAGTCTTCCTCGACACCGAAGCCGATCTTGATCTTGGTGGCGTGAAAACCCTCATCCCGATAACGGGCGACGTCCGAGGCATTATCCTCCACACGGTCGACGCCGTCACGCTTGAAGCTGCCTGTCGCGTAAGCCCTGACGCTCTCGCGGAAACGACCGCCGAGCAGGATCGATACCGGCACGCCGAAATGCTTGCCCTTGATGTCCCAGAGCGCAATGTCGACGCCGGAAAGAGCGGTCACGGCTAGACCGCGCTGGCCCTGGTCGCGCAATGCATTGTAAAGCCGCGCCCAGATCTTCTCCGTTTCGAGCGGATTCTCGCCGATCAACCAGTTTGCGTAGGTCGCAACAATCGCGGCATTCGGCCGGGCAGGGCCTAAGCATTCGCCCCAGCCGACCGTGCCGTCGTCGCACTCGACTTCGACGAGCACATGCGCGCGGCGATCAAAGCGCATGGAGGCGCTCTCGAAGGCGACATCGAGCTTATGTTCGAGAAGATGAGTGCGAACCGACGCGATCTTCATGAGGTCACCGCTTGTGAGAGCCGATAAGCTTCAGGAGCATCTGCTCCTCTTCAGCCGTCAGGTCGTCGAGTGGTGGGCGGACCTTGCCGGCATCGAAGCCCTGCAGGCGCACACCGGCCTTGATGGCGGCGACAGCATAACCCTTGCGGCGGCTGCGGAGCGCCATGAAGGGATAGAAGAAGTCTATCAGAATTTCCTCGCAGCGTGTGCGGTTGCCGGCGCGCAAGGCCTTGTAGAACTCGACCGCAAGTCCTGGCACAAAGTTGAAGACGGCGGACGAATAGGTGGTGAAGCCGGCGCCGAGATAGGCTTCCGCGAAAAGTTCGGCGGTCGGCATGCCGCCGAGATACATCAGCCGGTCGCCCATGGTAGCGGTGATCTGCCGGACGAGCCCGATATCGCCGGTGCCGTCCTTGAAGCCGACGAGGTTCGGGCACTCGTCGCAGAGCCGCTTCAACGTGTCGACCTGAAGCACCGAATTGTCGCGGTTATAGACCATAACGCCGATGCCGACCGACTGGCAGATGCGCTTCACATGCTCGTAGAGACCTTCCTGCGGTGCGTCGATCAGGTAGTGCGGCAGGAGCAGAATGCCATCGGCGCCGGCCTTCTCGACGGCCTTGGCAAGCTCGACACCCACATGCGTGCCGAAACCGCAACCGGACACGATTGCCGTCTTGCCGGAAGCCTCCTTGGCCGCCTTGACGATTCCGGGAATTTCGCCGGGTGAGAGCGAGAAGAATTCGCCCGTGCCGCCCGCGGCAAACAGGACCGGCGCCTCGAAACCCGACAGCCATTCGATATGGCGTTGATAGCTTTCCGGCTGGAACTGGCCTTCCTTATCGAAATGGGTCACGGGAAAGGACAGAAGGCCGGTGCCGAGCACCGTCTTGATTTCTTCGGGCGTCATAGTGCGGATTTCCTCTGTAAGTGTCTCCTCCAGACGAAATTGTCGTACAGATTGTGCGGACTTGTGTCAACAAGTCATCTTACAGATCCCCTGAGCTCTCTGAGGAGTGCCCGATAGCGCAGTTGCGAGCCGCGCAGGTGCCGCCGCATGGCCTCGCGCGCGCCTTCCTCGTCGCCATTGGAAATCGCAGCAACGATGGCGTTGTGCTCGTCGTCGAGCAGCTTGATATAGGCGGCTTGATCGGTTTCCGAATCGTCGGGGCGAAGCGCTGCACGGGGAATGAGGTTGCGACCGATCATGGTCAGAAATTCGCGGAAGCGGGGGTTGTTGGTCGCTTCGGCAATGGCGAGATGCAGCGCAAAGTCGGCCTCGCTGGTCGGCTGCGAGGCTTCCAGACAGGCTCGGACGGCGTAGTGACGGTCGAGGATGACCTCTTCCTGGGCTGGAGAGCGGCGGAGGGCCGCAAGCCCGGCGGCCTCGACTTCCACGGCTGTCCTCAACTCCAGAAGCTCGATCATGGAGGAAACGCGCGCAAGGTCGATGTTCGACAAAGACAGCATGGGCGCCTTGGCAGAGGTGGGCGGTTCCAGCACGAAGACGCCTGCGCCCTGACGGGCTTCGACGAGACGGTCGGCGCGCAGCGCCGCGATCGCTTCGCGCACGACCGTGCGGCTGACGCCGTGGGCTTCTGTCAGCTGCGCTTCGCTTGGCAGGCGCGAGCCCGGTGGAAACTGGCCGGCGGTGATTGCCTGGCGCAACACATCCCCGAGCTTGGAGACCAGCGTCTTCGATCCCTTGCCGGTATCGGTTTTCGTTTCAACGCTCATCTGCCTTCTCCTTGCTCTGCGGCGCATGACACAATGGCACTGGCTCCTATGTCAAGTTGGGCATAGAGGGCGAACCGTGTCGGACTTGTTGACCGGTGTTCATCGACATGTATGATAAGCGATGCGACTTGTCACGAACAAGTTGAATCGCAGCGGTCGACCTGCCGCTTTCGGAGGATTGATTCTTGAAGAGACTTTTGATCACCGGTGCAGCCGGCGGACTCGGCCGCGCCATGCGCAGCCGTCTTGCCGGTTTCGCCGAGACGCTTCGCCTGTCGGATATCGCCGATCTCGGCACTGCGGCCTCGCATGAGGAGATCGTCACGTGCGATCTCGGCGATGCGGCTGCGGTCATGAAGCTGGTCGAGGGCTGTGACGGCATCCTTCATCTCGGTGGTATTTCCGTCGAAGACAAGTTCTCAAAAATCCTCAATGCCAATCTGCTCGGCCTTTACAACCTCTACGAGGCCGCACGCGCCCACGGCCATCCGCGCATTCTGTTTGCGAGTTCCAATCACGTGGTCGGCTTCTACCGGCAGGACGAACATATCGATGCCAAGGCTCCGATGAGGCCGGACGGTCTCTATGGCGTTTCGAAATGCTTCGGGGAGGCGCTGGCCCGCATGTATTTCGAAAAATTCGGCCAGGAAACGGCACTTGTCAGGATAGGCAGTTGCTTCGAAAAGCCGGTCAACCACCGCATGCTGTCCGGCTGGATGTCCTATGACGATTTTGTGTCGCTGATCGACTGCGTCTTCCGAGCCCCCATGCTCGGCTGCCCTGTCATCTGGGGCATTTCGAACAATGACAGCAAGTGGTGGGATAATTCCCATGCGGCTTATCTCGGCTGGAAGCCGAAGGACAATGCCGAGATTTATCGCGCCGAACTAGAAGCGACCATAGAGCGGCCGGCGCCGACTTCCGCCATGGCGGTCTACCAGGGTGGCAAGTTCGTCGAGGATCCGATTTTTGCCGAGGACTGAGCCGGTCTTGCCAGTTCTTGTTTCCGGCCTCTGAACCCACCACATCAGCTCCTTCTACGACCTTCTCCCTTCCGAGAGGGTGTTTTCCGGAGTTCTTGTCATGGGATTTATCGATATCAATCCTCCAGTCCCTGAGGATGGCGCCTTGCTCGACGCCTATTCGGAGACTGTCGCCGGTGCGGTCGATCGCGTCGGTCCCGCCGTCAGCCGCATCGAGCGGCTTGGCGATCAGGGACATGGATCGGGTTTCGCCATTTCGCCGGACGGCCTGATCATCACCAATCATCACGTCGTAGCCGATGCAAAGGCCGTGCGCATCCGCAGTGCGAATGGTGCAGTCGGGCAGGGCAGCGTACTCGGCCGCGACCCGGACACCGATATCGCGCTGGTGCGCGCCGACATGGACGTACAGGCCTGGGCACGGCTTGGCGATTCCCAGAAATTGCGGCGCGGCCATATCGCGATCGCAATCGGCAACCCGCTCGGCTTCGACTGGTCGGTTACCAGCGGCGTGGTTTCGGCTCTCGGCCGGTCGATGCGTGCCTCGACCGGCAGGCTGATCGAAGACGTGGTGCAGACCGATGCGGCGCTCAACCCCGGCAATTCCGGCGGGCCGCTGGTTTCGGCTTCGGGCGAGGTCGTGGGCGTCAATACGGCGGTGATTCGCGGCGCGCAGGGCATCGCTTTTGCCGTCGCGTCCAACACCGCCAACTTCGTGGTGTCCGAAATCCTGCGTTTCGGCCATGTGCGGCGCGCTTTCATCGGCATCGTCGTCGATACGATCATGCTGCCGCGTCGGATCGCATTGAAGGCGGGCATGACGCAGGAAACGACGGTGCGTATCCGTCGTATCGATCCCGGCAGTCCGGCCGATCGGGCGGGTCTGAAGGAGGGCGATTTCATCCTGGCGATCGACGGCCAACCCGTCGCGGGCGCAGACGACCTGATCCGTTTGCTCGACGGAACGCGGATTGGCCAGGAGATGCAGATCTCCGTCTACGATCTCGATTCGCAGATCGTCGGCCGGGTGCTCGTCCCCGCGGCGCGGCCCAAGAACTGATGCCTCCGGTTCAGGACAGGCGATTCCTGAGCCGCTCCGTCATGGTCGGATCGAAGCCAAGTGCGCTCATATAACCCTGGATGCCGCCATAGTTCGTGTGAATATGGTCGAGAGTCCGGCGCATGCTGCGCGGCTCCGAGGCCAGCACGATATCGAGCAGGGCAGGTGCCGCGCCGCGGCCGAGCGCGCGCTCCCGAAGCCGGCCGATGAGCGGGCCGGATATGGTCGCCGTCAATGCATAATCCTCGATGATGCTCGCCTCGTCGACACCGGCATTGGCGAGCAGCAGGGCGGAGATAACGCCGGTGCGGTCTTTGCCGGCGCTGCAATGGAAAAGCACGGTGCCTTCCGGCGCATTGGCGATCGTCCCGAGTACTTCGGCGATCGCCGGCCGGCATTCGTCGATCGCCTGGCAGTAACGGTCGCTCATGTCGAAGCCCGATGTGGTATCCGCCATCATTTCCACCGGCGCCAGCGCGGAAAACAGCGGCGTGTTGTGATAGCGCACTTGGGCATGTCGGGCGAAGGGATTGATCTCTGTTGCGAGTTCATGGGCGTTGCGCAGGTCGATGACCGTCGTCAGGCCGTGGTCCAGCAGAATTCCGATGTCCGCAGGGCCCAGGCGATGCAGCGCGTCGCCGCGCAGGATGGAGCGCCAGCGGGTCAGGCTGCCGGTCACCGTCGGATAGCCGCCGAGGTCGCGGACATTGTGGGCGCCTTCCAGCGCGATCAGGCGTTCGCAAGCAAGCATATCAGCGGATTCCGGATTTCATGAACGATTCGATGACGTGACGCTGCAGGATGAGGTAGATGACCAGGATCGGCAGGCTGGCGAGTGCTGCGGCCGCCATCAGTGGCCCCCAGAGATTGCCTTCCTGGGTCATGAACATCTGCAGGCCGATCTGGACGACCGAGTTTTCCGGTTTGCGCGAGAGAAGCAGCGGCCAGAAATATTCGTTCCAGGCGGAGATGAAGGCGATGATCGCAAGTGAGGCGATCGGCGCCCCCATGTTCGGCGTGACGATCTGCCAGAGGATGCGCCAGCTCTTCGCCCCATCGATCCGTGCCGCCTCCAGGATCTCGGTCGGGAAGGAGCGCATGGAATGATAGAGCAGAAGGATCGCGAAGGCCGCCACGGCATTGGGCACGACGAGGCCGGTCAGCGTGTCGAGCAGGCCAAGCCGTGAGGCAAGCACGTAGTTCGGGATCATCGTCACCTGAAAGGGCACAAGCCAGGAGAGCGCGATGAGGCCATGTACGAGACCGGCAAGCCGCATGCGCCAACGCACCAGCGCATAGGCCGTCAGCAGGCCGGTGAGCACCTGCAGCGCCGCCGTCGCCGCCGCGACGATCGTGGTGTTGGCGAGCATCTGGAGCATCGGAATGCGGGTCAGCACGAAGACGTAGTTTTCGAGAGACGGGTTCGACGGCCAGGGCAGGGTTGAGAAAATCTCGTTCTCAGGCCGGAGCGAAGTGACGATCATCCAGTAGATCGGGAAGATCGACAGGACCGACAGAAGGATCATGATGCCATGCACGGCAATCCTGCGAGCGGTCCCTTCATTCTGCGAAAGGGGCACAGGAGGCTGGTTGTCGGGGGCGTCAATTGTCATATACCGCAAACCTCTTCATGAGCCACAGGCAGCCCGCCGCGATGACTGCGAAACCGGCAAAGGCGATCATGCCGGCCGCCGAACTCCAGCCGGCCGACAGGGTCTGGAAGCCGTATTCCCAGAGCAGATAGAAGATGTTGGTGGTCGATTTGAGCGGGCCGCCATTGGTCAAGACGTTGATATAGGCGAAGCTCCATTGCGCGCCGAAGAGGATCGTCATCATCGAGAGGAGCAGGATGGTCGGCGACAGGAGCGGCAGGCGAATATCACGGATGACCCCCCAGCCGGTGGCGCCGTCGATGCGGGCCGCCTCGATATAGGAGGGGTTGATGCCGGCATTCGCGGCGGAAAAGAGCAGCGTCGAGAAACCGATCAGCTTCCAGCCGGTGATCCAGGTGAGGGTCGCCAGCGCGTATTTCGGATCGGTCAGGAAGCCGATGCGGCCGAAACCGAGCTGTTCGAGGCCAAGCGTGACGAGCCCCTGGTCCTCGTTGAGAAGCCAGCGCCAGAGCACGGCGGCGACCACCGGGGCTACGATCATCGGCACGAAGATCAATGCGCGGTAGACCGTCCGGGCGCGGCCGGTGAGATCCTGCGTCCAGATCGCCACAAAGAGCGGGATGACCACCGACATGGGGAAGAGGCCGAGGATATAGAAGAGCGTATTCCAGAGTGCCGCTCGCATTTCCGGAAGCGCCAGCAGGCGTTGATAGTTGGCGAGGCCGACATAGCGCTGCGGCGCGGTCGGCAGCATGTTCCACTGGTAGAAGGAAAGCTGGAAGGCCTCGACCAGCGGCACATAGGTCCACATCATCAGGAGGATCAGTGCCGGGGCCAGGTAAAGCCAGGGTAGAACGGTGAAGACGTTTTGCTCGCGCTTCGTCGGAGAACTCGGCGCAAGGGCGAGCGGCCTTGCGAGATCGGCCTGGATATCGGTCATGACACGTGTCCGTATGCAGTTTGTGGTGCCGGGCAGGCGTGAGAGCCGCCCGGCATCTCCTGGTATTCGCCTGCTGTCAGGGCATCAGGCTCTGGCCTTCGTCCTGGGCTGTCGTAAGAACGGCTGAAGGATCGCCGGTGCCGAACACGGCCTCGCGCACCGAGTCCATCATCATCTTCTCGACCTGCCGGTAATTCGGGCCGGGGAAGGCGATATTCGCCGTCAGGTGATCGAGCTGTTTCAGGTTGGCGCGGAACATCGGGTTTTCCTTGACCCAGGAGGCGAGATAGTTCGGGTCGTCGACGATATCGAGGCGTAGCGGCAGATAGCCGATCTTGCTGGTGATGACCGTATAGGCCTCCTTGCTCGTCAGGAATTTCAGGAGTTCATAGGCAGCACGCTGTTTCTCCGGATCCTTGCTGAAGACGTAGAGAGCGCTGCCGGAATTGGTGGGTGCGGTCGGCTTGTCGCCGAAGGAGGGCATCGGCGCCATGCGCAGGTCGAACTTGTCCTTGGCCGCCTTCTTGTAGCTGCCATAGACCGCGCTGGTATAAAGGAACATGCCGAGATTGCCGGCGGCGAAGGTGTCGGAGGGGCTTGCGACGTCGATCTTGGCGTGCGCACCGCTTTCGACCATGCCGCGCAGCATCTTCACGGCATTGGCGGCATTCGTATCCGCGAAGGTGAGCTTGTTGCCGTCGCGCACCTTGCCGCCGTTCGACATGACGATCGCCTGATAGACGAAAGTGCCGTCGACCGGGCCGTAGGCGCCCGGGAAGAAGCCGTTCTTGCCGGTCTTCTCCTTGATGGCACGCCCGGCCGCATCGACGTCAGTCCAGGTCTTCGGCGGATTGTCCGGATCGAGGCCTGCCTGTTTGAAGAGGTCGGCATTGTAATAAAGGATCGGCGTCGAGAACGTGTAGGCGAGACCATAGGTCTTGCCGTCGACCTTGCCGAGTTCCAGGCCTTTCGGGATCATGCCGGCGAGGTGGGCCTTCAGTTCTTCGGGGCTCACCATGTCTTCCAACGCATTGGCGCCGAGATCGCTGGCGATGTAGATCAGGTCGCGGAAAACGAGTTGGGCGACGTCCGGCTGGCGGCGGGCGACGATATCGGCCTGCACGCGGGACATGATCTCGTTCGAGGGAACGGCAATCGTCTCGACCTTGATGTTCGGGAACTTCTTCTCGAACGTGGCAAGGAGCTCCTTGGTGGCATCGGCACCGGCGCTCGCCGAAGCAAGGTTGTAGTTGTAGAAGCTGATCGTCACAGGCTTGTCGATCGCGGCCGGCATCTCGGCCAAGGCGCCGAGCGGCGTCATGGCAACGCTTGCGAGCGTCGCCATGAGCTTGAGTGTGGTTCTGCGCAGCATTTGGGTTTTCTCCCGGGTGAGGGTTATTCCGCGGCGACGGGTGTTGCCCGCGCCATCAGCATTTCGAGCGGATAGGTGTTGAGTTCGGCGCGGTCCGACGGCAGCGGCACGAAGGCCATGGTGAGGCCGGACGACCGGATCGTGCCGATGCCGAAAGAGGCGCCGCGCACCATGCGCAGGATGTCCGTGCGCAGGATATCGGTTGCGGCATGCTGGCCGGTTCCCACCACGACCGGTATGCCATGCCAGAAGGAAACGCGGTCGTGATGGATATGGCCGCTCAGGATGCCGATGATATTGCGGCCTTGCAGCAGTTTCCGGAAGCGCTCCGATTGCGGGAAGTGGATTGTGCGCCAATGTGTTGCATCTGGTTCCTCACCCAGTGCAGGAGGATGGTGGACGACGATCAGCTTCGGCAGGTCAGGATGGCTGTCGAGCGTCGAGGCGAGCCAGTCGAACTGTTCCGGATCGATCGTGCCGCCGATGAGGCCGGGCGTGGACGAGTCGATCGCAATGATATGGATGCCATCGACGACGGCATCGTGATCGTAAGGTGCATCCGGATCGTCGGTCTCGATGCCCATGCCTTCGTAGAAACCCGGTCGGGTATCGTGATTGCCGAGTGCATAGATGACCGGCATGTCGAGTTTCGCGTCGATGATCTCCTTCATCCGGCGGTAGCTTTCCGCATCGCCGCGATTGGTGAGGTCGCCGCTGGCGATCACGAATTGCGGTTTCGGTGTCACGGTCACGACGAGGTCGAGGACCTGGTTGAGCGTTTCCAGCGTGTCGCTGTGCAGGTGGTCGTCGTCGGCGGTGCCGATATGCAGGTCGGTCAGGTGAATGAATGTGGTTTCGCGGCGCATCGGATGCCTCCATGGATGACGTCTCGGCAGCGGACGAGGGAATGCCTGATCGTTTCCGCCTGTGGGAGGACCGATAGAAGGACTTTGTTTCGCAGGAGTGACGGAATTCGAATGCCGTTCGAAACGGGGACAGGAGGCGCGGCGGGCGGTAGGCTCGAAACTTCAGGCTAACCGGCGGAACATCGGGGCGATCACCTCGACCATGCGGGTGATGACGATTTCGGGATCGTCGAGGTTCATCCGGTAGTTGGTCAGCACTTCGGTGCGCGAGCGGCTGCGGGTGACCTGCGAGCGAATTCCAAGGGCGCAATTGAGCCGCCAGCCGATATCCACTTCGTCAAGCCAGGGCGCGATCCGCTTCAGGTGCGGAATGAAAGCCCGATGATGCTCCACATTGTCGATGATCCGGCGATAATGCGGTGCCTGTTCCCGGTGCGTCTTCGCCATGGAGGTGAAATGAGACAGGACCGGATAGCTGGAGGTCGGGTCGAGGCTCCACCGGATAGAAGGGCCGACAAGCGCCGCGATGACTTCTTCGAGATTGGGCGGATCGGGCGCCCTGCGGTCGATCGCCTTCTGAAGCAGTCTGAGCCGCTCGGCATTCAGCCGGCGATAGACCCGTTCCGCGACGGCGGCGACCAGCTCCTCCTGCGAGCCGAAATGATAGGCAATGGCAGAGGGCGTTGCGTTCGCCTCGATGGCAATGCGCCGCGCAGTCAGATCCTCCAGGGCTTCGGCTTCGCAAAGCAGATGCTCGCAGGCATCCATCAGCCTCATGGCGGTAAGATTGGCGCGGCCGTGCATGAACGATCACCCTCGACTGCGCCAGCTTAGGCATGGTTTGTGTAGGGTCGATGACAGCGAAGCGTCATGCTGGTATCTGAAGTGGAACTTTAGCTCTCGGCGGCTATTCATTCTGACAAGAGCTTTCGAGGATCTTGTGAAATCAAGCATTCGACTTCATTGGCTGGTCGGTTATCTGGTGTTGGCGCCGCTATCCGCTTTGGCGCAAACCACCTGGCAGCCGATCGAACAGATCCAGACCTATCCGATCACCGGCGATTCCGGAATCGACCTTTATGCTTCGATCGGACAGCGTGGCCCCAAAGTGGGCAGAGAGGTTCGTGCCATCGCGCATACCAATTTCAAACTCACCTGGACGCGAAAATACGAACCGCAACCTGGCGGCGCCTGCACCCTGGTTTCAGCAAAGCCGAAGCTGATCATTACTTATGTATTGCCCAAGCCTGCTTCGCCGCTTTCTTCGGATCTCAAGCGGAAATGGGATATCTTCATCACCGGCGTCCGCAAACACGAACAGGTGCACGGTGTCACCATCGTCGACATGGTGAGGGAGATCGAGCGGGTTAGCGTCGGCCTGAGCGCCGCCAATGATCCAAAATGTTCCAAGGTGAGGGCTGATCTGCAGGCGAAACTCGGCGAGATTTCCAAGGCGCAACGAAAGCGCAGCAGCGATTTCGACCGGATGGAGATGAGCGAGGGCGGCAATGTCCACCAGCTCATCCTCAATCTGGTGAACGGGCGCTGAGGCGGTCGCGGCGGGCTCCTTCCGCATCGGGTTGACGGCCTCTACGCAAAGAGGTCAGGCGACTTTGTTCTGCAGGTAATTGATGACCGCGTCGGCGATCAGCGTCTTATGGCGTTCCATGGTCGCACGTTCCGAAAGGTCGCGGCGGAAGATCGTGCCGAACGTGTAGCGGTTTGAAACCCGAAAAAAACAGAAGGCGCTGATCAGCATGTGAATGTCGATCGGATCAGCCTTGCGGGTGAATACGCCTTCGGCAATGCCGCGCTCCAGGATTGCGGCGATGGTCTCGATAACCGAGACGTTCAGGTCGCGGATCGCTTCCGAACGCAGCATATGGGCGGCGTGGTGAATATTCTCGATGCTGACGAGGCGCACGAAATCCGGATTGGCCTCGTCATGATCGAATGTCGTCGAGATCAGCACCCGCAGAGCCTGTTCCGGCGGCAGGTTGGCAAGTTCGAGATCGGCCTCCAGCGTGCGGATCTTGCGATAGGCCCGTTCCAGCACCGCGAGATAGAGACCTTCCTTGCTGCCGAAATAGTAGTAGATCATCCGCTTCGAGGTGCGCATCTTTTCCGCGATCGCATCGACACGTCCGCCAGCGAGGCCGTGGGTTGAAAATTCCTCCGTCGCGACCTCCAGGATATCTTCCTGAGTTCGTTGCGGATCGTTCTTCCTACGGTTTTCGTGTTTCGGCGCCATCCCAAAAAGTCGCTTTCATTACCCTTCTGTTCCGCCTCTCCATGCGAAGCGCGTTCCAAGGGTCTAGGTTGTCCACACCGGATTTCCGTATTTTTCCAAAGTCATAGCGAGCTTGTTCGCCACTTTCAATAGATCGAGCTTGACATACTCACTAGTTCGTACATTTTAGCGATCGTGTCAGTGACCCCTGAGGAGGCGGTTCTGGCGAAGGCTCTTGCCAAGCCCAAGGATCGGGTAACTGCTATGTCGGTTTCCCCGATGTCCGTCGCGACAAGGCCTTGGGAGGATTGGAAATGACACGGATCATCGATTTCTACTTTTTTGCGCTGAAGGTCGTCATCGCTCTGCTTCTGGCGGGCATGGTCATACTGGTCTTCGGCAATGTTGTCCTGCGCTACGCCTTCAACCAAGGCATTACCGTCTCTGAGGAGCTGTCGCGTGTCTTCTTTCTCTGGCTGACGTTCCTGGGGGGCGTCGTTGCCATGCGCGAGCACGGCCATCTCGGCGTCGATTCGCTCCTGAAGCGCCTGCCGCCGGCGTCTGCGAGAATTGCAGTGCTTCTGGGGCAGGGACTGATGCTCGTGGCGACCTGGCTGATGATCAGCGGAAGCTGGACGCAGACGCTGATCAACCTGCCCACGACCATGCCCGCAACCGGCATATCCATGGGCTGGTTCTACGGCGCAGGCATCGCCTTCGGTGTCCCGACCTTCCTCCTCATCCTCTGGGATGCGTTTCAGGTGGCGACCGGCCGCATCGATATCGCGACTGCGCAGCTGGTGCGCGACAGCGAGGACGAGATCGCTCTCGATAGTCATCCGGAAACTGCCGTTGCCGGTAGCGGGACCAAGGCCTGAGGAGAGGATCGATGACGCTCACAATTTTCCTCGGCGCGCTTCTCGGCCCCATGGCGCTCGGCGTACCGATTGCCTTCGCTCTCATCCTCAGTGGCGTGGCGCTGATGATGTATATGGACATTTTCGACGCTCAGATCGTCGCACAGAACGTGCTGAACGGTGCCGATAGCTTCCCATTGATGGCAGTCCCGTTCTTTCTGCTGGCTGGCGAGGTCATGAACACCGGCGGTCTCTCGAAGCGCATCGTCAATCTCGCCATGGCAATGGTCGGCCATGTGCGCGGCGGTCTTGGCTTCGTGGCGATCTTTGCGGCTTGCATACTCGCAAGCCTTTCCGGTTCCGCGGTGGCGGATGCCGCAGCGCTCGGCGCGTTGCTTTTCCCCATGATGCTGAAGTCCGGTCATGATCCTGCCCGCGCTGGGGGGCTTCTGGCATCGGCTTCGATCATCGGCCCGATCATTCCGCCATCGATCGGCTTCATCCTCTTCGGCGTCATCGGCGGCGTGTCGATCACGAAGCTCTTTCTTGCCGGCATCGTGCCGGGTCTTCTGATCGGGCTTTCGCTTTGTGTCACGTGGCTGGTCGTCGCCCGCAAGGAGCAGTTCGAACTGCCGCCCAGGCAGAGCCGCGACGTGCGGATCAAAGCCTTCGTCGACAGCATCTGGGCGCTGCTGCTGCCCGTTTTCATCATCGTCGGCCTGAAGTTCGGCGTCTTTACGCCGACCGAAGCAGGAGTGATTGCGGCCGTCTATTCGCTGTTCGTTTCGATGGTCGTCTATCGCGAGCTCAAGCCGTCGCAGCTTTTCCATGTGTTTGTCTCGGCGTCCAAGATCACCGCCGTGGTGATGTTCCTGGTCGCCTGCGCGGCGGTTTCCGCCTGGCTCATCACCGTCGCTGACGTGCCGGGTGATCTCGTCAGGCTGCTCGACCCGTTGATGGACAACCAGACACTGCTCTTGATCGCCATCATGGTGATGGTCGTCCTCGTCGGCACGGCTATGGACATGACGCCGACCATTCTCGTCATGACGCCTGTTCTGATGCCGATCATCAAGCAGGCGGGCATCGACCCGGTTTATTTCGGCGTATTGTTCATCATCAACAATTCGATCGGTCTTATTACGCCGCCGGTCGGCACGGTGCTCAACGTCATCTGCGGCGTGTCGAAACTTTCCATGGAAAAGCTCGTGAAAGGCGTCATGCCCTTCATGATCGCGGAACTCATCGTGCTTTTTCTGCTCGTCCTGTTTCCGGAACTGGTGACCGTGCCCGTCACCTGGTTCGGGCATTGAGGCGAGCGATTTTTTCAAAGTGCATGTCAACCGGCCGTGGGGAGGTCCCGGCCAATAGTGGGAGGAAAGCATGTTCAACAAGATGATGAAACTGGCGCTCGGAATCACCATTCCGGTGCTTCTGTTCACCGGCACGGCTTCTGCCGAAATCCGCTCGCATACGCTGAAATTCGCCGCGGCCAACAGCAAGGGCCATCCACAGGTCACCGGCATGGAGAAGTTCGCCGAGATCGTCAAGGAGAAGAGTGGCGGAAAGATCGAGGTCAAACTGTTTCCCGGCGGCGTGCTCGGCGGCGATGTACAGACCGTGTCAGCGCTGCAGGGCGGCGTGGTTGAGATGCTGGTGCTGAATGCCGGCATTCTGGCAAGCAATGTGAAGGACTTCGGCGCAGTCGACCTGCCGTTCCTGTTCAACAGTGGCGAAGAGGCTGACAAAGTCATGGATGGCCCTTTCGGCAAGAGCCTGATCGACAAGCTGCCACCGGCCGGCCTTGTCGGGCTTGCCTACTGGGAGCTTGGTTTCCGCAACCTCACCAACAACCGCCATGCGGTTGCCAAGCTTGAGGATATCAAAGGGCTGAAGATCCGCACGCTACAGTCGCCGATCCCGATCGAACTGTTCAACAGCCTCGACGCGAACGCCGTGCCGCTGCCTTACACCGAACTTTATACGGCACTCGAAACCGGTACCGTGGACGGGCAGGAAAATCCGTTCGCGAACATTCTCAATGCCAAATTCTATGAGGTGCAGAAGTACCTGACCGTCACCCGCCATCAGTACAATCCGCAGATCGTGCTGGTCAGCAAGAAGTTCTGGGATGGCCTCAATGACGAAGAGAAAGCGGTCCTCCAGTCCGCCGCTGTGGAGGCGCGCGATTTCCAACGCAAGGTTTCCCGTGAGGCCGATGCCAAGGCACTCGATGAAATCAAGGCGACGGGCATGCAGGTCACTGAGCTCAGCCCCGAAGAGACGCAGAAGCTGCGTGATGCGGTGAAACCGCTGATCGACAAGTTCAGCGCCGATATCGGAGCGGATAGCGTTTCCCTGCTCTTCAAGGAACTTGAAGCCGCCCGCAAGTAACGCGATCCGCCGGCTCGTTTCGCGGCGAGCCGGCTCATTCATTCACATGAGGCTTGAGTGCTATGGCTGAGACACTGCTGAAATCTTTGAAGGCCGGGCTGATCGGTTCCGGCATCCAGGCCTCATTGACGCCGGCGATGCATGTCAAGGAGGGGGCGGCTCAGGGCCTTCGATACGAGTACGAGTTGATCGATCTTGCCCAGCTCGGTCTGACGCCGGCTGCCTTGCCGCAACTGCTGAACGATGCCGAGGCGAGGGGACTCTGCGGCCTCAATATCACCCATCCCTGTAAACAGGTGATCATTCCTTATCTCGATGAGCTTTCCGACGAGGCGCGCGCGCTCGGTGCTGTGAACACGGTGGTGCTGAGGAACGGCAAACGCTTCGGTCACAACACGGACTGGTGGGGTTTTGCCGAGAGTTTTCGTCGCGGCCTGCCGGGAGCCGATCTCGACGCCGCGCTCCAGATCGGCGCGGGTGGCGCCGGTGTCGCGACAGCTTTTGCCATTCTTTCACTCGGCCTTAAGACGCTAACGGTGTTCGATCGTGAACCGGAACGCGCCCTGCAACTGGCTCAGAACATGTCGTTGCTTTTCCCGGAGGCGACAATCCGGGCTTCGGATGATATCAGCGACGCCATGCGAAACTCAGCGGGTCTGATTCACGCTACACCGACCGGCATGGCAAAATATCCCGGTATTCCGCTGTCGCCGGACCTGCTTCAGCCCCGTCATTGGATCGCCGAGATCGTTTATTTTCCGCTTGAAACGGAGCTTCTGCGGGAGGCGAAAAAGCGCGGATGCCGCATACTGGACGGCGGCGGCATGGCTGTGTTCCAAGCCGTCGGGGCGTTTCGCCTGTTCACCGGTATCGAGCCGGATGCGGCCCGCATGCTCGAACATTTTCGCAGCATGACGATTTGACGGCGATATGCTTCAAGCCTTGCCGGTCACGTAATTGCGCATGACATCGCCGAGCTTGGCGAGGTTGGCTTCCCCCGGCACGGAGAGATGCCCGCGCAAGGGCAGGAGACTTTTGGCGATTGTTTGGGCATAGGTCTAGCGATCCTTGTCCGGCTCACTATAGTGGCCGGGCCGCGCTTCAGCGGCATCATCCTCCGCTCGCCAGAAACGCCCAAGGTAATTTCCCATGACGCTTGCCATTTCCGCCCAGGACATAGACGACGAGGCCCTGATCGAGGAGCTGAAACGCTGGGTCGAGATCGAGACCCCGACCTCCAATGCTGAGGCTGTCAATCGGCTTGTCGATCGCGTCGAGATCCTGGGAAGGGAAGCCGGTCTTGATACGGAACGGCTGCCGGGCACGCTCGGCTTCGGCGACATCCTCGCGGTGCGCTCGCCGCGTCCGGCCGGCAGCAACGAAAAGACGGTGCTCATTCTCGCGCATCTCGATACGGTTCATGCCGTCGGCGTCATCAACAATCAGCTTCCGCTGCGGCAGGAGGGCGACAAGCTCTATGGCCCCGGCATCTATGACATGAAGTCGGGGGCGCTGATGGCGCTCGAAGCCATGAAACTTGCGGTCAGGAAGGGAAGCAAAATGCCGATCGACCTGATCTTCGTGCCGGACGAGGAAATGGGAAGCCTGTCTTCTCGTACCTTCATGGAAACCGCGGCGAAGAATGCAGGCTATACTCTGGTGGTCGAGCCTGCGCGCGATGGCGGCAAGGTCGTGGTCGCCCGAAAGGGGGTCGCCATGTACGATATCACCGTGCAGGGACGTGCGGCGCATGCGGGCGCGAGGCCACAGGATGGACGCAGCGCGATCCGCGCCGCTGCACGGCTGGTGCTGGAACTCGAGGCGCTCAACGACACAGACCGTGGCGTCACGGTCACGGTCGGCACGATCCAGGGCGGCACCGGCCGCAATACGGTGCCGGCCGAATGCCGGCTACAGGTCGACGTCCGTGTGCCGAACGATCAGGTCGCCGAGGAGATCACCGGCAAGATCGATGCCATGAAACCCGTCGATCCGGATATCACCTTCGAGATTGCCGGCAAGATGAACAGGCCGCCCTTTGCCCAATCGGAAGAGGGGAAGCGTTTGTTCGAAGCGGCGGCCAAGATTGCAAGCGACCTCGGCATTGCTCTGGAAGGCATGGCGACGGGTGGTGGGTCTGACGGCAATTTCACGGCGGCACTCGGCGTGCCGACCCTCGACGGCTTGGGGGCGGACGGTGCCGGACCGCATACGTTCAACGAGCATATTTTCCTGAGCAGCGTTGCGCCGCGCACGGCGCTGCTTGCCAATCTGATGATCTCACTCGAAGCGAAGTAGATCTATGCCGGCAGCTTGACGTCAAGCGAGTTGCGAATGCGGCCTTTGCCGATCTCGATGACGTGCCGCATGGCGATGATTGCCTTTTGCGGGTCGCGTGAGGCAATGGCGTGCGCGATCCTGAGGTGATTGGAGGCGACTTCATCGATCATCTCCGGTGAGGATGCCGGTGACGAGAGCTGGAAGGATATTGCCAGCGCCGCCTCGATCAGCGCGCTTGCCGAACGCATGAACGGATTGCCGGACATGCGGGCGATGGCGAGGTGGAATTCCAGGTCCACCTTGGCGATGGTTTCCGGCGTATGCGAGAGATTGTCGAACTTCGCTGCAATCGCATAAAGTGCGACGATATCGTCACTCGTGGCGCGTATTGCCGCCGCAGCGGCGGCTGCCGGCTCCAGAGCCATACGCATTTCCGCAAGATGTTCGATGAACTCGAAATCGAGGCCTGATTCGAAGCGCCAGCCGAGCACGTCCGAATCGAAGAAATTCCAGCTCGCCTTGTCCAGCACGCGGGTGCCGACCTTGGCTTTGGGCTCTACCAGGCGTTTTGCGGCGAGCGTCTTCATGGATTCGCGCAACACCGTGCGGGAGACACCAAAGCGGGCGGAAAGTTCCGCATCACCTGGCAGCAATGAACCTTCCGGTATCTTGCCGGATACGATGCCGCGGCCGAGTTCCGCCACCACATGCGCGTGGTTGCTGCGGCGCTTTCGCCCACTGATCGTGGTTTCCAGAAGACCCAATCAAACCCCCTTCAGCCGGCCCTCGGCCAGCTTCCTGTTTGAATACCAGATGATCGCACGCTGCAAGACGATGAAGACGAAGAGCAGGAAGCCGATGACGATTTTCGTCCACCAGGACGACAAGGTGCCATCAAAGACAATGTAGGTTTGGATCAGTCCCTGGATCAAGATACCCACGAACGTGCCTGCAACAAGGCCGACGCCGCCCGTCAGTAGCGTACCGCCGATCACGACGGCTGCGATCGCATCGAGCTCGACGCCGACTGTCGCCAAGGAATAGCCGGACGAAGTGTAGAGCGTGTAGGCAATGCCGGCGAGGCCGGAAAGAAAGCCCGAAAGTGCATAGATGCCGACGGTCGTTGAACCCACCGGCACGCCCATCAGCTCCGCCGATTGCTGGTTCCCGCCGATCGCATAGACATTGGCGCCGAAACGGGTGCGTCCGGCGACGAAAGTGCCGACGATGAAAACCAGCAGCATCAGCATGGCAAGCGCGGTCAACCGGCCGCCTCCCGGAAACCGGTAATAGAAGCTCTGGATGGTGTCGATAAAGGGGTGCGAGATCGGCACGGATTCGGTCGAAATCAGGTAGGCGGCACCGCGCGCGAGAAACATGCCTGCGAGCGTCACGACAAAGGGCGGTATGCTGAGATAGCGGATCATGGCGCCCATCAGACTGCCGAAGAGCGTCGAGATGACCAGGACGGCCACGAAAGCGGTAAGCGGATGAACTCCGAGCGTGCCGACCATGACTGCCACGAATACGCTGGTGAAGGCGATGACCGAACCGATCGACAAGTCGATCCCTCCGGACAGGATTACGAAGGTCATGCCGACAGCGGCGATCCCGAGAAAGGCGTTATCGGTAAGCAGATTGCCGATCACGCGCGTCGACAGCATGTTTGGGAATTGCAGGACGCAGAGCGCGTAGGCGATGACGAAAATGCCGAGCGTGGCGACAAAAGGGAGGTTGCGGGTGTGGATCATCGCGCCGTTCCTTCGGCCTCCTTGGTTACGGCCTCCGGTTGCCGTCTGGCAGGCTTCATGAAGTGAAGCAAACTCAGTATCGTCGGCGACTGCAACGTCAGCACGATGATGATGATGCCGGCCTTGATGATCAGGTTGAACTCCGGCGGGAAGCCAGAGACGAGGATGCCGGTATTGATCGACTGGATGATCAGCGCGCCGATCAGCGAAGCGGTGATCGAGAATCGCCCGCCATTGAGCGAGGTGCCGCCGATGACGACGGCGAGAATGGCGTCGAGTTCCAGCCAGAGGCCGGCATTGTTGGCGTCGGCACCCCGGATATCGGCGGTGACGATGAGGCCTGCAACGGCAGCGCAGATGCCCGAAACCGCGTAAACGAAGAAGAGCAGGAAGCGGGCGCGCACCCCGGCGAGAGTGGCTGCGCGGCGGTTGATGCCGGTCGCCTCTATCAGGAAGCCGAGTGCCGAGCGGCGCACCAGCAGGCCGATGAGCAGGCCGGCACCTACCCAGAGATAAATGGGGATCGGAATGCCTGCGAAGGAGCCGGATCCGAGAGCAGCAAAGGTATCGTTGTTGAAGGTGAGGATAACGCCTTCTGTAATGAGTTGAGCAACGCCGCGACCGGCGACCATCAGGATCAGGGTCGCAATGATCGGCTGGATGTCGAGTATCGCCACCAGGACGCCATTCCAAAGCCCGCAAAGGAGGCCGACACCCAGCGAGATCAGGATGACGGCCGGCAGCGGATAGTCCTTGCTGATAAGTGTCGCCGCGACCGCACCGCAGATGGCGATGACCGCGCCGATCGAAAGGTCGATACCGCGCGTGGCGATAACGAGTGTCATGCCGATTGTCAGCAATGCGACTGGCGCGGCGCGCACGAGGATGTCGATCAGGCTGCCGTAAAGGCGGCCGTTCTGCACGGATATCGTCAGGAAGCCCGGTGCGATTGCGGTGATCAATGCGAGGATGATGGCGAGCGCGATGAGCTGAGGAGCGAGACGGCGCAGGCGGCGGGTTACGCGATACATCAGGCGGCCTCCGTGCGGGCGGATGCGGCGATCGCCTGCATGATGTTGTCGGCGGTCACCTGATCGCCGGCGAGCTCCGCGATGTGGCGCCGATCGGAGAGTACGATGATGCGATGGGCGACGGCCGTCAGTTCCTCCAGCTCGGAGGAGATCACGACGAGCGACATGCCTTGGGCGCAGAGCCGCTCGATCATCTTCAGGATTTCCGCATGTGCTCCGATGTCGATGCCGCGCGTCGGCTCATCGAGAATCAGGAGACGCGGTTCGGTTGCGAGCCAACGGGCGAGGATCGCCTTCTGCTGATTGCCGCCAGAGAGAAACTTGATCGGCCGTTCTGCGTCAGCGGGGCGAATGTCCAGCGACTTGATGAAGTTTTCGGCGATCGTCCGTTTTTCGCGGGATGAGATTGGCTTGGCCCAGCCTTGACGAGCCTGCATTGCGAGCGCGATGTTATCGGCGACAGAGAAATCGCCGATAATGCCGTCCGTTTTGCGCTCCTCAGGACAAAAGCCGAAGCCGGCGGCAATCGCCGCCTCGGGGGAAGAGAGGGCGATCTTTTCCCGGTCGATGATCGCCGTGCCGCTGTCGGCGCGGTCGATGCCGAAGAGCAGGAAGGCGGTTTCAGTGCGGCCGGATCCGAGCAGGCCGGCGATACCGACCACCTCCCCGGGACGGATATCGAGGTCGAATGGCGCGACGCTGCCGCGCTTGCCGTAACCCTCAAAGCGGATCGTAGCCTCGGCTGCGTCCTTCACCGTTTCGTCCTGTGCCTGATGATCACGGGTGATGTGCTGCAGTTCACGACCGAGCATCATGGAGATCAGCTCAAGTTGCGGCAGTTCCGCCAACTTGCGCGTACCGACGAGCCGGCCATTGCGAAGCACGGTGACCCGATCGGCGACGGCATAAACCTGGTTGAGGAAGTGGGTAATGATGATGATGCCGAGGCCGTCTTCGCGAAGCTTGCGCAACACGGAAAACAGCATCTCGACCTCATGGGCATCGAGGCTGGCGGTCGGTTCGTCGAGCACCAGGACCTTGCCGGAAAGATCGACGGCGCGGGCGATCGCGACAATCTGGCGGACCGCAACGGAATAGGAGGAAAGCAGGGCATCGACGTCGATGTCGAGCCCGTAGCGGGCAAGCAAGGCCTTCGACTGGCGGCGCATCTTAGGACGGTCGATCAGTCCGAGCCGGCGGGGTTGGCGGCCAAGAAAGAGGTTTTCCGCCACGGTGAGATTTTCGAGAAGGTTGACTTCCTGGTAGACGGTGCCGATGCCGAGTGTCTGGGCTTCCGCTACATTGGCAGGTGAGACCTCAACGCCATCGAGATGGATAGTCCCGCGGTCACGGCTATAGACCCCGGTCAAAATCTTGATCAGTGTCGACTTGCCGGCGCCGTTTTCGCCGAGCAACGCATGGATCTCACCCTGCTCCAACGTAAAATCTACACCATCGAGCGCCACATTGCCGAGGAAGGCCTTGCCGATACTTCTGGCTTCCAGAAGTGTATTCGAATCCGACATGTTCACGTCCCGGGTCTATCGAAGAACCGGAGCGGCAAGGGGGCTCCGCTCCGGTTGCTGTTGGCGCCCGCCCCTGAAGAAGGAGCGGGGCGGGCGGCGGGAGATCAGTAGCCGAGACCCTTCTTTGCTTCGTAGACCTTCATCGGATCGTCAGCCGCGGTGTAGAGCTTCGATTCCGTCTGGATCCACTTCGGCGGCTCCTTCTTGTCCTTGAGATAGGCTTCGAGCGCGTCGAAAGCGGGGCCGGCCATGTTCGGGGTCAGCTCCACTGTGGCATTGGCTTCACCCTTTGCCATGGCCTGAAAGATATCCGGCACGGCATCGATCGAAAGGACCTTGATGTCGGTGCCGGGTTTCAGGCCAGCTTCCTTGATTGCCTGGATGGCGCCGACGGCCATGTCGTCGTTGTGGGCATAGACTGCGCAGATGTCCTTGCCGCCGCCTTCGGCCTTGATGAAGCTTTCCATGACTTCCTTGCCCTTGGTGCGGGTGAAGTCTCCAGTCTGAGAGCGGGCGATTTTGATGTTCGGATGCGATGCGATCGCCTGCTCAAAACCTTTCTTGCGGTTGATGGCGGGCGAGGAACCGGTGGTACCCTGGAGCTCCATCACCTTGCAGTCCTTGCTGCCGATTTCCTTCACCAGCCAGTCGCCGGCGACTTTGCCTTCGAAAACGGTGTCAGATGTAACGGCGGTCAGGTAAAGGTCCTTCGGTGCATCGATCTCGCGATCGAGCAGGATCACCGGGATATCTTCCTCCTTGGCTTCCTTGAGAACCGCATCCCAGCCGGTGGCAACGACGGGAGCGACGAAGATGGCGTCAACACCTTGCGCGATGAAGCCACGGATCGCCTTGATCTGATTTTCCTGCTTCTGCTGAGCATCAGCGAATTTCAGGTTGACGCCACGCTTTTCCGCTTCCTGTTTGGTGACGGTGGTTTCGGCGGCGCGCCAGCCGGATTCGGAACCGATCTGCGAGAAGCCGACCGTAAGCGATTGAGCGGAAACGCCCGAAGCCAGGGACATGCTGAGGGCGACGGTGACCGCCGCAAGTGCTCTTTTCATCTTAAATCCTCCCAGAGATGAGAAAGCAAACTGACGGCGGCAAGGATTGGCATATAATATTACTTTTTCAAGCGATAATTTTGATAATTTTCAAAACTGCCCGATGTGAGTGGGCCTGTCTTGTGATTTTTCATTGGAAATCAATGTTTTATTTTCAATCACGGAAGGCGGCTGCGCGCATCAGGTGCCTGCTTTCGCATTCTTGACAAGCAGGAGCGCAATCCAATAGTCGTATTAATGACCGTATCGGAACTCAGGTATTCCGACGGGAGGAACCGCATGGCTTTGGAAGCGACGTGCGGGTTATGGAAGCATTTGGGTGACGAAATCGATGTTGCGTGTTCTTCAGGTTCGTAATGGCGCCGGCCAGTTGCAGGTTGTTGCATGGGAAGGCGAAGGTCCGGCCCGTGTCGTCACGGGCGTTTCGTCCACCTATGAGCTCGCGATGCAGGCGATCGCGGCCGGCCAGACGCTTTCACAGCGAATCGATGCAGTCGGGCTTGGCGAAACCATCGATCTGAAAAGGGCCGCGGACGAGGGGCGTCTCGCTTTGCCGATCACGCATCCGGATCCGGCGCATTTCGTCGTTGCAGGCACAGGTCTCACCCATCTCGGCTCTGCCGATGGTCGCGACAAGATGCACAAGGCGGCGCAATCGGCAGAGAAGCCAACCGATTCCATGCGCATGTTCCTGATGGGCGTCGAAGGCGGCAAGCCCGGGCCGGGCCAGGTCGGCGTCCAGCCGGAATGGTTCTATAAAGGCAACGGATCACAGCTTCGGGCAACTGGCGAGGAACTTGTTTCGCCGTCCTTCGCCCTCGACGGCGGCGAGGAGCCCGAGCTTGCGGCGATCTATCTGATCGGTCCGGACGGCACGCCCTTCCGGCTGGGTTTCTGTCTTGCCAATGAATTTTCCGACCATGTGACCGAGAAGGGCAACTATCTCTGGCTTGCCCATTCCAAGCTGCGCCAGGCCGCACTGGGGCCGGAACTTCTGGTTGGCGATCTGCCGGATCACGTGGAGGGGACCTCGCGGGTGCGCCGTGGTGATCGGGTGATCTTCGAAAAGCCGTTCCTCTCCGGCGAGGCGAACATGTCCCATACCATCGCCAATCTGGAGTATCATAACTTCAAATATGAGTTGTTCCGCCAGCCGGGCGACCTGCATGTGCATTTCTTCGGCACGGCGACGCTTTCCTTCTCCGAAGGCGTCAAGACGGAAGCCGGCGACATATTCGAGATTTCGGCGGCCCCTTTCAAGCTGCCCCTCGTCAATCGGCTGACCGTCGCCGCGGATAAGCCCGTCACAGTTAAGAAGCTCTGAGAGGCGGCCATGGCTCCCATCCGTCTTGCTATTGTCGGGCTTGGAAAGATCGCCAGGGACCAGCATCTGGGCGCGATCGAGGCCACCGACGGCATCGAACTTGTGGCTGTCGCCAGCCGCCACGCCAGGCTCGATGGCGTTGCATGTTTTCACGAAATCGGCGATCTGCTTGATTCCGATGTGGAAATCGACGCCGTTTCGCTCTGTACGCCGCCTCAGGGGCGTTTCAGCCAGGCAAAGGCCGCGCTTGATGCCGGCAAACATGTAATGCTTGAAAAGCCGCCGGGTGCGACACTCTCGGAGGTTTACGCGCTCGAAGCTCTCGCCAGGAGGAAAGGTCTAACACTCTTCTCCACCTGGCATTCTCGGGCTGCCGCCGCAGTCGAGCCAGCGCGAGCGCTGCTGGCGAAGCGGAAAATCCGCAGCGTGGCGGTCGAATGGAAGGAAGATGTCCGCCACTGGCATCCGGGGCAGGCGTGGATATGGGAGCCCGGCGGTCTCGGCGTTTTCGATCCCGGCATCAACGCGCTGTCAATCGTCACCCGCATCCTGCCGGAAGAATTCCATCTGACCCGCTCGGAGCTGACTTTCCCTGCCAATCGCGCTGCACCGATCGCCGCAAGCCTCGTTTTTGAGACGGATGGCGGCGTGCCCGTCTCGGCGGAATTCGACTGGCGTCAGACCGGTCCGCAGACCTGGGACATCCGCGTCGAGACCGACGAGGGGTCGGTGGTGCTGACCCATGGCGGCAGCCGGCTTTTCGTCAATGGCGAAAGCGTGATTGTTGAAGAGGACAAGGAATACCGCAATCTCTATCGCGATTTCGTGGCGCTTGTCATGAAAGGCGCAATCGATACCGATTTCTCGCCGCTGGTGCATGTCGCCGATGCCTTTATGCTGGGCCGGCGGATCCAAACAGCCGCCTTTGAGGACTAATGATGAGCAACACCGAAAATACACCCTCCACCGAGATCGCCGAAACCGACCAACGCCGCCAGGAGGTGAAGAAACTCCGTTCGCGTGCCTGGTTCGACAATCCGGCTAACGTGGACATGACGGCGCTTTATCTTGAGCGCTACATGAATTTCGGCCTGAGCCAGGCCGAATTGCAGTCGGATCGGCCGATCATCGGCATCGCTCAGACCGGTTCCGATCTCTCTCCCTGCAACCGCCATCATCTGGAGCTTGCCCACCGTCTTCGCGAAGGCATCCGCGAGGCGGGCGGCATCGCCATCGAGTTCCCGGTCCATCCGATCCAGGAGACGGGCAAGCGACCGACTGCCGGCCTCGACCGCAATCTTGCCTATCTTGGCCTCGTCGAAGTGCTCTATGGCTATCCGCTCGACGGTGTCGTGCTGACGATCGGCTGCGACAAGACGACGCCGGCCTGTCTCATGGCGGCGGCCACCGTCAACATTCCGGCGATCGCGCTGTCGGTCGGGCCGATGCTGAATGGCTGGTTCCGTGGGGAACGCACCGGCTCCGGCACCATCGTCTGGAAGGCGCGCGAGCTGCTCGCCAAGGGTGAGATCGACTATGCGGGGTTCGTGAAGCTCGTCGCATCCTCGGCGCCGTCCACCGGCTATTGCAACACGATGGGCACGGCGACGACAATGAATTCGCTTGCCGAAGCGCTCGGCATGCAGCTTCCCGGTTCGGCTGCCATTCCGGCACCTTATCGCGACCGTCAGGAAGTCGCCTATCTCACCGGCCTTCGGATCGTCGAGATGGTCAAGGAGGATCTGAAGCCCTCCGACATTCTGACCAAGGAGGCCTTCATCAATGCAATCCGCGTCAATTCGGCGATCGGCGGTTCCACAAACGCACCGATCCATTTGAACGCACTTGCCCGCCATATCGGCGTGGAGCTCTCTGTCGACGATTGGCAGACTTATGGTGAAGAAGTGCCACTGCTCGTCAACCTGCAGCCGGCCGGCGAATATCTCGGCGAGGACTACTATCATGCCGGTGGCGTGCCGGCGGTCGTCAACCAGCTCATGGAACAGGGCCTTATCCATGAGGACGCCATGACGGTGAACGGCAAGACGATCGGCGAGAATTGCCGCGGAGCGATCATCGAGGACGAGAAGGTCATCCGTCGCTATGAGGAGCCCTTGAAGGCAGCCGCCGGCTTCCGGGTCCTGCGCGGCAACCTGTTCTCGTCGGCGATCATGAAGACCAGCGTCATCTCCAAGGAGTTCCGCGATCGTTATCTGTCGAACCCCGATGATCCGGAAGCGTTCGAGGGCAAGGCAGTCGTTTTCGACGGCCCTGAAGACTATCATCACCGGATCGACGATCCGTTGCTCGAAATCGACGAACACACGATCCTCTTCATGCGCGGCGCCGGGCCGATCGGCTATCCGGGAGCTGCAGAAGTCGTCAACATGCGTGCGCCGGATTATCTGCTGAAGAAGGGCGTCACCTCGCTCGCCTGCATCGGTGACGGCCGGCAGTCCGGTACTTCGGGCAGTCCGTCGATCCTCAATGCCTCGCCGGAAGCGGCGGCAGGCGGCGGTCTCGCACTTTTGAAGACGGGTGACCGGGTCCGGATCGATCTCGGTCGCGGTACCGCCGACATCCTTATTTCGGACGAGGAGCTCGCCGAGCGCCGCAAGGCCTTGGAAGCCAGTGGTGGCTATCATTATCCCAAGCACCAGACACCCTGGCAGGAAATCCAGCGGGGCATCGTTGGCCAGATGGAAACCGGCGCGGTGCTCGAGCCGGCGGTCAAATACCAGCGTATCGCCCAGACGGCCGGACTGCCACGCGATAATCATTGATCGGTAACGATCCCCAGGGGCGGCGGGGGGCCGCCCTCATCCCGAACCAAGGCGGCTCAAGAGAAGCCGGCCTCAAGGAGGAGCAGTACATGAGCATCCTAAAATATCTGACCACGGCAGCGATGCTGACGGGCCTGGCTTTCGCCGCACCGGCCGGAGCCCAGGACAAGGGCCTCGTCGGCGTCGCCATGCCGACCAAGTCTTCGGCCCGCTGGATCGCCGACGGCGACAACATGGTGAAGGTTCTCAAGGAACGCGGCTATGACGTCGACCTGCAGTATGCGGAAGACGACATTCCGAACCAGCTCGCGCAGATCGAGAATATGGTAACCAAGGGCGCCAAGGTGCTCGTCGTTGCTTCGATCGATGGGACCACCCTGTCGGACGTACTGGCGCAGGCTCATGAGCAGGGCATCAAGGTCATCGCCTACGACCGCCTGATCCGCGACACGCCGAATGTCGACTACTACGCCACCTTCGACAACTTCCAGGTCGGCGTCCAGCAAGCGACTTCGCTCGTCACGGGCCTCAAGGCCGACACCGAAAAGGGTCCGTTCAACATCGAACTCTTCGGTGGCTCGCCTGACGACAACAACGCCTTCTTCTTCTACAATGGTGCGATGAGCGTGCTGCAGCCGCTGATCGACAAGGGAACGCTGGTGGTTGGCAGCGGCCAGACCGGCATGGACAAGGTTGCGACGCTGCGCTGGGACCCCGCAACGGCCCAGGCCCGCATGGACGCGATCCTTTCCTCCACCTATTCCGACAAGAAGCTGAACGGCGTGCTGTCTCCCTATGACGGCCTCTCGATCGGTATCCTTTCTTCCGTGAAGGGCGTCGGTTATGGCAGCGGCGACATGCCGATGCCGGTCGTCACCGGTCAGGACGCAGAAGTCCCGTCCGTCAAGTCGATCATCGCCGGCGAACAGTATTCGACGATTTTCAAGGATACCCGTGATCTCGCCAAGGTCACCGTCGACATGGTCGACGCGGTCATGAGCGGCAAGGAGCCTCAGGTCAACGACACCAAGACCTATGACAATGGCAAGAAGGTCGTACCGTCCTATCTTCTGAAGCCGGTTGTCGTTGATAAGACGAACTGGAAGCAGGTTCTGGTTGACGGCGGTTACTACAAGGAATCGCAGCTCAAGTAGTAGGCTTTTTGCTCCGCGCGGTGGAAATCTGCCGCGTGGACCCAAGCAAATCCGGGAAAAGTGCGCAGCGATTTTCCGTCCGGAATTGCGCAAGACAAGGATATGGAGCGTTTCCCGCAGGAAACGCTCTAATTTTCGGAGTGATCATGCTCGATCCCGTTCCGCTGGCCGAAAGGCCGCCCATTCTCGAAATGCGAGGCATTTCGAAAAGCTTTGGCGCCGTAAAGGCGCTTTCCGATGTCAGCTTCACCGTTCAGGAAGGTGAGATCCACGCGCTCGTCGGCGAAAACGGCGCCGGCAAGTCGACGCTGATGAAGGTGCTTTCCGGCGTCTATCCGCACGGCTCCTACGAAGGCTCGATTCTGTTTGCGGGGGAGGAGCGTCATTTCCGCGACATCAACGATTCTGAAAAGCTCGGCATCATCATCATTCACCAGGAGCTTGCGCTCATTCCGCTGATGTCGATCGCGGAAAACATCTTCCTGACCAATCCGCCGGCGCGGCACGGCGTCATCGACCGCAGCGAGAGGCACAAGCGCACCCAGGCGTTGCTCGCCAAGGTGGGGCTCACCGAACAGCCGGACACGCTGATCACCAATATCGGCGTCGGCAAACAGCAGCTCGTCGAGATCGCCAAGGCGCTGTCGAAGGACGTACGGCTGCTGATCCTCGATGAGCCGACTGCATCGCTCAACGAGACGGACAGCGCGGCTTTGCTGGAACTTCTCAAGGAATTCCGCCGCAACGGCATTACCTCGATCATGATCTCCCATAAGCTCAACGAGATCACGGAAGTCGCTGACCGTATCACGGTGCTTCGCGACGGCCGCACGGTCGGCACGATGGATTGCCATGCCGGCCCGGTCGATGAGGACGAGATCGTCCGGCGCATGGTCGACCGCGATCTCGAAAGCCGTTACCCGAAGCGCGATCCGAAGATCGGCGACGTCATCTTCGAGGTCGAGAACTGGTCTGCCTACCATCCGCAACATTCCGACCGGCAGGTGGTCAAGAATGTCTCGCTGAAGGTCAGGGCCGGTGAGATCGTCGGCATTTCCGGGCTGATGGGCGCAGGGCGCACCGAATTTGCCATGAGCCTGTTCGGCCGGTCCTGGGGACGTCATGTCACGGGCACCGCCAAGATGCACGGCAAGGAACTCGACCTTTCCGACGTCCACAAGGCCATCAAGGCGGGTCTCGCCTATGTGACCGAAGACCGCAAGCAGCTCGGCCTCATTCTGCCGGAGGACATCCGCAAGAACGTCTCGCTCGCCCATCTCGGCGGCGTGTCTTCGCGCGGTGTCATCGACGATATCGCAGAGATGAAGGTGGCGCAGGAATTCCGCGCTCGCATGCGCATCCGCAGCCACAACGTCTACCAGGAAACCGGCAAGCTCTCGGGCGGCAATCAGCAAAAGGTGGTATTGTCGAAATGGCTCTTCACGGGGCCTGAAGTGCTGATCCTGGACGAGCCGACACGCGGCATCGATGTCGGCGCGAAATATGAAATCTACACGATCATCAATGAGCTCGCCGATGCCGGCAAGGCGGTGGTCGTCATATCGTCGGAAATGCCCGAACTGATCGGCATTTGCGACCGTATCGTGGTCATGCACGAAGGTGCGTTTGTCGGCGAAGTGTCCGGTGAGGAAGCCACGCAGGAAAATATCATGCGCGCCATCATGCGGCGCAAAGGGAGAGAATAATGAGTACGCCCCAGGAAGCAATCACGGCGCCGCCGAAGGCGACCAGTTTTCTGAAGGACAATCTCCGCGACTTCGGCATGCTGATCTCGCTGGTGGTGATCGTCATCTTCTTCCAGATCGCCACCGACGGTGTTCTCCTGAAGCCGCTCAACGTCACCAATATCGTGCTGCAAAATAGCTATATCGTCATCATGGCGCTTGGCATGCTGATGGTGATCGTCACCGGCCATATCGACCTGTCGGTCGGTTCGGTCGCAGGCTTTATCGGTGGCCTTGCCGGGCTCATGATGGTCTCGTGGGGGATCAATTTCGCTGTCGTCATCGTTGCCTGCCTTGCGGTCGGCGGCCTGATCGGCGCGGCCCAGGGCTATTTTGTCGCCTATCTCAAGATACCGTCCTTCATCGTGACACTCGCGGGCATGCTGGTCTTCCGTGGTCTGATGATCGCCATCCTCGGCAGCCAGGCAATCGGCCCGTTCCCGCCGATATTCCAGAAGCTTTCGTCCGGTTATGTTGTCGAGCTGATCTCCTCGGCCGGTGGCCTCTACATCACTTCGTTCGTGCTTGGCCTCATCCTTGCAATCATCCTCATCGTGCAGAATGTCGCGAGCCGCAAGCGGCGCATTTCGCATGGCGTCGAGACAGAGCCGTTTGGCTTCTTCGTCGCCAAGAACCTGCTGATCCTTGCCGGCGTCGGTTACATCGCCTTTCTGATCTCGTCGCATCGCGGGATGCCGAACGTGCTGATCATCATGGCGGTGCTGATTGCCGCCTATAGCTTCCTGACCACGCGCACCGTGGTTGGCCGGCAGATCTATGCAGTCGGCGGCAATGCCCGCGCGGCCGAGCTTTCCGGTATCAAGACGACGCGGCTTGTTTTCCTTACCTTCGTCAATATGGGCATGCTTGCGGCTCTCGGCGGCCTCGTGGTCGCCGCGCGTCTCAACAGCGCCACACCGAAAGCCGGCACCGGCTTCGAGCTCGACGTCATCGCGGCATGTTTCATCGGCGGGGCATCTGCCTATGGCGGCGTCGGCAAGGTGACAGGCGCGGTGATCGGCGCATTCCTGATGGGCGTGATGAACAACGGCATGTCGATCCTCGGCATCGGCATCGACTATCAGCAGGTCATCAAAGGCCTCGTGCTTCTCGGCGCCGTCTGCGTCGACGTCTACAACCAACGGCGCTGAAGCGCTGTGGAGATGTTTGACAAGACTTCGCCTTTTACGCGGCGTCATCCTCGGCCTCGTGCCGAGGATCTGCAAACGTCGACAAAGTCGAACGATGGCAGATGCTCGGGACAGGCCCGAGCATGACGAATGAGAAGTTGGCGTCTCGACCAGCCTCCTTCGAAAGCAATCTGGTTCATCCCCGGAAACTGTAGTTCCACAGAAAGCCCGGATGCGGGTCAGCCGCGCTCAGGGTTCTTTCGTTTTGGGAAAAATCACGTTGCCGAATCGGTAACCGCTTCTTCGATGATGTCTTCGGGGATGTCGTCGAATGAGGAATAGTTGAGATTGTAGAGTTTCGAATAGAGCTTGCCGTTTTTCATCAGCTCGCGGTGATTGCCGCTTTCGATCAATTCGCCGTTCTGTAGCACGATGATCCGGTCGGCCTCGCGGATCGTGGCAAGGCGATGGGCGATGACCAGGCCGGTGCGCCCTTCGAGCAGCTTCACCAATGCCTTCTGGATCAGCATTTCCGTATAGCTGTCGATATTGGCAGTCGCCTCGTCGAGCACCAGGATCTTGGCATCTGCCACCAGGGCGCGGGCGAAGCTGATCAGCTGCCGCTGGCCGAGCGACAGATTGCCGCCACGCTGGCCGAGCAGGCTGTCATATCCATCGGGCAGGCGCATGACGAAGTCGTGGGCGCCAACGGCCTTGGCCGCCTCAATCACCTCTTCGCGTGTCGCATCCGTCTTGTGATAGCGGATGTTGTCGAACACCGTTCCGGTGAACAGGAAAGGTTCCTGGAGCACCATGGCGATCTGTCGACCGAGCGAATCCTGCGTCAATTCGCGCACGTCGTGGCCGCCCACCAGAACCTGGCCACCCTGCACCTCGTAGAAGCGATGGATGAGCGACATGCAGCTCGACTTGCCGGAGCCCGTCGGGCCGACGAGCGCGACCGTTTCGCCCGGATTTACCTTGAAACTTACGTGTTTCAATACCGGATGTTTGGGGTTGTAACCGAAAACGACATCGCGGAATTCCACGGAGCCGTCCATATCCGGCGACAGAACCTTGGCGTTCGGCGCATCCTTGATATCGACCGGCACGTCCAGCACGTCCGTCAGGCGCTGACCCGAAGCCATGGCGCGCTGCATGACCGAATACTGCAGGGTGAGTGAACGGATCGGGTCGAAGAAGCGCTGGATGTAGAACAGGAATGCGACCATCACGCCGACATCGAGCGCCTGGTTCAGCACGCGGGCGCCACCGACCACGACGACGAGCGCCATGGCGAGGCCGGTGAGTGAATCCACGATCGGCACCATGACCTGAGCATATTTCGCTGCCGCCAGATGGGTCTTGAGGTTGGCGCGGGCCTTGTCGTCGTAAAGCATGAAATTGACCCGCTCGCGGTCCATGCTCTGTACAGCACGGACGCCGTGGATCGCTTCGGCCAAAGCACCGTTCGCCACTGAATTCGTCTCATGCGCCGCCATGAAGGATTTCCGCGCGCGCGGCAGCCAGAAGATGCGGACAATGAAGAGGACGGGAAGGGCGGAGAGCGTGAGCAGGCCAAGCTTGAAATCGAGATAGAGCATGACGAAGACAATACCGAAGAGCAGGACGATATCGCCAACCGAAAGCACCGAGGTTTCTAGAAATTCCTGCATGGAGTTTACATCGCCCTGCAGACGGGACATGAGCCGGCCGACCTCCGTCTTGTCCATCCAGGAGAGCGAAACGCGCTGCAGATGCGTGAACATTGCCTTGCGGATGTCGAAAAGCACATCTTCGGCCACATTGCCGACCAGCATTTCCTGTGCGTAGCTGGCGCCGAAATTGATCAGGATCGCCGCAAGAAACACGACAATCGACCAGATGAGCACGCTGTGGTCGACGCTGCCGGGATGCATGCCGTGGTCGATCGCATAGCGGATGATCAGCGGGATCAGGAGCTGCATCGCCGTGAAAGTGAGGACGGCGGCAACGGCCCAATAGATCTTCACCTGATACGGGCGCACGAAGGCCCATATGCGCTTGATGATATTGCCGTCGAAGACCTTGCCGAAGATCTCCTCTTCGATGCGGTGCGAGCCGACGACCGCGCGGGGCGGGCGCCTGCCGTCGTCACGAATGTCGGCGCGTTCAGTTTCCAGTTCCTCGGCCATTAATCCCTCCCTCAGGCCGTCAGCGCTTCGTCGCCGGGACGCACCTGCAGATCGTAGAGCGCTTTGTAGCGTCCGCCCAAGGCGAGAAGTTCTTCATGCGTGCCGCTCTCGACAAGCCGGCCGTTTTCCATGAACAGGATGCGGTTGGCATGCATCAGCGAGCTCAGGCGATGCGCAACGATGATGGTCACCCGATCGGCGGCATATCTGCGCATGGCGCTGCGGATGCGCTGTTCGGTCCCCGCGTCGATGGCGGCGGTGGAATCGTCGAAGACCATCACCGCCGGGCGCAACATCAGGGCACGGGCAATCGACAGGCGCTGCCGCTGGCCGCCGGAGAGCGAGACGCCCCGTTCGCCGACGACGGTGCCGTAACCGGTCGGCAGGCCGAGCACGTAATTGTGGAGCTGGGCGCTCTCGCTGGCCCGTTCAATGCGGCTCTCTTTCGCCCAGGGATCGCCATAGGCGATGTTGTTTTCGATGGTGGTGGTGAACAGGAAACTATCCTGCTGCACGACCGCCACAGCGCGGCGCAGCGATTGCAGCGTAACCTTGCGGATATCCTGGCCGTCGATGGTGATCCGGCCGTCGGTGACGTCGTAGAAGCGCGGGATCAGATGGGCGAGGGTGGATTTGCCGCTGCCCGGCGGGCCAACGATGCCAATTGTTTCGCCGCGCTTCGCTTCGAAGGTCACATCGGTGAGGACCTGATGCTTTTCGGCGCCGGGATAGGCGAAATTCACATGCTCGAAGCGGAGCGTGCCGTCCGTGGTTTCAAGGTCCCTGGCGCCCTTCTCGTCCTTGATGGCGATATCGAGGTCGAGCAGTTCGAACAGGCGTGCACCGCAGGTGGAGGCGCGGGCAAAAGCGTTGACCATCAGGCCGAGCTGGCGCACCGGCATCTGCAGGATGGTCATGAAGGTGAGGAAGGAGGTGAGCGTGCCGACGGTCATCTCGCCGGCCATCACCTTGGTGCCGCCGACCCAGAGAACGAGGCCCATAGAAGCGAAGAAGGAGAGCGTCATGGCGCTGGTATTGGCCACCCGGATGCCGACGCGCTGATGCGCCAGTGACACCGCGCTCTTCGACGCTGTCTCGAACTTGTCGAGTTCATGCTGTTGGGCGGCGAAGGCACGAACGACGCGGATGCCGCCGAGATTTTCCTCCATCACGCGGGTGAGCACTGAAAGCCGCTCCTGCAGGTCGAGCCACGTGGCACGCAGCCTAAGCTGCGTGACGGACGACCGCCAGCCGACGAAAGGCACGAAGCTCAAAGCCAGAAGGCCGAGCACAATATCGGTCGAGATAAGCAGATAGGCGCCGATGCCAATCAGAATGGTGAGCAGGACCATGCGTACCAAGGCCGTCGAGAAGTACATGCGCACGCCTTCAAGATCGAGGAGACCGACCGTGATCAGATCGCCCGAATGCATGCTGTCGTGGAAGCTGAAGGAGAGGCGCTGGATCTTTTCGTAACACGCAAGGCGAAGCCGATAGCCCATATGGTGCCCGACGGCCTCGCTATAATAATTCTGGATCAGCGTGAAGATGCCGCGAAGCACGCTCGCACCGAGCAGGAAGAGAGCGGTCGTCAGGAGCGCATCCTGTGCCTGTTGTCCGGCGTCGCCTCCCGTCAGTACCACCTGCGTGTGGTCCACGGCCTGCCCAAGAAGTTGCGGAATCATCAGCTGGAAGGTTGAAGCGATCAGGGTTGCGACGATCGCAAAACCCGCTTGCCAGGGATGGCGGAAGGCCATGACGGTGATGCGGGTGAGGATCGAGAGGCCTTTGCCCCAGCCTGCCGCCTTCACCAGCGCCAACGAAGCCGACGGCTTCGCAACGCGAACTGTTGCATCGCTGCTCACGGTATTATTCCAAAAATGAATCAATCGGCCGGACAAATACTCGAGACGGCCATTCTGAGACGGGGATTCTCCACTTAATCTAGGCAGCATAACCACGGTGATCAGTCAACAGATTTGCACTGAAAAGCATGCTCCTGGTGAAGGATTTTCGGCCGATGTTGCGCATGAATTTTCCGGATCGAACGAGTTTCGACATATCGTTGCTTGAGAAGGATAGCCGTATGCGCGAAAAGGCCTGACAGCGTGCCAGCTATCGCGTGATGCTGGCACATTTTCCGGTCTCGGTTTGCCATGATCGGCATCCGGCCCTCTCGCTGGAATGGGAAAAGGTGACAAGCAATCAGTCCGAAATCGCCGAACCGCTGCGACAGGCTGGCGTAGCCGCCCTGGCGCTGAAGGCGATCGAGGCCATTCTCGGTATGCTTGCCGCTACCGTCCTCGCGGGATTGCTTCTCGTCGTGCTGACCAGCGTATGCCTGCGCTATTTCTTCAGTACGGGCCTTATCGGGGCCGAGGACGCGGGTATCTGGATGCATGTGGCGCTGATTTCGCTCGGCGCGCCACTCAGTCTGAAAAGTGCGCTTGCCATGCGGCTCGATGCCTTCGTCCGGCTACTGCCAGAGCGTCTGGCGCCGGTCGCCGAGGTGCTTGCAGACGTCTTCACCGTGCTGGCTGCGTTGATCCTGATTTTCGGTGGTGCGGAGATCGTGGTCATGCTCGGCGGCGTTTCGCCGACCTTGGGTCTGCCTGAATGGATCCGGTTCGGTTTCCTGGGGGCGGGCGGCGGGCTGGTCCTGCTCATGCTTCTGCTTCAGAGGGCCATGGACGGCAAGGCGATTGCCGTATTGATTTCTCTCGCACTGGGTACGGCGCTCTATTTCGGCGTGCCGGAAGTTCTCTTCGATACGGATCTGCCGCCGAGCCTGTTTCTCGCGCTGGTCGCCGGGCTTGGACTGGTGCTGGCGGCCCCGTTGGCGCACGCCTTTCTCGCGGCAGCTTATGTGGCGATCGCTTTCGGAAGCAGTTTGCCGGAGCCGGCTATCGTTTCGACGACCGTTACCGGCATGTCGAAATTCCTGCTGCTTGCCATCCCTTTCTTCCTGCTTGTGGGTGGGTTGCTGACCGCATCTGGCGCCGCCAATCAGCTTGTGCGCTTCGCTGCTTCGATGGTCGGGTATCGCCGGGCGGGACTGGCGCAGACGACGCTTTTGACCAGCGTGCTCTTTTCCGGTGCTTCGGGTTCTTCCGTTGCCAATGCAGCTTTCGGCGCTTCGACCTTCCAGCCGGAATTGGTCAAGCACGGTTATCCACCGGCGCAGGCGGGGGCGATCATCGCCGCGACCTCGGTGCTCGATAACGTCATCCCGCCTTCGATCGCATTCCTCATCCTTGCTGCCGCTACCAATCTTTCGGTCGGTTCGCTGCTGGTCGGCGGCTTTTTCGCTGGCGCGCTGATGGCGATCTGCCTTGCTGTTGCCATCCACCTGACGGTGCGCGAGCAGGTCACGCGGCCGCGCGCGACTGCCTCTGCGCGCTGGCAGGCAGCGGCTTCCGCCATTCCCGCCTTCGGGCTCGGCATCATCGTCGTGTTGGGGATTCGGATCGGCATCGTTACGACGACGGAGGCCGCGGCCTTGGCTGCGTTCTACGCGCTCTTGCTGGGGCTCTGGGGACGGATCGGTTTCGGCGCGCTCTTCTCGGCTTTTCGTCAGTCTGCGACGGAAGCTGCAGCGATCGGCCTTCTGATCGGCACGGCCGGTCCTTTCGCCTTCCTGCTGGCGGTGGACGATGTTTCCGGCTTGCTCTCCGATTTCGTGACCATTCTCGGGGGCAGCGCGCTGGCGGTCATCATCCTGTCGAACGTCATCCTGCTGGCGGTCGGGCTCGTGCTGGATATCGGTGCCGCTATTCTTCTTTTCGGCCCGATCCTGCTGCCTGCTGCCGTTTCTGCCGGTATCGATCCCATCCAATTCGGCGTCATTATCGTCGTGAATCTGATGATCCACGGCCTGACACCGCCGCTCGGCATGCTGATCTTTGTGGTCAGCGGTGTCACGCGCGTTCCGGCATCCGCGCTGTTCCGCGCCGTGTTGCCTTATCTCGTCGCTCTGCTTACTTCCCTGGCGATCCTGTGCGCTTGGGCCACCATCTTCTAACTCGGGAATTCCTGGCATGGAAAAATTCAACCGCCGTACGCTTTTGAAGACCGCAGCCGCAACCGGTGCCGCGCTTGCCGCGCCTGTTTGCGTTCGCACCGCGGCAGCCCGCACCACGACGATCACGGTCGCTTCGCTTCTCGGCGACGACAAGCCGGAAACCAAGGTTTGGGTGAGGATCGGCGAGCTTGTGGAGGCCAAGCTGCCGGGGCAATTCAAATTCAACGTCGTCAAGAACGGCGCGCTCGGTGGCGAGAAGGAAGTGGCCGAAGGTGCGCGTCTCGGCTCGGTACAGGCCAGCCTTTCCACGGTCTCGTCGCTCTCCGGCTGGGTGCCGGAGTTGCAGATCCTCGATCTGCCCTTCCTGTTCCGTGACAGCGACCACGTTCGCAGAACGGTGGATGGAAGGGTCGGTGCAGATTTGAAACAAAAGCTCGCCAGCCAGAATTTCGTGGTCGGCGGCTTCATAAACTACGGTGCCCGGCATCTGCTCACCAAGGAGCCCGTCACGCGGCCTGAACAACTCAAGGGCAAGACGATCCGCGTCATCCAGAGCCCGCTCCACACCAGGCTTTGGAGCGCTTTCGGTACGACGCCCGTCGGCGTTCCGATCACCGAGACCTACAACGCGCTCTCGACCGGCGTGGCCGATGCCATGGACCTGACCAAGTCCGCCTATGCCGGCTTCAAGCTTTACGAGGTCGTACCTTATATGACCGAGACCGGTCACATCTGGGCTTCGGGCGTGATTTTCTACGCTGCAAGCTTCTGGAACCGTCTCGATGACGAGCAGAAGGCGGTCTTTCTGGCTGCGTCGCAAGAAGGAGCAGTTTATTTCAACCAACTCATCGTCGAAGATGAGACGGCTTCCGTCGAACAGTCGCTCAAGAACGGCGGCAAGCTCTTGAAGCCGGAAGCCTTCGAGGAATGGCAGAAGGGCGCTCAAGGGGTGTGGCAGGATTTTGCCGGCATCGTCGGCGGCCTGGACCGGATCAAGGCTGTCCAGGCGGCCTGAATGCGGACTCCTATATCTGCACCGGCAATCGAGACGCTTGACGAATTGCAGGCGCGCGACGAGTACCGTTATCTGATTGGCATCAAAACGGTCTTCGTCCGTCAACAGAAGGATTTCATCAGCGTATGACCAGCGGCTTGCATCACATCACGGCCATTACCCGCAAGATCCAGGCGAATGTCGATTTCTACGTGGGCTTCCTGGGTCTCAGATTGGTGAAACGCACGGCAGGTTTCGAGGACGCGCAACAGCTTCACCTGTTCTATGGTGACGGGGCGGCATCGCCGGGTTCGCTCGTAACATTCCTTGCCTGGGAAGATGGTTCGCTGGGACGCGTCGGCCATGGCGCGCCGAGCGAGATCAGTTTTGTGATCGCGCCGGAGGCAATCGGTTTCTGGCTGACGCGGGCGCTGCAATTCAACGTCAAGCTCAGCGGGCCGGCACAGGAATTCGGCGAACCGGTGCTCAGGCTCGCCGACCCGGACGGAATCATCGTCAAGCTGGTCGGCGTGGAAGAGACATCACCCTGGATCTGGTGGAAAGGCGGCGGTATCTCCGAGACGGATGCAATTCGCGGGCTACGCGGTGCGACGATCCTCTCCGAAAAGCCGGTGGAGACTGCGGAATTCCTGATCCGGCATATGGGGCTGAGGTTCGGACCGAAGGAGGGCAATATCCAGCGGCTGGTTTCGGATGCGCAGGACATTGTCGATGTCCGTGATGCCCATGGTTTCTGGACCGCTGCGCCGGGCGCGGGCACGATCGACCACATCGCTTTTCGTGCGTCCGACAAAGCGCATGTCGAGGCTGCGCATGCCGCCCTCCGGGCTGAAGGCGACGGTGAGATGAACATGCATGACCGGCACTATTTCTATTCGCTCTATGTGCGTGAGCCGGGCGGCACTCTGATCGAGCTTGCAAGCGATGGACCCGGTTTTACGACCGACGAGACAGTCGAAACGCTTGGCACGCGGCTCTTCATCCCGAAGCATTTCAACGCGGATCACGATGCACTTCGGGTCATGCTGCCGCAATTCGGCCTGCCCGGGGAGGAGCGGGTTATTTATCGCGACCTGCCTTTCGTGCACCGCATCCATATGCCGGAAAGATGGGATGGCTCGACGCTGGTTCTGCTGCACGGAACCGGTGCCAGCGAAACCAGCATGCTGCCCTTCGGACGCAAGGTTGCGCCGAACGCCATGCTGATCGGCATCCGCGGACGCTCGACGGACGAGGGCTATCCGCGCTTCTTCCGCCGTTTCGACCAGGTGACGTTCGACCAGAAGGAGATCGTTTCCGAAACGGAAGCCTTCGTCGCCTTCGTTGAGGAACTGGCTCCGGCTTACGGGGTGGATCCCTCCCGAACTGCTTTCGTCGGTTATTCCAATGGCGGCAATATGATCGGAGCGGTCATGCAGCTTCATCCGACCCTGATCCGCAAGGCGGTCTTGCTGCGGTCGATGAACGTGCTCGAGGAAAAGCCGGTGGTCGACCTCTCGGGGGCACAGGTCCTTTCGCTCAGCGCAACCGACGATTTCTACGGTTCGCTTACGCCAGAGCTGGAAAACCGGCTTCGCGCGGCAGGGGCAGAGGTGGCGGCGAAAAAACTCGACGCAAATCACGGGCTCGGTCGCGAGGACGAGGAGATCGTCCGCAACTGGCTGACCGAAAAAGGGCGTCTGATCAGTCGCCGTAGTGGTGAGCGATCGCCTCGACGGCTGCGGCGATATCCGCCTTGAATCCCGATCGCCTGAGACCAATTCCATACGCAGTGACATTGCCGAGCACGATGTCGAAACGGGCCCGCAAGCCGGTGTGGTTGAGCCGGATCAGGCGGTTTGCTCCCGGTCCGACGCCGATCGAAAACTCCATGCCGAGCGGAGCGGCGACGGCAAGCAGCGCTTTGGGGTCGGCGGCCTCAGAAAGCTCGACCGCGGTGACGAGATGCGAACCTTTTTCCGGCTTCACCCAAGGCTCGGCGCCCAGCGCAATCAGTCCAGCATGCGTCGCCCTTGCAGCGCGGCCATGTCGTGCAATGACAGAAGCCAGACCTTCCGCTTCGAGCCGATCCAGAGCAGCTTCAAGCGCGAAAAATTCCAAAGGCGCCGTCGTGCCGGGAAGTGTGCCCCGGCCGGCGTCGAGCCAGGCCTTCTGGTCGAGAAGTGAAAGGATCGAGCCCGTCGGACCGCCGTCCCGGGAGATCAGTTGCCAGGCGGCGGAACTGACGGAGAGTGCCGAAAGCCCGGCCGGGCCGGCCAGCGATTTCTGCGGACCGATGATGGCGATATCTACGCCCAGTTCATCGACATTCAGGTCGTGGCCGCCAACGGAGGCTACCGCATCAACGATCGTCACGATGCCGCGGGCGCGGGCGAGAGCGAGGATATCCTCCATCGGATTGAGGATGCAGCTTGCTGATTCCGCATGGCAGAGCGCCAGAACCTTCATGTCCGGATGGGCATTCAAGGCCCGTTCCACGGCTTCCACGTCGATCGGACGAGCCGGCTCTGCCGCCAGCTCAATGACGTCGGCCCCGCCGCGTCTCAGCCAGTTGCCGAACCAGAGGCCATAAGGACTGGTGACGATGTTGAGCACTTTCAAGCCGGGGCGTGCAAGGCTCGTCGCGACCGCTTCCAGCGCAACGACGGCTTCTGCCTGAATAAGGAGCACGTCGTTGCGCGTCCCGAGGACCTTTGCGATGCGATCGGCAATCGAGGCATAGCGCACGGCCGGGAACGGCGGCGCATTGCTCAATGGATTCCAGGTTTCAGACGTCATGGGCGGAGTCTCTCGTTGGTTCGATGACGAGGCGTGGCACTGCCGCAATCAAGGCTCTTGCCGCCTGAGATTGCGGATTCCCGATCATCTGGTCCGCCGGACCGCTTTCTACCAGCCGTCCGGCATCCATGATGGCAATCCGGTGGGAGACGGCGCGCAGCACGGCGAGATCGTGGGAAACGAAGAGATAAGCGATGCCCCGCTCTTCCTGCAACTCGACCAGCAATTCCAGAATCTTGCCGCGAATGGAAACGTCGAGCGCCGAGACCGCCTCGTCGAAAACGATCAGCGACGGTCGGGTGGCAATGGCGCGGGCAATCGCTATCCGCTGCCGCTGACCACCAGACACTTCGCGGATCGAGCGCGCAACGTAACTTGCAGGCAGGCCGACGCGGTCAAGCAATGCAGCGATCTCCTTCGGCCTTTCGGCTTTCGGCACGATGGCGTGGATGCGCAGCGGATCGTCGAGCACGGAGGCGACCGTGGCGCGTGGATTGAACGCGCCGAGCACATCCTGGAAGACCATCTGAATTTTCGCGCGACGACGGCGGAGGTCGTAACCCGAAAGTGTCAACCAGTCCTCATCCTCGAAGCGGACCGTGCCCGCATCCGGTGGGATCAACCGCATGAGGATGCGCGCCAGCGTCGATTTCCCGCTGCCGGAAGCGCCAGCGAGTCCGAGCGTCTTTCCGTCGGCAATTGTCAGCGACACGTCCTTGAGCGCCGCGATGTCGCGGCTGCCGGACGAAAAGCGTTTCGAGAGGTTTTCGATCGAGAGCAAGGTCATGAGGCAGGCTCTTTGATCAGGGGTGATGTGGAGAGGTCGCGATGGCTGGCGATCAGCGTTTGCGTATAGAACTCCCGCGGGGAGGAAAGGACCGCAAGGGTCGGTCCAGCTTCGACCAGGCGGCCATCCTTGAAGATTGCGACGCGATCCGCGAAACCTGAAGCCAGAGCGATGTCATGGGTGATGAACAGGAGCGTCATATCGGCTTCTTTGACCAGATCGCCGAGCAGCGCCACGATCTCCGCCTGCACCACCATATCGAGCGCGCTGGTCGCTTCGTCGGCAATGAGAAAGCTCGGCTTTGCAACTAGCGCCGCAGCGATCGCGACGCGCTGGCGTTGACCGCCGGAAAGTTGGTGCGGGAAAGCTCTCAATGCCTTTTCCGGTTGCGGGATACGAACTTTTTCCAGAATCTTCAGCGCCTGGGCATAGGCGGCCGACCACGGAAGGCCAAGATGCCGGCGAGCGCCCTCAGCCACCTGTTCGCCGATGGTCAGAACGGGGTTGAGGCTGGAAGACGGGTCCTGGAAGACGAAGCCGAGCTCGCGGCCCGGATGTGGTGGATGGCCGGCTGACCATTCCATTTCGCCAGTCACGCGCGCGCCGGACGGCAGGAGCCCGGCGATGGCGCGCGCCAGCGTGCTCTTGCCGGAGCCGCTTTCGCCGATGATCGCCAGCCGTTCGCCGGCAAGGATGTCGAGATCAACCGCGTCCAGGGCCGGCGCCGGCTGACCGGCATAGACAACCGAAAGGCCGCTGATCCTGCAAAGCGCGGTCATGCCTCGATCCTCCGCCCGGCAAGAGCCTTGGTCAGCCCCTCGCTGAAGAGGTAGACGCCGACGACCGTAATGACCAGCGCTATGCCGGGGAAGACCGACAGAAACGGCGAGGAGCGCAGGATATTGCGCCCCTCGGCAATCATGGATCCCCAGGTCACCGTGTTCGGGTCTCCAAGGCCGAGGAAGGAGAGGGCTGCTTCGGTCAAGATCGCCGCAGCGACGATGATGGCAGACAGCGCCAGAACCGGCGGCAGCGCATTCGGCAGAATTTCCTTCAATGCAATCTCCACCGGGTGCATGCCGATCACCCGTGCAGAGGCGACGTAATCCCGTTCCTTGATCGACAGAACCTGCGCGCGCGTGAGCCGCGCCGGGTTTGGCCAGGCGCCAAGCGCAATCGCCAGTACGACAATGGGCACCGAGGCGCCAACGACGCTGACGAAAGCCAGCGCCAGCAGGAAGCTTGGCACGATCTGGAAGGCATCGACTACACGCATCAGCGCTTCATCGATGAGGCCGCCGGCAAAACCCGCTGTCAATCCGACGCAAAGGCCGATGGTAATGGCGGCCAACGCGGCGGCGATGCCGACCAGGAGCGAGGTGCGCGTGCCATGGATGATGCCGGCCATGACATCGCGGCCGAGCCGGTCGGTGCCGAGCGGGAAATTCGGGTCGCTAAAGGGGGGCAGAAGGGCGCGTCCGGCGATATGCAGCGGATCACCGGGAGACAGCAGGGGGGCGAGAATTGCGATTAGCGCAAGGATAACCAAAATGCACAGTCCAACGGCACCTTCCGGCGTTCTGCTAAGATTTTGGATGAGCTTCATGGGCCCGGCTCCGAGGCACCGACCCGAGGGTCGAGCGCGGCATAGATGATGTCGATCACCAGGTTGACGCAGATAACCAGCACTGCACTGACGACGATGATGCCCATGAGCAGGGGCGCATCGCGGCCGCTCACCGCTTCCTGGGCCAGTCGTCCAAAGCCCGGAATGGCAAAGATGCTCTCGATCACGACGCTGCCGCCGAGCATGGCGGCCGATTGCAGACCGAGCATGGTGACGAGCGGCAGGAGCGCGTTGCGCGCCACATGGCGCAGCACGATGCGGGTGCGAGAAAGGCCCTTGGAGCGGGCGAAGAGCACGAAATCCAGCGTCCAGGCCTCTGTCATGCCGGCCCGCATGACTCGCAGGAAGAGTGCCATGTAGATGAGCGCCAACGTGCCAACAGGCAGAACGAGGTGCGTGGCGATGTCACCGGCTCGGTCAAGCCCGGTCCTGCCGGAGGCGATCGTCTCGATGCCGGAGGTCGGCAACCAGCGGAGCTGCACGGCAAATATGATGCTCAGCACCAGGCCGAGCCAGAAGCTCGGGATTGCGTATAGAACAAGGGAGACGGTCGAGAGCGTTCGATCTGCGAGGCTTTCCGGCTTTGCACCGGCGACGATGCCAAGTGCAGAACCTAACCCGAAGGAGAGCACCGTGGCACTGCCCATCAGGAACAGCGTGTTCGGCAGGCGTTCGAGGATCAGGTCGAGCACCGGCCGGCCGAAGGCGACCGACCAGCCGAGATCGAGCCGCGCCAGCGAAGAGGCATAGAGCCAGAGGCGGGCGAACATGGACTGGTCGAGACCATAGGCCTGGCGCAGCGCTTGCGCGACCGTGGCATCTCCGCCGCCGATCGACAGGAGATAGGCATCGACGGCATCTCCGGATGCGGATTCGAGCAGCAGGAAGGTCAATACGACGACGATGAGCAGCACGGGAATGCTGCTGATCGCGCGGCGCCTGATCAATCGAAGGGCACGGTTCACGCTGCTTGAAGCCTCGGGACTCGGATTTCCAAGGCCAAGCCTATCACGATTGCAGCGCCGTATCCGCCCAGTTCGATACTGCCCAGCGCGGATTGTTGGAGACGTTGAGTACCGTGTCGCGCGCGACTGTGATGAAGCCCCATTCGGCGACGTAGATCAGCGGCAGGTCGGCGGCGACGATCTTCTGGAACTGCTTGTAGAGCTCCGTCCGCGCCGCCGTATCGATCGTCTCCGCCGCCTTGGAGATAATGCCATCGAGCTCCTTGCTGGCATAACCGCCCTGGTTGGAGAAGGGCACGCCCGCCGGAATGCCGGACTGAACGAGGATGGTGGTGGAAATCGCCGGATCGCCACGAAAGACGGGCGGGGCGACGGCCAGGTCGAAATCGTGATCCGTATAGACAGCCTTCTGGTGGGCGGCGGAATCCGCATTGACAAGCTGTGCATCGATACCGATCGCGGCGAGCGCCTGGCGCAGGTAATCGCCGAACTGCCTCGTCTCGTTGAAATAGGGAGCGGGCCGGAGTTTCAGCGAGAAGCGCGTACCATTGGCGCCTTTCGGATACCCGGCCTCATCGAGCAGGACATTGGCCCTGGCGACGTCGAAATCGTAGGTCGGCACGTCGGCGTCATAAAATTCCGGCGCGTTCTTCGGCACCGGCCCGGTCGAGGCGACGGCATATCCAAGGAAGATCGTGTCGACGACGAATTTCCTGTCGATCGCATGCGCGATCGCCTGGCGCACCTTGAGGTCGGCGAGCTCCTTGCGGCGATGGTTGATCTCCACCACGAGCTGATAGGTCAATGCCTCATAGCCCTTGGAGATGACCTTGATGCCCGGCACTTTGGAAATGCGGTCGAGATCGGTCAGTGGAACGGCGGAGAAGGCGGCGAGTTGAATTTCCTCCGCCTCCAGCGCCGCGCCGGCGCCGGCGCGGTCCGGCAGCACACGGAAGATCACTTCGTCGAGCTTTGGTTCGCCCTTTGCCCAGTAGTTCTCGTTCTTGGTCAGACGGTAGTATTCGCCGGGCTTGTATTCCGCAAACTTGAACGGACCAGTGCCGATGAGCTTCGTATTCGCCGGATTGGTCGCAATGTCCGTGCCCTCATAAACGTGCTTCGGCACGACGCTGCTGACGACCGGCAGCGCGTTGCGGATGAGCTGCACCGGCGTCGGCTTCGAAAATCGGAAGATGGCAGTCGTCTCGTCCGGCGTATCGACGGTCTCCAGATTGGCGAAGACGAGGCGACCGAGATTCTGCAGCGGCTTCCAGATGTTGAGCGCGGAGAAAGCCACATCGGCGGAGGTGAAAGGCTTGCCGTCGTGCCACTTGACGCCCTCGCGCAGCTTGAACGTAACGGACTTGCCGTCCGGAGAACCTTCCCAGGAGGTTGCAAGCCGGGGAGACAGCCCTTCCTTGCCCTCGAACGAGGCTTCCGCGAGCGGTTCGATCACTTTGCTGGCGATGAAGAACACGCCGTTCGAGGCAACGATCGCGGGGTTCAGATTTTTAGGCTCCGAGTCGGCCGCGACGATCAGCCGACCACCGGACGGTGCGTTCTGTGCGCGCGCAAATCTCGGCAGGGCGGTCGAAGCGAGCAGCGCGGCGCCGGCCTGAAAAAGGGTTCGTCTTGAAAGGCTTGCGATCGACATTGCTCTCTCCTGCGTCCATCATTTTCGACGGATATTGCCAGCGAAATCGCCAGCCGCACAGGCAGGAAATTTCGCCGAGCCGCATTCGGGAACAAATTCCCGGTCGAAACCGGGTCGTATCGATAAAAAAGGGTCCGGCAGGACGTCCCGCCAGACCCCTCAAGGCCGGGAGGACCTTTACGGATAGATTTTCTTGGCAAGGTCCATCATCGGACCATATTCGTCCAACTCGCGGGTGCCGAGCAGTTTGGCGCTGGCGAAACGCTTCGACTCCGGATCGAGCTGGTCTTCGACGCCTTTGATCACAGGCAGCATCCAGGCCTTTGCGTAGGTCACCTGCGATTCCATTTCGAGGAAATGGTTGATGAAGAGTTTTGCCGCGTTGGGATGCGGCGCGTTCTTCATGATGGCGAAATGGATCGACACATAGGGAACGCCTTCCGGCGGCACGATCACCTTGATCGGCAGCCCCTGCAAGTCATTGGCGAAGGCGAACATCTGCGGGATGTAGACCGGATATTCGCCGCGGGCGACGCGACGGGCATCATTGCGGAGATCCCGACTGAAAACAGGCTTGTTTTCGGCCAGCTTTTCGTTGAACTCCTGGCCGAAAGTCTTGTTGAAGACCACGAACATGGTGCCGCCGGAGCCGAGGGGGCGCATGTCGTCGGAGAGGATCTTGCCCTTCCATTTCGGATCGGCGAGGTCCTTCCAGCTCTTCGGCTCATCCTCCGGTTTCACGAGGCCGGTGTTCACCAGAATGCCATAGGCCTGCAAAAAGCCCGGCACGTGATCGTCGGCGACTTCTTTTTTCATGTCGTCGCGAATATTGGCGACGTTCGGAATCTCACCGAGCGGCTCGATTTGGATGCCTTGGTTTTTTCCCGTTTCAATCGAGTTTGCCGAATGCATCTGGATATCGGCGATGTAGCGGCCGGCAGCCTGTTCGGAGCGCAGGCGTTCGGTCAGTTCGCTGGCCCGCACATCGAGCGATTCGACCTTGATGTCGTATTTTTCCTGAAAGGATTCAACGACGGCGACGAAGTTCGGCGCGCCGAGTTGCGAGTTATAGACGGTGACGGTGCCTTCTTTCTTGGCGGCTTCCACCACCTTGTCCCAGTCGGCATCCTGCGCCAGCGCAGGTCCTGCGAGTATTGCGCCGAGCGCCAATACAGTGAATTTCTTGATAAGCGACATTTCTCCTCCCTGGAATATTCGCTGTGATTTCGGGCGTCATCAGATCTCCACGACGACGTAGTCCTCGTCGATGGAGACCGGAAAGACCTCGGCCTGATAAGGGCCTTCCGTGAGCGCTCCGCCTTTGGCGACGGTGACGTCGAAACTTTTCACACGGGTGCGCGCCGGATCGCACCAGGATTTCCCGGTGCGGATGTCGAACTCCCAGCCGTGCCAAGGGCAGCGTACCAGCTCGCCGTGCCGCGTCATGCGGTACTGGCCAGGCTCATCGGATTCAGCCAGCCCCACCATCTGGCCGCGGCAGAGATCGGCGCCCTCGTGCGGACAGCGGTTGGCGATGGCGAAGAATTCGCCCTTGACGTTGAAGAGGGCGATGTCGCGGCCTGCGACCTTCACCAGTTTGGATTTGCCGATATCGAGTTCATCGACCCTTGCGACGACGTGACGAGCCATTCTCAGTTCAATCCATAGAAGTTGACAGCATTTCCGGCGAAAATCGCCGCTTTCTCGGCCGCGGTGAGCGGTATCTTGAAAGCGTAGCGAGGATCGTCGAAGTCCCAATGCGGATAGTCGGTCGAGAACATCAGCCGATCGGTCCCGATCCATTTCAGCGTGTCGGTCAGGTTTTTCGCCGGGTTCGGTTCTTCCATAGGCTGGGTGGTGAACCAGATATTGCGGCGCAGGTATTCAGACGGTGGCCGCTTCACATGCGGGACTTCGTCGCGCATCGTGCTCCAGGCCTTGTCCATGCGCCAACCGAAAGCGGGCACCCAGGAAAAGCCGCCTTCAACGAACGAGACTTTGAGCTCCGGAAAGCTCTCGAAGACCCCTTCGAAAATCAGGTTGGCAATCCCCGCCTGCATCGTCTGCACCTGACTATGGTGTTCTTCGATATAGTAGGATGGCCAGCCGGCGCCGGTCGCCGGATGCCCGCCGACGCCTCCGACATGCAGCGAGATCGGCAGGCCGTGGCCCACGGCGGCTTCGAAGATAGACCAGTGACGGCGTTTTCCCAACGGTTCGATGGAGCGCGGCGGCAGGAGAACCTGCGCGAACCGCTTGTCGGAAGCGCGGCGATTAATCTCCGCAACAGCGCTCGCCGGGTCTTCCTGAGTGACGATGATCGAGCCGCACAGTCGCGGTTCCGGCTCCAGGAATTTGCCGAGCTGCCAGTCGTTCAGCGCGGTCGCGAGCGCCACGGCGAAGTCCGGATGGCGCTGGCCGCTGGCATTGAAGCGCAGCGGCACAAGCACGCCGATATCGATGCCCAGCCCGTCGAGATGCTGTTCACGCAGGAAGGGCAAATCGGAACCCGGCGGACCGCCGGTCGGCGGCCAGGAATCGACGCGCGAGACTTCCGGCACCATGCGCGGATGGGAGAGCGTTTCAGCAAGCCCCTGCCGGGTATGGCCGCCATAGGTCGCCAGATGATCCTTCCACCGCTGCGCGAGATAGGGATGCAGTTCGGCCGGCGTCTTCATAGACGGATGAATGTCGCAGTCTATGAGGTTATATTTGGCCTTTGCCTCGACCGGGCGCTCCAGCGTTTGGGTTTCCGTCATTTCGCGACCTCCTTTCCGAAATCCGCGGCGATCCGCGAATAGGTGGCGAGCGGATTGTCGATCAGAATTTTCCTCGCCAGCGTTTCGCCGAAACTTGCGGAAAGCGCATTCAGGCCTTCGAATTGCGTATGCGGATAATCCGTCGAAAAGAGCAGGATGTCATCGCAATCGATATGCTCGAGCGTGCGCGCGAGTGCGTCCGTTCCAATCGGGGCTTCGACAGGCTGCAGCGTGAACCGCACATGCCTTTTCACGATATCGCTCGGTTGTTCCGTCACCCAGGGCGTCTCGGCGCGCACGCCGCGCCAGGTCTTGTCGGCCCGCCAGAAGAAGGATGGCAGCCAGGTGAAACCGCTTTCAGCGAAGACCACCGTCAGGTCCGGAACCTTGTGGAAGACCCCTTCGGAAATGAGGCTCAGGAGCTGGCTTTCGAAGATCGATGCCTGAGCCACATAGGCCTCGACGAAATAACTTGGCCAGCCGGTGGCGGTTGGTGCATGGCGATTGCTTCCACCGGCATGAATACAGAGTGGTAGCCCGTTTCGCGCGGCGGCCTCGTAGATCGGCCAGTATCGCCGGCGGCCGAGAGGCTCGTCGTTCTGGGCGAGGATCAGTACCTGAACAAAACGTTTGTCGGCGGCGCGTTTCTCGATTTCCGCGACGGCGAGTTCGGCATTCTGGGCGGAGACGATGATGGAACCCCGCAGGCGTTGCTCCTTGTCTAGCCATTCCCGTGCCAGCCATTCGTTGACCGCGCCGCAAAGCGCCGCCGCCATATCGTCGGAATGCATGATCATCGAGCCATGCAGCACATTGCAGATGGCGAACCGTGTGCCGAACGGATCGAGCGCCTGGGAGCGCACCGTCTCCAGGGTGTCACCCGCAAAGCCGCTTGTCGCCGTCCAGTCCGAACGGACATTGATTGGCGCACGTGCCGGTGAGGACGTCATGGCAAGGCTCAGCCGATCGACGCCGCGCATGACAAAGGTCTCGCGCCAGTAGTCGTCCAGATAGGGAAGCAGCGTCCTGGTCGCCGGTGAGGCTGGGTGGAGATCGCAATCGATCCCCCCGACCGTCGAGAGGCCCGTCTCCTTGCCCAATGATCTGACCATTTCATTCATGCGATTACTCCGGGTCAGGCCAGACGGTAGACGTGCTTTGCGTTGTCGCGGAATATCTGCGCGCGTTCCGTCGGCGACAGCGGCACCTTGAAGGCAAAACGCGGATCGTCGAAATCCCAATGCGGATAATCGGTCGAGAACATCAGCCGGTCGGTGCCGACCCAGCGGAGCGTGTCGAGAAGGTGGCGGTTGTTTTCCGGCTCCTCGATCGGCTGGGTGGTGAACCAGACGTTCTCGCGGATATATTCGGACGGCGGCCGTTTCACATGCGGGACTTCGGAACGCATCCGCTCCCATTGCTTGTCGAGCCGCCAGGCAAGGGGTGCCGCCCAGGCGAAGCCCCCCTCGACAACCACGAGCTTCAGCTTCGGGAATCGCTCGAAGACGCCTTCAAAGACCATGCTTGTGACGACGCTCTGCAGGCTGTGCGAGAAGGCGTAATGTTCCTCGATGTAGAATGAAAGCCATCCTGCGCCACTGTTGGTGTGCCAGCCGTAGGCGGCCGAATGCATGCCGATCGGCATATTGTAGTGCTCGGCTGCTTCATAGATCGGCCAATAGCGGCGGCGTCCCGCCGGTTCGATGGTGCGCGGCGGGATGGCAATCTGCACGAAGCGGCTATCGCCGATCCGCGCGTCGATTTCGGCCAGCGCGGACGGAGTATCTTCCTGGGTGACGCAGATCGAGCCCTTCAGGCGCGGTTCGGGAGCCATCCATTTGTCGATCTGCCAGTCGTTGGCGGCAGCGCACATGGCCGCGCCGAGCTCCTGGTTCAGGGTCGAGGAACCGGCCGCGAGCGGCTGCAGGATGCCGTATTCGATGCCGAGCGGATCGAGGAGTTGTTCCTGCAGATAGGCGAGATCGGAGGCAGGCGGCCCGCCATTCGGTGGCCAGGAGTCGCGCCGCATGCCGTTGCCGGGCGTCATGCGCGGGTAGGGCAGGGTGCCGACGACCGGATTGGCGCTGCGCGGTCCGTAGTCCGCCAGATGGTCGCGCCAGCGCGCGGGCAGGAATTTCGAGAGCTCGCTCGGCGTGCTGAGGGCCGGGTGGATATCGCAATCGATGACGCCGAGTTTGGCCTCGGCCTTGGCGTCCTTTTCCAGAACGGCTTGATTCATGGGTTAACCCTCCAGTCGCGGGTAGGTGGCGAGCGCGTTGTCCCGGACCAGGCGGTCGATCAGGCGTTCCGGGAAGCCCGCGGGAATGGCGGCATCACCTTCGAACTGCGGATGCGGATAGTCGGTCGAGAAGAGCAGCATGTCGTCGGCGTCGAGATGTTCTATGATGCGCTCCAGCTCCTTTGGATCACGTGGCGCGTCGAAGGGTTGCGTCGTCATGCGAATCTGGCGGCGGACCATCGCGGCTGGCGGTTCCTTCACCCACGGTATCTCGATGCGGGCGCCGCGCCAGTCCTTGCTCATGCGCCACATCTGGCCGGGCAGCCAGGAGACACCGGATTCGATCAGCACGATCTTCATGTCGGGAAATTTGCCGAGCACACCTTCGGCGACGAAACTGCCGACCTGGGCTGCAAAACCCTGGATCTGGTGGACGTAATCTTCGGCAAGATAGGAGAGGAAACCGCTTTGGCTGGGTGCATGGCGATAGGCGCTGCCGGCATGCACGCCCAGTGTGAAACCGTGGCGCTGGGCAGCCTCGTAGATCGGCCAATAGTAGCGACGGCCGAGCGGCATTTCGCCCTGGCAGAGCGCCAGCACCTGCACGAAACGCTTGTTGTCGGCAAAACGCTCGATCTCCTCGATGGCGGCTTCAGGATTCTGCATCGGCAGGACGAGCGAGGCGCGCAGCCGCGGGTCCTTGTCCAACCATTCCGCCTTCAGCCAGTCGTTGGTGGCGCGGCAGATCGCGGTGGCGAGATAAGGGTCGTAGATTGCATGCACGCCGGTCACGCAGTTCAGGATCGCATATTTGAGGCCGAACGGATCGAGCAGGTTCTTGCGCAGTTTTTCGACGCCCCTGCCTTCGGCAGCCTTCCAGTCCTCGCGGAAAAATGGCCTGGTGCGTGTCGGGAAATTGGTGAGTTCGAGGCGATCGACATCGCGCGAAACCACGATCTCCTGCCAGTAATCGTCCAAATATGGCAGCAGATCGGCGCGCTGGGGCGCATCCGGGTGAACGTCACAGTCAATCGCGCCCAATTGCGACAAAACCGGGCTCCGCTGGACCACAGCAGTATCCACCGCGCAAACCTCCCTTTTCTCGGCGGCCAGCTCTCTGTCCAGTGGCCAGCCCGCATCTCACTCCCGGGACGGTGCGTTTTAACGCGGCTACCGCCCATCGCATCCGTGATGCGTTTCCTCGATATGAAAGGTAAGGGGCGCCGAAGCGCGTGAGAATACTCTTTTTTGTCGTAGCGGCTTTCGCAAAACGAGAAAGCCGAAAGGCATTCGGCTTTTCTTCCGCGGCAAAGATGCGGCTGGCTATGCGGCTCTTTCGCCGTGTACCAGTGACGCATGCATATGGATCTTCAGCCAATCCATCAGCGCCTTCACACTTGGCTTTCGGGCCTGCGTCTGGGGGATCAGCGCCTTCAGCCAGAGTTCCGCGACGGGATAGTCCGGCAGAAGTTCCATGAGCTTGCCTGTCCTGATCGAGTCTTCGGCCACATAGCTCGCCACCATGGCAACGCCGCGACCCCGCAACGCCAGATCATGCAGGATCTGCGTGTCGTTGGCGCTGAAGGCGGAACGCACTTCCACATCGATGGGTCCGCCGGGGCTCATGAAGGACCATGTCGAACCCGTCGCGTGGAAGGTCAGACAGATGTGATTGACGAGATCGCGCGGATGTTTCGGAATACCTCTCGTTTCGAGATAGGAGGGGGCGGCGCACAGTTTTCTCGGGTAGGGGCAAAGCGGCTCGTCGATAACGTTGGAATAGGAGGCAGGCAACGCCCCGAGCGCGATGTCATAGCCCTCCTCGGCCGGATTGACGGATCGATCGACCAGCGCAAGATCCATGGTGACATTTGGATTCTCCTGCTGGAAATCGCTGAGGATACGGGCGAGGAAGGCGATCGTCACCGTCGTCGGCGCCTTTATCCGGAGATGTCCTTCAATACGCTGAGCGACTGCGGCAGCACCGCTGATCGCATCGTCGACTTCTTTCACCAGCGCCTGGTAGCGAGGCAGGTAACGTTCGCCGACCTCTGTCAGGATGAGCTGGCGTGTCGAACGGACGAAGAGTTTCACCCGCATCTGATCTTCCAGCCGGCTGATGCGCTTCGTCACCACGGACGGGGCAACACCGAGGTGACGGCCGGCGGCAGAGAAGCTGCCGGAGCGGGAAACTGCGATGAATGTACGGATATTTACGAGCGTGTCCAATGCGTTAGCCTCCCAATCCGCCTTCGAAAGACGGTCCTCCGTTTGAACCTTAACACAGTTTATCTTTCTGTTTTCGAGAAAAGTGAATGTAAAAAAATGGTGCTTTTCGACTGCATGGGAAAAGGTCAATGTAACAGAAGAGGGAATTCCGGTTCTCCGTGTGATGCCGTTCTGGCCTCTTGGGAAGAGGAGGGTAATCGACCGGAATTCGTAAACAGGGAGTTTCAATTGATATCGGGCGGCGTTGTCGGAAGGGAAGTTTCGCCGCGCCGCCGGGTGCATATCAGGGACCTTGTCAAATGTGGAGTACGTGCCAGATCATTTCCAGCCGATATCGAATTGAACGGCGAGTGAGAGTCTAGGGCACTGCCGCGGCCTTTCGGGCCGGGACGGGAGAAAGGTGGCGAAGCCGTTCGGGAAAACGGCTTGGTCGAAAGGAGATCGCGGCGGGACGGCCGCAGAGAGTTCGGTGTCGGATGCCGGGAAAGACCCGGACCAAACACCAAATCGTCAAGTTCCAGGGAGGAGAGATACGTGACGAAAACGATATTCGTGACTTCGGCCATGAGGAAATGGTCGCGGCGATTTTTTCTGACAGTCGCAGGCGGCCTGATCATGGCGTCGGCGGTGGGCCTGCCGGTTCAGGCACAGGACGCCGAATGGCAGAAGGTGATCGAGGCGGGCAAGAAGGAGGGCACGCTCGTCCTCTATACGGCGCTGGTCGGCCAGCCGAGTACGAAGGCGATCGCGGAGGCCTTCACAGAAGAGTATGGCATCGAGGTCGAAATCCTCGAAGCCCGCGCCAGCGAGATTCGCGAGCGCGTTCGCGTCGAGCAGGCTGCAGGCCGTTTTGCTGCCGACGTGATGTTCACCAGCGAAGGGCAGACCATGCTCTACAATACGCAGGACAAGTCGGTCGATCCGCTGCCCGTGACGCCGAACTCCGGCAAGATCAACGACAGGTTCAAGCTCAAGGTTCCGATGGCTTCGGTCATGACCATTCCCTACGGCATCATGATCAATACCAGCCTCGTCAAGCCGGAGGATGAGCCGAAGAGCTGGAAAGACCTCGCTGATCCGAAATGGCAGGGCAAGATCCTTTCTGACGATCCGCGCGCCATCGGCGCCGGCTATCTCTGGTTCTTCTCGACTCATGACCGGATTGGAGAGGATTACGTTAAGAAGGTCGCCGGACAGAAGCTCGTCTTCACCCGCGACCAGCGTGAATCCCAGCGCCGCACCGCGCGGGGCGAATATTCGATCTACATGCCGGTCATCCTGACCGACTTCTCGGATCTGAAGGGCCTGCCGGTCAAGTTCATCATTCCCGAGGAAGGCGTTCCCTACGTGCTTTATGGCAACGTCCTGCTCAAGAAGGCTCCGCACCCGAACGCCGCCAAGCTCTATCTCGACTTCATGCAGAGCCCCACCGTGCAGAAAATCTACGCGGGTCTCGGCTACGGTCCGGTGCTGGACGGCATGACAGAAGGCCTGCCGGCCGACGTCAAGGCGATTTCCGAAGCCAAGCTCTACGGAACGACGGATACGACGCGCCAGAACGAGATGCTCGCCAAGTCGAAGGAAATTTTCAAGTGACGTGACGCGCCGTCGTCGGCCCGGGGGCTTCAACTTCGGGCCGATGCCGGCGCTTTTTTCATGACATCGGAGCAGCGAGGATCCCATGACGATTATCCATAATCGCTCCCTAGACGATATCACCGATAACGCACCTGTTCTCGGTGGCAATGCCTTTACACGTGCCTTTTCCGGCGGTTCCCTGCCGCGGCTGATCGGCATGCTGGTGCTGATCCTCATCCTCGGCTTCCTGACGATCTATCCGCTCTCGATGCTGCTTTACGGCAGCCTGCATTCCACGCCTCCGGGCATGGCCGGCGAATTCAATCTGAACGGCTATCGTTCGATCATGACCACCCAGAACCTCATGATTCTGGCCAATACCGTCGGCATTTCGCTCGCCAAGACCATTCCGTCGCTGGTGATCGCGGTTTTTCTCGCCTGGATCGTCGCGCGCACCGACACGCCGTTCCGCGGCACGCTGGAAGTGCTGATCACATTGCCATTCTTCATCCCGCCGATTTTGACGGCTATGGCCTGGGGCATGCTCGGCAATCCGCAAGTCGGCGTTATCAACATGGTTTGGCGATGGCTCACCGGCGCGCAAGATCCGCTGGTCAACATCTACTCCTATGGCGGCGTCATCTGGCACATGTGTCAGTATTCGATTCCGTTCCTCTTCCTGTTCATGGTCGATGCATTTCGGGCGATGGACCCCTCGCTCGAAGAGTCGAGCCGCATGTGCGGCGCCTCGCGCTGGACGACCTTCCGCAAGATCACGCTGCTCCTGATGCTGCCGGTGCTGACCAGTTCCTTCATGCTGAGCTTCATTAAAGGTATCGAGACCTTTGAGTCGGCTCTGTTCTTCGGCCTTCCGGCCGGGATCAAGGTCATCACCACGGATATCTACGAGTCGATCAACCACCGCGCCACGCCGGATTACCAATACGCGACCTCGCTTTCCTTCGCGATCATGGGCCTGATGTTCCTGCTCGTCATCGCGCAATGGGCAATCCTGCGCGGCAAGAGTTTTCAGACCGTCACAGGCAAGGGGTTCCGTCCCAATGTGATGGAACTCGGCCCCTGGCGCTGGGTAACCTTCGCCTTCTGTCTGTTCTTCTTTTTCATCACCGTCCTGCTGCCGGTCGGCCAGCTGGCGCTCGGCTCATTCTTCCGGTTCTTCGGGTTCTACACCTACGACATGCTGACGCTGGAGCATTACAAGTCTGTCTTCGCCAATTCGGAATTCTGGCGGGCGGTGCGTAACACGATGATGCTCGGCCTGCTCGGCGCGACCGCCACCATGGCGCTCGGCGCCGTGGTGGCCTACATTTCCGTGCGCACCAAATGGAAGGGCCGCAGCCTGATCGACGGCATGGCCTGGTTGCCTTGGATGATGCCGGGTATGGTTCTCGGCGTCGGCTTCCTTTGGGCGTTCGCGATGCTGCCTGGGCCAATCCCGATCTATGGCACGGTCTGGGCGCTGCTGCTTGCCTATATCGCGCTGGGTACGCCGGTTGCTGTCCGCGTCATGACAGGCTCCTATCACCAGCTTTCCTATGACCTCGAAGAGTGTTCGCGCGTCCACGGCGCAAGCTGGGTTCAGACGATGTGGCGCATCCTGGTGGCGCTCGCCTGGCCGGCTTTCGCGGTCGGCTGGGTGCTCACCTTCTTCGGCATCATGCGCGAGCTTTCAGCATCGATCCTTCTCTATTCGGTCGGTTCGGAAACGCTTGCCGTCGTGCTTCTGAAGCTCTGGGCGAACGGCAATGCCGAGCAGGTGAGCGTCATCGGGCTCCTGATGATGTTGCTCGTCATCCTGTTCCGATGGGTGCAGCTCCGTTTCATCAAGGCGCGCATCAGCAAACTCTAGGCACGGCGGCTCCGGCCGCCGCCCTCTATCGAATTTTTCAAGAAGCGGGTCCCGGGATTCGCACTCGACAAGGAAGAGAAATATGGCTTCGGTGACGCTCGAAAACGTGACGCGGATGTATGGTGCGATCACGGCCGTGGACCAGGTGAACCTGAAGATCAAGAGCGGGGAGTTCGTGACGCTGCTCGGACCCTCCGGTTGCGGCAAGACGACGACGCTGCGCATGGTGGCGGGGCTTGAAAAGAATACCGGCGGGCGGATCTCGATCGGCGACAATGTCGTTTCGGATGCAGACAAGGGTTATTTCGTGCCGTCGGAACGCCGCCGTCTCGGCATGGTCTTCCAGTCCTATGCGATCTGGCCGCATATGACGGTGTTCGACAATGTCGCCTATCCGCTGCGTATCCGCCGCAAGTCGGACAAGGAAATCCGCGATCGGGTGATGAACGCGTTACGTCTGGTCGAGATGGAGCAATATGCCGAGCGTCCGTCGCCGGCACTCTCAGGCGGTCAGCAGCAGCGTGTCGCGATTGCCCGCGCGCTGGTGTTCGAGCCGGAAGTGTTGCTGCTCGACGAGCCGCTCTCAAACCTCGATGCGCGGTTGCGCACCCAGATGGGCGACGAGTTCCGGGCGCTACAGCAACGGCTGAAGATCACCGCGCTTTATGTCACCCACGACCAGTCGGAAGCCATGGCGCTTTCCGACCGCGTCGTCGTGATGCATGGCGGAAAGATCCTGCAGGTCGGCGCGCCTGAAGAGATCTATCGTCGACCGGAAAACCGGCAGGTCGCCGCATTCTTCGGCACGCCCAACTTGCTGAATGCGAAGGTCAAGGATTGTCGCCCGAACGGTGGTCAGTATTACAAACTGGATGTCGAAGGGCAGGGCTGGTCCGGCGAATGTCATGCGGCGACCGAAATGCCGAGGGGCACGGATGTCACCGTCATGGTGCGCCCCGAGAACCTGCAGATTCGCGAAGCAGGCACCATCGATGAGGGGCTCTCTTGGTCGGGTGAAATCTCTCAGGCGATCTTCCGCGGCCCGCACCGCTCGATCATGATCAAGACGCCTGCGCAGACGCTGCATGTGGAAACGCCGTCGCTTGCAGAGATCGGCATCGGCCGTCCGGTGACGGTCGCGGCATCCTCGGACGCCGCCTGGGCCGTCCGCAATTGACAGCCTCGCCGATGTGTACACGTCCGAGGCTGATGTTTCTCGATTTCTTTCCGGATTGCAGGGAAGTTATGGCCTGCATCCATTTCTAATTGGCTGTCAGCCAATTTATGTATACATAGATGGTCTCGATATCATGCTCCGGGCTTCGTTTAATGTGGGCTCGGGAGCGCTGGCTCGATCGAGTGAGGAGGAGAAATGGCCAAGAATCTGACCCAGATCCTGAAGGAAAAGGGCAATACCGTCGAGATGCTGCGCAATTCGCGCATCGGCATGTACATCTATCCGGTCGTCGCCCCGGAGTTCTCGAACTGGCGCACCGAACAGGTCGCCTGGCGTGAATCGGCCGTTCTCTTCGACCAGTCGCACCACATGGACGAGTTGATCGTCGAGGGGCCGGATGCCGCCAAATTCCTCGAAAGCCTGGCGATCAACAGCTTCGCCAATTTTGGCACCAATCGCGCTAAACACTATGTTCCGGTCACTCCGGCCGGTCATGTCATCGGTGACATGATCATCTTCCGTGAGACGGAGCAGAAATTCGTGCTCGTCGGCCGCGCGCCGACCGCCAACTGGCTGCGCTACAACGCTGCGCTCGGCAAGCACAACGTGAAGCTCACCCATGATCCACGCTCGCCCTCGCGCCCGGACGGGAAGCAGGTGACCCGTGTTCACTATCGCTTCCAGATCCAGGGGCCTGATGCGCCTAAAATCTTCGAAAAGATGAACGGCGGTCCGATCCCGGACATCAAGTTCTTCCATGTCGACTGGATCAATGTCGGCAACAAGAAAGTTCAGGCTTTGCGTCATGGCATGGCCGGCGCTCCCGGTCTCGAAATCTGGGGGCCTTATGCGGAGAAGGACGAGGTTCGCGACATCATCGCCAAGGCTGCGAAGGATGCGGGCGTCGATCTCTATCTCGTCGGGGCCCGCGCCTATTCGACCAATACGCTGGAATCAGGTTGGATTCCGTCACCTCTTCCGGCGATCTATACCGGCGAGGAACTCAAGGGCTATCGCGACTGGCTTACGGAAGACAGCTATGAGGCGACCGGCTCAATCGGCGGCAGCCTCGTCTCCGATAATATCGAGGACTATTACGTCAATCCTTATGAACTCGGCTACGGCATCTATATCAAGTTTGACCATGACTTCGTGGGCCGTGCCGCTCTCGAAGCGATGAAGGGCAAGCCGCAGCGCAAGAAGGTCACTTTCGAGTGGAATGCGGAAGACGTGATGAAGGTCATCGCGTCGAACTTTGTGCCCGGTGGCGAGGCCTACAAGTGGATCGACCTGCCGCAGCCGAACTATGCGTCCTCCAGCGCCGACAGGATCATGCACGGCAGCAAGGTCGTCGGCATGTCGATGTTCAACGGTTACAGCTACAATGAGCGTTGCATGCTGTCGCTCGGCGTCGTCGATCACGACGTCCAGGAAGGCGACGTTCTGACGCTGATCTGGGGTGAGCCGAATGGCGGCACCGACAAGACGTCGATCGAAAAGGGTCACAAGCAGGCCGAAATCCGCGTCCGCGTTTCACCGACGCCCTATGCCCGCGAAGCGCGCGAGAATTATGCCGAAAGCTGGCGCACGAAGCACGCCTGATTCCACTCCCAAGGCAAAAAACGAAAGCGGCGCCCGCAAGGGCGCCGCTTTTCGTTTGGGATTAAGCGGCAGCCGATGATAGGTTGCGGGGTTGCCGATCCGTGTCAGCAACATCACATGATTCATCGCTAGGAGGATATGCGATGGTTACATCCGCAGCAATTGAGAAGTACATCCGGTTCATCAACTCACGGAAGCCTAGAAAGGTCATTCGCCGAGATCGCATTATTAAGCTGCTGCGCTAAGGCGAGAGGCGGCGGAGGTGGCACCCCACTTTAGGACCTCCGACTGTAGGCGTATAATGTCTTTATCAAAGCGAACAAAGGAGTAGTTAGATGACAAAGCTGTTATGGGCCAGCCCAGTCGGTCTGAGTTACGACTTCAAAACGAAAACAGGACGATTGGACATGGCGCTCGGCGAGAGCTGTGACATGACCGCCTGTATCGATCTGTTTCAGGGTATAGATCCCAAAGTGACGACTATCAAGACTTACTCTGGCACCAAGGCCGACACCTCTTACCATAGAAAGGGAAGAGCATGGTTTGTCCATCTTCCACATGAGCTTAGAGTGGGTGGCTGAGTGTTCCCCAACCCTTCGCTTTGGCTCAGGGCGTTCGTTATGCGAAACGATTCACTGGATCATTTCGTCGGCTACGCCGACCATTCCTCACTCCCCATCTTGCCGGGATTCATGATGCCCATCGGGTCCAGCGCGGCCTTGATACGCTTCATCACATCAACGGCTTTGCCGTGCTCCCGACGCATGAATTTCAGTTTTGCCATGCCGATGCCGTGCTCGCCGCTTGCCGTGCCGCCGACGACCAGAGCGCGTTCCACAACACGATCGGCCAGTTCCTCGGCCTCTCTCAGATGTTCGGGATTGTTTGGGTCAATCAGGTAGGCAGTGTGAAAGTTGCCGTCGCCGACATGGCCGATGATCTGGCCTTTCAGCGATGATGCGTCGATGTCGGCGCGCGCGGCGACGATGCTCTCCGCCAGCCGCGAGATCGGCACGCAGATGTCACCGGTATAGAGATCATAGCCCGGAATGATCGCTTTCGTGGCCCAGAAGAGATCGTGGCGGGCCTGCCACAGCTTTGCCCGTTCGTCCGCGTCGGTGGTCCAGCGGAAGCCGATCGCTCCATGGCTCCTGGTAATGTCTTCGGCGAGACGAGCTTGCTCCTCCACCCAGGCGGGCGTCCCGTGGAATTCGAAGAAGAGGGTAGGGGCGACCGGCAGGTCGAGCTTGGAATAACTGTTGACGCCAGCGATCGCCACCTCGTCCAGAAACTCGACGCGGGCAACCGGAATGCCGTATTGCACCGCTTCAATGACCGCTTCCACAGCTTCGGCAACCGTGGGAAAAGCGCAGATTGCTGAGGATACTGCCTCCGGGATGGGATGGAGGCGGACGGTAAGTTCGGTGATGACGCCGAGCGTGCCTTCCGCGCCGACGAAAAGATGCGTCAGATCGTAACCGGTCGATGATTTCCGTGCCCGCGAACCTGTCCGGATCGCGGTTCCGTCCGGTGTCACCACTCTCAGGGCCAGCACGTTTTCCCGCATGGTGCCGTAACGCACTGCAGTCGTGCCGCTGCCGCGGGTCGAGGCCATGCCGCCGAGCGAGGCATCGGCGCCTGGATCAACAGAGAACATCAATCCGGTCTCGCGCAGTTCCACATTGAGTTGCTTGCGGGTGACGCCCGGCTGGACGACGGCGAGCAGGTCCTCCGGGCGGATTTCGAGGACCTTGTTCATCTCCCGGGTGTCGAGCGTGATGCCGCCGCGAACCGGGATGGTATGGCCCTCCATGGACGAGCCCGCACCGAAGGGGACGACCGGTACGCCATGAGCGGCACAGGCCGAAATGATCGCCTGGACTTCCTCTTCGGTGCGCGGAAAGGCGACGGCATCGGGGAGATGAGGCTTCAGCCGCGACGTGTCGTGGCTGTGGTGGTCCCGGACCGAGACCGATGTTGCCAGCCGGTCACCGAGAACGGTCTTGAGCTCCGCAATCGCCTTGCCGGCCGGTGTAGCGAGATCGTCCATATGTTCTGTTCCTCCCTGATGTCTGCAATGACGAAACAAGCGTCCCGATACTCTGATCCGGGATGCTGATAGATATATCCAATCCAGTCGACTGCCGACTTTCCGCAGCCGGACCACCTCCACCCTTCGGACTGGTCTCGACCCGTCCCAACCCGCGAATTCCGCTGCACGTGTATGCAAGAACCGGTTGGCCTTATTTTAAGCTGTTTGAGATTCGGGTGAAGAGCCCGTCAAAAGAATCTCAGGTCGCCTGATTTTTTTGTATGCAAATTGAAATGACAACTTGTCGTTTCTGCGTGGATGTGTTGAACTTCGTCTACTCGGGTAGACGACATTCAGGGCAGTGGGATTCGTCTTGGGAGACCGAGTTGGGAGGAAATCGGTGTATACACGGCTGTTCAAGACAGTTGCGTCTGCCTTTGACTCGGCGGGCTCGATTTCGACTGCGGAGGCGGAGAACGCCTCCGTCTCCGCAGGTCCTATGGAGCATCTTTCCCCAGCCGCTCTTCGGACGCCGGCAATAGCTCCCTGCCGCGATTTTTGCATTGGCTGACCGACGATGTTGCGGGTTCTGCCTGCAATGCAGGTCTAGCAAAGACGTTCGGCCGGACGGGGAGGGAGCTTCGCCGGCCTTTCATTCAACGGGAGGAGAAAAGCATGAAACTGAAGGCATTGTTCGCTTCGGCCTGCCTTATGGTAGTGGGCGCATCGGCTCAGGCGGCCGAGGTGGAGTTGACCTTGTCGCACTGGGTTCCCGCGACCCATATGCTGCAGGCGGGTGGCATGGAGCCCTGGGCGAAATCGATCAACGAGGCGTCCGGCGGGCGCATCAACATCACAATTTATCCGGCCTCGCAGCTGGGCGCGGCGCCTGATCACTACGACATGGCGCGCGATGGTATCGTCGATATCGGTTTCATCAATCCAGGTTATCAGCCGGGCCGTTTCCCGATACTCGCAGCAGGCGAGATTCCGTTCCTGATTTCCGATGCCAAGAGTGGTTCGCGGGCGCTCGATGAGTGGTACCGCCAGTATTCGGCCAAGGAGATGAGCGACGTCTATGTCTGCATGGTGCATGTCCATGATCCGGGCACGCTGCACGGCACCAAGGGACCGATCCAGGTCCCGGCTGATCTCAAGGGCAAGAACATCCGGCCGGCGCATGCGACCATGGCGCGGCTGGTGAGTTCGCTTGGTGCGGCCTCAGTGCAGGTGCCGGCCGGCGAGATGCGCGAGCTGATCTCAAAGGGGGCGGCCGACATGACCGCATCTCCCTGGAATTCGATCTACACATTCGGCCTTCAGGACGTAACGAAGCATCATCTCGACATGCCCTTTTACGTTACGACCTTCGCCTTCGTCATGAACAAGGCCAAGATCGATGGTCTGGAGCCGCAGGATCGCAAGGTGATCGACGATCATTGCACATCCGAATGGGCGGAGAAAATGGCGAGCAAGTGGGCGGATGCCGAAGCCGCGGGCCGCCAGAAGATGATCGATGCCGGCGGGCATACCTTCTACAAACCAACACCCGATGAGGTGAACCTGTGGAAACAGGCGACGGCATCCCTGGAGGGTGAATGGGCGGCGGCTGCCACCAAGGCCGGTATCGATGCCAAATCAGCCTGGGCAAGTCTGGCAGAGACGCTGAAGAAATATGACGCCAACGTAAAATGATCGGCAGCCTGATCGATGGGCAGGCGCCTAGCCTTCGCCTGCCTTCCTATCATCCCTAGATCGAGTTACGCCATGCACCGATATCTCGAACGCTTCAGCGACGCTGTCGATGTGATCGCGGGCCTGTTGTTGGGCCTCTGCACGCTTCTGATCGTCGTCTCGACGGTCGGCCGTTACGTCTTCTCCTGGGCGATCCCGGATTCCTTCGACCTCTCCCGCTACCTGATCGGCGCCTGCATGATGTGGGGTTTCGCATCGCTCGGTTATCGCGGCGGCCATATCGCGGTGGATCTGCTCTACGAGCCCTTGGGGCCTTGGGGCCGACGCGTTCTCGATTTCATCGCCTGGGCACTGCTGCTCGCCTTCACGGCAATGCTCGCGTACATGATGTTCTTTCGCCTGACAGGCGCATATCGCAGCAACGAAGCGACATTCGACTTGCGCATTCCCGTCTGGCCTCTCGTCGGCCTGATCTGGTTCGGTTGTGCCTCGGCCGTCGTTACTACAGCTGTGGCACCCTTCGTGCGTGGCAAGCACGAAGAAACCAATCCGCTTGAAGGCCATGGCGTATGAACACCGCTGATCTCGTTGCCATCGGCGGTTTCGTCGCCATGTTTGTGCTCATGGGCCTGCGCGTGCCGCTCGGTGTCGCCATGGGCCTTGTCGGGGTTTTTGGTTTTGCCGCTATGCGCGGCATTACGCCGGCCCTTAACCTTTTGACCACGTCGCCGATTCGCGTCATCACCGATTTCAACCTGACTCTGGTGCCGTTCTTCATCCTCATGGGCGTGTTTGCGACCAATTCCGGGATGTCGCGGGAATTATTCCGAACCGGCAATGCCTGGCTCGGGCAATTTCGCGGCGGGCTGGCGCTGTCCACGATTGCTGCCTGCGCCGGGTTTGCGGCGATCTGCGGCAGTTCGATTGCGACAGCGGCGACCATGAGCCGCATCGCATTGCCCGAGATGCGCAAGGCCGGTTACGCCGACGCGACTTCGACCGGCGTCATTGCTGCAGGCGGCACGCTGGGGATCCTGATCCCACCCTCCGTCATGATGGTGGTCTACGCTTTCCTGACCGAAACCGATGTCGGGCAGCTCCTGATGGCGGGCGTAGTTCCTGGTATTCTTGCAACGCTCATGTATATGGCGACCGTGCTGATTGCCCACGGCAAGCACCTGCCGGCCGGCAAGACATTCGATTTCAAGGAAGCGATTACCTCGCTTCGCGATGTCTGGGCGGTGTTGCTTCTGTTCATTGCCGTGATAGGGGTCATTTATCTCGGAATTGCGACGGCGACCGAAGCTGCTGCAGTCGGTGCGCTGCTCACCATGGTCATCGGCATTCTGCGCGGCCGGCTGAACACGAAGCTCATCATGTCGAGCCTTGTGGAATCGCTCCGAACCTCGGTTTCGCTGTTCAGCGTACTGATCGGCGCGATCCTGTTCGGCTATTTCCTGGCGATCACCCAATCGCCGCAGAAGCTGACGGCGTTCCTGGTTGGTCTGGACTTCGGTCCCTACGGCACGCTCGCCCTCATTCTCGTTATCTTCCTGGTGGCCGGCGCGTTGATGGATGAGATGGCAATGATCATCCTTCTGGTGCCGATCGTGTTTCCGGTCATCATCCACCTCGGCTTCGATCCGATCTGGTTCGGTGTCATCATTGTCGTTGCCTGCGAGCTCGGCATGATCATGCCACCGGTGGGCATCAACGTCTTCGTCATCAATTCCATCGCCAAAGACGTCAAGATAACGACGATCTACGGGGGCGTGATGCCCTTTATCCTGACAGATATCATCCGGCTGATCCTGCTCGTCGCATTCCCGATGATTGCGCTCTGGCTGCCGATGACGATGAGATAGGAGGGGTCATGAGGGCTCCCGCACTTCAACCATTTTGCGAAATCCGCGCCGAACTCGGTCCGCCGATCGAAAAGGGAGGTGGCCCGGGCGGCTGCTGGCGGATCATCCCGATCATCGGCGGCACCGTGGAGGGGGAGCGCTTCTCGGGGCGCATCCTCAATCTCGGCGCGGATTGGCAGAGCATCTATGATGCCGGCTATGCAGAGCTCGATACGCGTTACGTTATCGAGACCCATGACGGCGCGATGATCGACATCCGCAACTTCGGCTTCCGGCATGGTCCGCCGGAGGTTCTCGCAAGGCTTGCTGCGGGGGAGGCGGTCGATCCGGCGCTCTACTACATGCGCACCAATCCGCGTTTCCAGACGGGCGATCCACGTTACCGGTGGCTCAACCATACCATGTTTATCGGCACAGGTGAACGCATGGCGAATTCCGTTCGGGTATCAGTTTTCGAAGTGCTCTGATCTACGATCCACCAGAGTGCGGAGAGAAAAAGGCCGCCGGGTTTTCACCCGGCGGCCTTTTATCGTGGCGATCAGACGGATGACGTTCAGGCCATGTGGATCGTCTTGACCTCGAAATAGTTTTCAAGCCCTTCAGGACCGCCTTCGCGGCCGATGCCGGACTGCTTGAAGCCGCCGAATGGATGGTGGATGTCGACAATCATGCCGTTGACCGTCACGCTACCAGTGCGCATGCGGCGCGCAAATGCGTAACCCCGTTCCGGATCGGAGGTGAAGACCGCGCCGGAAAGGCCGTACATGGTATCGTTGGCGATCTTCGCCGCTTCGTCCTCATCCTTGTAGCTGATGATCGACACGACCGGCCCGAAGATTTCCTCCTGGGCGATCTTCATATCCATCGTCACGTCGGTAAAGACCGTCGGCTCGATGAAGTAGCCCTTGCCAAGGCCTGCCGGACGGCCGCCGCCGCAGGCGATCTTGGCACCACCTTCCCGACCTGCGGCGATATAGCCTTCGACGCGTGCAAGCTGCCGGGCCATCGTGAGCGGTCCCATTTGCGTCGTCGGATCGGCCGGATCGCCGACCTTGATGTTCTTCACCGCGCCGACGAACATGTCAGTGAATTCCTGCTTGCGAGATTCCGGCACCAGGATGCGGGTGAGCGAGAAGCAGACCTGGCCGGTGATCGGCATGGAATAGACCATCAGGCTCGGCAAGGCCTTCCCGAAATCGGCGTCATCGAGAAGCACTGCCGCAGACTTGCCGCCGAGTTCCAGGCTGTAGCGGGCGAGGCGTTCGGAGCAGGCCGAGGCGATCGCCCGGCCGGCGATCGTCGAGCCGGTGAAGGAGACCTTGTCGATGCCCTTGTGGCGGACGAGATAATCCCCGCCTTCGCGGCCGGCCGGCACGAGGTTGAAGACGCCTTTCGGCAATCCCGCCTGTTCGATGCATTCGGCAAGGATATAGGCTTCCAGCGGCGTTTCCGGCGAGGGCTTGGCAACCACCGTGCAGCCCGCGGCAAGAGCGGCGGAGACCTTGTAGTTCAGCAGAACCATCGGTGCGTTCCATGGCGTAATCGCCGCGCAGACGCCGACCGGCTCGCGGACGACGCGGACTTCGCCGCCGTCGGCCCGCTTTCGATGGCTGACGAAATCGTCCTTTTCGATCAGGTCCGCATAGTAGGTGAAGAGACCTGGATTCTGGCCGACGAGCTTCTTCGTCAGGAAGATGGGCGCCCCGACTTGGGTCGTCCATGCGTTGGCAATGTCATCAAGGCGAGCTGTCAGCAGTTCGGCCACCTTGCGCAAGTAGCCTGCGCGCTCCTTGAAGCTCATGCGTGGCCAGGGTCCGTTGTCGAAAGCGTCGCGGGCGGCGGTGACGGCCTTGTCGATATCGGCATTGCTCGCTTCCGGATAACTGAGCAGCAGTTCCTCGGTCACCGGCGAGATGACGTCGAGCTTTCCGGTTCCGGACGGGGTCACCCATTCGCCGTTGATGAAGAATTTCTCGGGCGTCTTCAGTATCGTCTCGTTTCTGACAGCGACATTCATTTCAGTCTCCTCCTCTGATAGAATGACTTCCAAAAGACGCGGTCCTTTCATGCTGAGAAGGTACCGCAGGCACGATGCCAGTTCTTCTACCTTTTCGCAGCGCACCGCCTTGCAGCCCTGCGCTTCCGCGATCTTCACAAAATCCATGTGGCCGATGTCGACGCCGTCGATGCGGCCTGAACCGCTCCTTTCGGCGATCGCCTTCAGCACCTTGTAACCGCCGTTGTTCAGGATGACGATCAACAGGTTCGCATCGTATTCCACGGCAGACCAGATCGATTGGATGGAATAGAGGCTCGACCCATCGCCTATGACGGCGATCACCGGCTGTTCCGGCTTCGTCAAGGCGGCGCCGACAGAGCCGGGCAGGGCGTAACCGAGGCCACCGCTCGCCGTGGCAAAGAAGCCGCCCGGCCGTTCGATCGGAAAGAAATCGTGCAGCGCGTCGCGGCCGCCCGGCGCTTCTTCGAAGACGATGCTGTCCGGCGAGCGGACGTCGGCGAGCGTCTGATAGAAGAATTCCTGCCCGATGCCCTTCGGTGCTTTGAGCCGCGGAATGATGCGGGCGGGACCATCGGTACGCTGCGGCCGGCAGCGCAGGCGATAAACGAGGCCTTCGGTTGCTGCGCGCAGATTGGAGATCATCGCATTGCCGGCGATCGCGCTTGCAGCCTGCGCCGGGTCATCGGTGATGAGCCGGAGTTCCGCGCCTTCCGGGATATCGGGACCGGATCCGGCGAAGTGATAGGTGAAGGCGGGCGCGCCGAGGACCAGTACGAGGTCCGTATCGACGAGGCATTGCGACAGCTTCGGCTGAAAAGCCGGCAAGAAACCCGCGAAGAGCGGATGCCGCTCCGGAAAGCTGCAGCGCGAGGAAAGCGGGCTCACCCAGACCCTTGCCTGCAGGATTTCCGCCAGCCGTACAGTCGAATCCCAGGCATTGTCGATGTCGACCCCGGGGCCGACGACGAGCACGGGTTCCGTCGCATCATTGAGTTCGCGGGCAAGCGCATCCAGCGCTGCGGCAGGGGCGCTGATCATCGTCTCGACATCACGGATGGCGATCGGTTTTGCCTCTGCCTGCCAATCGCTCAAGGGAACGGAGACCATGACGGGGCCGCGCGGTGCCTGCATCGCCATGTAATAGGCCCGCGCAATCGCCGCCGGCACGTCCTCGGCCCGGCCCGGCTCGCAGGCCCATTTCATGTAAGGTTTCGGGAACTCCGTCGGGCTCTCGGCAAAGAGGAACGGATCGTGCGGCAGGAGCTCACGGCTTTGCTGGCCTGTCGTGATGATCAGCGGCGCACGGTTGCGGTAGGCCGTATAGATGTTTCCGAGCGCATGGCCGAGACCGGCGGCGGAATGCAGGTTGACGAAGGCGGGCTTGCGGCTCACCTGCGCGTAGGCATCCGCCATGGCGACGACGATCGATTCCTGCAGGCCGAGCACATAGGAGAAGTCTTCCGGGATGTTCATGAACATCGGCAGTTCGGTCGAGCCGGGATTGCCGAAAATCCGGTCAATGCCTTTTTGCCTGAGAAAATCAAAGACCGCTTCGCTGACCGTCTGGCCGCGCAATTTCGTGCTGCCGGATAGAAAATCCCGCGTCATCCTGTTCATGCAGAGCCTCCTCCCGGCCCGCGAGCCCATAGCCCGCGCGTGCACTATATCCTTATCAGTGTCGCAGATAGCGCCCTGTCTTGGAATTGAAGAATATCCAAGAATCCATTACACCAAGGCATGACTTTGGATGTGCGTTCTGCCCAGATCATGCTGGAATGTGCCCGACGCGGGAGCCTGGGCGCGGCCGCGACTGCATTGAACATGACGCAGCCGGCCATCACCCGCATGCTGAAACGTCTTGAGGACGGTTATGGTGTACCGCTGTTCGAGCGGACGACCCGCGGCGTGGTGCCTACCGTATTCGGAGATGCGCTGCTGCCTTATGCCAAGCTGGTCGTGTCGGAGATTGGCAATGCCTCCGATGTCATACAGCAGATGCAGGGAGCCAGCCGCGGCGTCGTGCGGATCGGCGGCGTGGCGAGCGTCGTCAGCGGGTTCATCATCACCGTCATCCGCGAGATGCGCAAACAGCATCCCGAAGTGCAATATCAGATCATCGAGGATCTCGAAGACCGGGTGCTGGAGGCGCTGAAGGGGGGGACGGTCGACATCGCGATTTCACCCGAACCCTACCTCGACGACGATATCGTCATCGCCACGCCGGACATCCTGCACGATACGGTGTCTGTCTTCGCGCGTTGCGACCACCCCATCGTCAGGCGGGACCATGTGACGCTTGCAGAGGCGGCGGATTTCGACTGGGCCTTGCCCCCGCCGGGTACTCCGACGGTGCGGGAATGGCAGCGCCGATTCCACGACAACGCGCTGGAACCGAATGCCCCATCGATCATCTCGCGCTCCGTGCCGGTGCTGAAGGCGGCGGTTTTATCGGAGTCGCTGTTCTGCTGGATGCCGTTGCCGCTGGTGCGCGAGGAGGTTGAACGGGGCGAGATGGCGCGCGTCAACGTGCCCGAGCTCGACTGGCAGCGGACATTCCGAGTCTACCGCCGCAAGAAGGGTCTGATGACGCCGCCGACTGCCAATCTTCTGCAGGCCATCCGCCGCATCAGCGAGACGTGGAGAGGGCAGGTGGCCTGAGCGGCCGCTCGGATAACCGCGGCGGCGGGTCAGCGATCTTTCGATCGTGCCGAAAGGAAGACCTGCGGCTCGTAGGAAAAATCCTTGTCGAAAGGATAGATCGGCCGCTTTCTGCGGGCGCACTCCAGCCGTTCGACGAACTGGTCGACAACACCGGGCGACAGAGCCATGAGGTTCGGGTTGGCGATAGGCGCCAGTTCCGGCGAGAGATAACCCGATTTCACGACGATGATCTTCGCTTTGTGCGGATCGAGGCCGAGCCGGGTGAAATCCAGGATATTGTGATAGGGCCGGCGCTTGGCCGAGAGCACGAGTTCGACGTCATCGATGACGACAACGGCCTGGCGGTCGGCGAGGTCTGCCGTCTCGTGGAGGAACTTGACCTTTACCTTGGCTTCGATCGGTTTGCTGTTGATCGCATCGAGCGAAGCCCCGATCGAGAGTTCCAGTTCGGTACCAACACCCGCTGCATAGCAGGCATCGGTTGCAGGCTTGTCGGCGATGCCGGCGAAGACGACGCCGGTGGCACCTCTGGCGATCAGTCGGGCCAGCACCTCGGCGCGGTCGCCAACGCCGCCGCCGGTCGGGTTGTCGCCGGACTCGGCGAGCACGACCGGGGCTGTCTTCGAGGCGATTGCCTTGTCGACGCATTCCTCGATCGAACCTGTCTCGCAGCCGAACACGAACCGCTCTCGCGCATCCCAATAGGCTTTGGCGACGCGTTTCGCCTCTCGCTCCAGCACGGCGCGATCGGTGCCGGTCATGATCCCCGCGGCGGTGGCGCGCGGTTCGTCGGCCCAGACATAACCCACCATCAGCGAGGCATCCCAGACGCCTTCAATGGCGTCGATTTCCGGCATCAAGGCGTAGAGGCTCTTTGCCGGCTCGTCGACCGTCGATGTACGCTCTCCGGGCAGTACGACCGGAATGGGTGCCCAGAGAAGCGTCGGCTTCACTCCGGTCGTCAGGCTTTTGACCAGCATCGTCACCGCGCGGCGCATGGTCTCCTCGACATCGATATGCGGCGCGGTGCGATAGGTGGAATACATGTCGAGCGCATCGATGATCCGCTGGGTGACGTTGCCGTGCAGGTCGTAGCTCGCCGAGACCGTGCAGTCCGGGCCGACCAGATCGCGGGCGGCGGTGATCCAGTCACCCTCGGCATCTTCCATGCCCTCGACATACATGGCGCCGTGCATGGCGAGGTAGAGGCCGTCAAGCGGCAAGAGCGGCTTCAGGCGCTCCAGGAATTCCGACTTGAACTTTTCGTAGGTTCCGCGGGCGACCGGGCCGCCGGCGATCGCACGGGCATGGATAGTCGGCAGGAATTCGGCGTCATAATCCTTGAGGAAGGCGAAATAGGGCGCCGCCGTCAGTTCTCCGCCGCGCACGACGCGAAAATCCTTCTCCTCGTTCAGAACCGGATTGTAGGTGCTGCATTCGATATGAATGCCGCCGACAGCGATGCGCAAGGGCCTGGGCATGGAGGGAAACCTCAGTTGGAGTTGGGGCCGATCAGGAAATTATGGGCTGCGATGCTCGCAGCACCCTGTGCCCAGACGTCGCCATCGACGCGCTTGATGCGGATGGGCGTCTGGCCGGCGTAGCGGGGCAGCACGTTGGTTTCGACCGCCTGGTTGACCACCGTGCCAAACAGGCCGTCGAACGAGCCTTCGACATGGGTGATCAGGATGAGGCCGGGATCGTTTATCTGGATGAGGTTGGCGATTGCAAGCCCCAGTGCCGAGCCGGCACGATGCAGGATGCGGATCGCTGCCGCGTTGCCGGTCGATGCCTCATTCTCGATATCGGAGAGCGATGTGCATTCGAGCCCCTCGGCGCGCGACATTTCCTTGATCGCCTTCATGGACGCGACGGTATCGAGGCAACCGCGCTTGCCGCAGCGGCAGGGCACGCCGCCGGGCTCGATGGTGCAGTGAGCGATTTCGCCGGCGCCGCCGTGATTGCCACGATAGAGCCTGCCGTCGATAAAGTGGGCGCAGCCGATGCCGTCGCCCAATGAGACGACGCTGAAATTCTGTATCTCTCGGGCGCTGCCGAACAGTTTTTCGCTGACGGCAACGGCCTTCGCGTCATTCTCGATGAAGGTCTCGACGCCGGATCGCTCGCGGATGATCCTGGCCAGCGGCACGTCTTGCCAGTTGAGCAGCGTGGACTGCACGCAATTCGCCTGAGTCTCGTCGACGAAGCCGGAAAGCGCCACGCCGATGCCGGAGAGTTTTTCTACGGCCTCCGGATGGGATTCGAGAAGTCTTGGCAGGCCTTCGGTGATCGCTTCGGCGATGACCTTCGGATCGCGCGACAGAGGTATCGCCTGCCTTGCAATGATCCTGCCGTTCAGATCGCTCAGGATCATCGGCGCGGGATCTTCGAGCAACGATATGCCGACGAAGAAGGCGCATTCCGGATGCAGATCGAGCAGGATCGACGGCCGGCCCTGGCCGTAGACCGTCTCCGTCTCATGGAGCACTCCGAGATCGATGAGGTCGCGGGCGATGCCGCTCATTGCCGCTTTGCTCAAGCCCAGCATGCTTGCCATCTCGGTGCGACTGAGCGGACCGGCTTCACTGATGACGCGCAGCAACTGGCGCTGGGATGAGGTGAGCATGGCGTTCAAGGGGCTGTAGGCTCTCGGTGATAGTGGCTTGACACTAAGTTCAGAAAATGAACAAATCAACGCCAATAAATTATAAAAATGATCTAAGGCGGTAAAATCCGCCCCATAAATCAACAAAACCAAGGGTGAACAATCATGACCATGTTTCTGAAAAGCCGTCGTTTTGCACTTGCTTCCGCAGTGGCGGCGGGCCTCGTTTTTCCGATTGCGGCTAGCGCCGGCACGCTCAACGTGATGCAGACCGAAGCTCCGCGCTCCATGGATCCGGGCGATCAGACCGCGACCTATACAGCCGCTCTGCTTGATCCGATGTATGAAGGCCTCGTCAAGCGCGATCCCGATCTGTCGTTGAAGCCGGCGCTTGCTACAGAATGGTCGGCCGATGCCTCAGGACTCGTCTGGACGTTCAAGTTGCGCACTGACGTCAAGTTCCATGACGGCACGCCCTTCGATGCCGATGCTGTGGTCAAGAACTTCGCCCGTCATCTCGACACCAAGCGCGGTCTCGCCGCCAGCGGCCGCCTGCGCACGTTCCTCGAAGCAGTCACCGCAGTCGATCCGATGACGGTTCAGTTCAAGCTGAAGACCCAGTATCCGGCGTTTCTGGCGCTGTTGACCACCGGCCCTTGCCTGATCGTGAGCCCGACTGCTGACGCTGCCGGTACGATCGGCGCCAAGGCGGTCGGCACCGGCCCTTACAAGCTGCAGGAATACAAGTCCGGCGAATATGTTCTGCAGGTCAAGAACACCGAATGGTGGGGCGGCGCCCCGAAAGGCGAGGACGAGATCAAGTGGACCTGGACGCCCGAACCGTCCGTCATGAACATGGCGCTGCAGACAGGCGATGCCGACGTCATCAACCCGTTCCCTTCCGCCTTCGCCCAGCAGGTCAAGGCCAACCCGGAGATGCAGCTCAGCACAACGGATGGCTCGGCCGTTTTCTGGGTTTCGCTCAACACCAGGATGAAGCCGCTCGACGATGTGCGTGTCCGTCAGGCGCTGAATTACGCGACAGACCGCGAAGGCATCGTCAAGGCTTTCATGCAGGGATATGCGACGCCGGCCAATTCGCCATTGGCGCCGGTGACGCCAGGGTATGACAAGTCGCTCGCGCCTTATACCTATGATGTCGAGAAGGCGAAGCAGCTCCTGAAGGAAGCCGGTTATCCGGACGGCTTCGCGATGACCACCATCGTGCAGGAGCAGGAGGCCCGCATCGGCGAACTCCTGCAGGCCATGTGGGCCAAGGCAGGCGTCAAGCTCGAAGTGCGCAAGATGGAAGGTGGCGTCTGGTCGAAGGCGGCTTTCCTCGACCCGGCAGGCAAGGAGAAGGACAATATAGGCTCCTCGATCGCGTCCTGGTCGTCCGGCGTCAACGGCGCCGACCTGCAGTTCCGTCCACTTTATTACTCGAAGAGCGCCTCGCCGGCCGGCGCCAACCTTGGCTTCTTCTCCGATCCAAAGCTCGACGAACTGATCGACAAAGCTGCCTCGACGCTCGACGAGAAGGCCCGCAACGCGATCTATGTCGATGCCCAGAAGGTCGTGAACGAGCAGGCGCCCCATGTGCTGCTCTATACGAAACAGGACCTTTTTGCGACGCGCGCCGGCGTCAAGGGCGCGTGGGTGATCCCGGGCGGCCTGATCGTCGTCAAGGACGCCAGGAAGTAATACGAGGAGTATGCGGTGGGTGGGTCTGTCCCGTCCGCCATCTGCTCCGGTCAATTGGAAGGTGTCGGCCCTACTGTTCGTCATGCTCGGGACAAGCCCGAGGATGACGTCGGGTGGTGTGGCCATGTCGATAGATCGTGAAGCTTTCCGGTATGGGAGAGCCTGAAATGAAAATGTAGAAGGCGGATGAAAGCCTATATAACCAGGAAATTGCTGGCCCTGCCGCTGATCCTGATCGGCGTGTCGCTGCTGGTCTTCGTGGCGATCCGCGCGCTGCCGGGCGATCCGGCGCGGCTGATGGCGGGCCCCGAAGCGACGCAGGAAGCGGTCGATAACATGACGGCACGGCTCGGTCTCGACCGCAGCCTGCCGGCGCAATACGCCTCCTTCGCCTATGGGGCTGTGAGGGGCGATCTCGGTGTTTCGATCAAATCCAAGCTGCCCGTCGTCGACGAGATCGCCGAGCGCCTGCCGTTCACGATCGGGCTTGCGATCACCGCCTATCTGATCGCCATCGGCATCGGCGTGCCAGCCGGCATGATCGCGGCGATCTACCGGCATGGCTGGCCCGACCAGATCGTGATGATCCTTGCCATTGCCGGTGCCTCGATCGCCAATTTCTGGCTGGCGTTGATGGCGATGAATACGTTTTCCGTCCAGCTCGGCTGGCTGCCGTTGCTCGGCGCCGCGTCCTGGAAGAGTTTTATCCTGCCGTCGATCACGCTTGCCGTGCTGCCGACCGCAGTGATCGCCCGCATGACGCGGTCCAGCATGATCGAAGTGATGTCGCAGGATTATATTCGCACTGCCTATGCTAAAGGGGTGGCGCCGCGGACGATCTACTGGAGCCACGCGCTGCGCAACGCGCTGATCCCGATCATCACCATCGTCGGCCTCAATTTCGGCAGCCTGATGGGGGGCGCGGTCGTCACCGAATCTGTCTTCAACTGGCCGGGCATCGGACGGTTTCTTGTCGATGCCGTGCGCTATCGCGACTATCCGGTCATCCAGGGCGTGACACTGGTCGCAGTCGCCGGTGTCGTCGTCATGAATTTCCTGGCGGAGTTGCTGATCGCCCTCCTCAATCCGAAGATAAGGTTTGACTGATGGCGACGATCGAAACCGGCAATGATATTCCCGAGGCATCGCGCCGGCCGGTCTTGATCAGGGCCTTTCGCTGGGTCGCGAACCATCGCAGTATCGCGCTCGGCGGCTTCCTGATCGGCATCATCGTGCTGGCCGCGATCTTCGCGCCACTGATCGCGCCCGCCGATCCTTATGTGCAAGATCTGCTCGCGACCATGGAGCCGCCGTCCTGGGTGCATCCCTTCGGCACGGATGACAATGGCCGCGATATCCTTGCCCGCGTCATCTACGGCGCACGAATCTCGCTGATCGAAGTGGTCTTGAGCGTCGGGTTGGCGGTCGCCGTTGGTGTGCCGCTCGGCATCCTTTCCGGCATGAGCGGCCGTTACGTTGATCAGGCGATCATGTGGACGATGGACATTCTCTTCGCCTTTCCGGGCATTGTGCTCGCCATCCTGATCGTCAGCGTGCTCGGCACCAGCCTCGTCAACCTTCTGATCGCCATTGCCATTTTCTCGGTGCCGGTCTACGCGCGTCTCAGCCGAAACCTTACGCTTGGCCTGAAGAGCATGGACTATGTCGAAGCCGCAATCTCGCTTGGCGTTTCGCGTCGCCGCATTATGACGCACTATATCCTGCGCAATGCGATCGGGCCGATCATCGTGCAGTCGACGCTGACTGCAGGGACCGTCATCTTGTCCGCCGCGAGCCTGTCCTTCCTCGGCCTCGGCGCCCAGCCGCCGTTGCCGGAATGGGGCGCCATGATGAGCGACGGACGCAATTATCTCGGCCTGAATATCTGGATGTCCTTGTTCCCGGGCCTTGCGATCATGATCACCGTGCTCGGGTTCAACATCCTGGGTGACGGACTGCGCGACCTTCTGGATCCGCGTAAATGACGATAGCGACCGCCACGTCTCACACCACAGGCCGGACCGGGCCGGCCAGGCCGGTCTTCTGCGTCGATATCGGCGGGTCTTTCATGAAGTTCGCCGTCTCGCCCGTGCCCGGTGCGCTGATGCCGCTCGGAAAGGTGGCGACACCTGCCGCGGATTGGGGCCGGCTCTCGTCTTTGCTGGCGTCGCTGGTCGCGCGCAACGCCCATGCAGGCGATCCGGCATCTCCGCTGGCGCTGTCGATTGCAGGCCTCATCGATCCGCGCGACGGTGTCGCGACATCGGCCAACATTCCCTGCATTACGGGGCGGCGTATTGGCGACGAGCTTGCGGAAATTCTCGGCCGGCCCGTGCTTGCGGCCAATGATGCCGACTGCCTGACACTTGCAGAGGCGAACGAGGGCGTCGGTCGTGGTCATTCGGTCGTCTTCTGCGCCATCATGGGCACGGGCATTGGCGGAGGGTTGGCAATCGACGGGCGGCTGGTGCGCGGCGCAGGCGGCGTCACCGGCGAATGGGGGCATGGCCCGATCCTCAACACGACCGTCGAACTCGACGGTGAGACGCTGCATATACCAAGGTTTTCCTGCGGTTGCGGCCAGTCTGGCTGCGTCGACACGATAGGCGGCGCACGTGGCATCGAGCGGCTGCACCACTTTCTGCACAGCCAGGAGGAGACGAGCTACCGCATCCTCGAAGACTGGCAGATCGGCGGGGCGAGGGCGGTGAAGACCGTTGCCGTCTGGCTTGAACTGATCGCCGACCCGTTGGCGCTCGCGGTCAATGTCACTGGCGCTTCGATCGTGCCGGTGGGGGGCGGGCTTGCTTCCGTGAGGCCGCTGATCGATGCGCTTGACAAGGCGGTGCGCAAACGCATCCTCAACCGTTTCGATCATCCGCTGGTGACACCCGCACTCCGCCAGGAAGACGGCGGATTGGTCGGTGCTGCCGTGCTCGGCCACCAGGGAGGCTGATTTGCCGGTGCTTCTCGAAGTCTGTGTCGATAGCCCCGAGGGGCTTGCCGCCGCCGTCACCGGCGGAGCGAACCGTGTTGAACTCTGTGCCGCGCTCGATGTCGGAGGCCTGACTGCACCGCCCGGCATGATGGCGCTTGCCGCAAGGGTACCGATCCCGGTCTATGCGATCATTCGACCGCGTGCGGGCGATTTCATTTTCGATGCCGACAACGAAGCGGCGATGATGACCGATATAGAGGCTGCGCGGGCGACGGGCCTGGCTGGCGTAGTGATCGGTGCGAGCCGACCGGACATGACCCTCGACCTGCCAATGCTCAAGCGTCTGATGGCATGCGCCGAAGGCCTGGGTGTGACGCTGCACCGGGCTTTCGACTTGGTTCCCGACCCTTTTGAAGCTTTAGAACAGGCAATCGAGCTCGGGGCCGAGCGCGTCCTGACTTCGGGTCTCAAGGTGAGTGGTCCGGAAGGGGTCGACCTTATCCGTCAGTTGATGGAGCAGGCGGAAGGGCGCATCTCGATCATGCCCGGCGGCGGTATCAACCTTTCCAACGTCGAGCGGGTCGTGCGCGAAACCGGGGTGCATGAAGTTCACAGCTCCTGCCGCCAGCCGGTCGAATGCAGGGACGAACGCGCGATTGCCTTCGGATTTCAGGCGCCTGTCTCCCACGAGACGAGTGGCGAGATTGTGCGCAAAATGCGGAGCCTGCTCGACAAGCTATGTTCAACGGGAATCTGATCGGCATAGGCGAGGCGATCTGCGGTGCTTTTTCCGCATGACGCCGGATATTGCTACTTCAGTTCATGCACAGAGACTGCGGAGCGTTTCGAGCTTCTTAAGTTCGACGCAACGAATGCTGCGCAGCTTGATCAGACCGGCCGAACGGAGTTTTGCGAAAACGCGCGACACCGTTTCGATTGTCAGGCCTAAATAGTCGGCGATATCCAAACGGCTCATCGGCAGGTCGAAATATTCGATCCCGCCCTGGCGATCCGCCATGTCGACCAGGAATCCGGAGATCCGCTCCACCGCCGTCTGGCGGCCGATCATCATGATATGCTCGTGGGCGCGCAGCATGCCGCGCAGCGCCAGCGTGAGAAGCTCCGGAGAGGCTTCGCCGTTTGCAGGGCGGCTGATGGCACGCAGCCCTGTTTGGGTAATGGCTTCGGCGAAGAAACTATGGGTCCGGTCTGCCTCGAACCCAAAGGTCTCCCCGGCCAGATGGAAGGCAATGACCTGCCTCCTTCCATCCGACAGCAGGCGATGCACGCGCACCGCGCCGAATTCGACCTGGTAAAATGTGCCGGCCTTGTCGCCGGGAGCATAGATTTCCGCTCCTGCATTGAAGGTGACGACGGAATATGTCGGCGGGAAACCCGCTGTCGGAGATACGATCGACATGGGCCGGCCCGGTGCAAGTTCCCGTCGCATAGCATGAGCGGCTGCGGTCTGCATATCGTCCTGCATATCGTCGATTCTCCCCTTTGCGATCTCAGGATGCCTCACGACGGAGCAGGGATAAATTCGGTTGTATCACTAGGGGTATTTACGTAGTGGAGGGGGAGGAAGCGGTTCGGACAAATTGTCAGGTTGCTCGTGCGACGTGTTTCACGAGATCCACCAGATCGGCGCCATCAAAAGGCTTTGTGAGGGTGAGCCATGGATTGTTCTCCATAGGCGGAGACATGCCGTCGGTGAGCAGGATAATCGCATGGCCCGAAGCGAGGAGTTCTTGCCGGAGGTCGTGATGGCCACGCAGTATCTGATCATCGACGATCATACAACGCACTGGCGTGACGGGAACCCGGCCCTTGCCCCAGGAATCATAGGCTTCGACCTGATATCCCTCCACCTCGAGCGCGAATGTCAGCGATTGCCGGAGACCAAGATCCGGAGCGATAACGATGATTATCCCCGATGATGCCAGCACAGAACTTCCCGCGGATGGGACGGTCGAACTACCGCTTGCATCAGGCCTCTAGAGGCTATCGGAGTTATGCGCTTTGCGTTAGATCAAGAAATCCAAAATAATTTACGGCCTCATTGCCAGGAGAAGCCGACGGCTATCGCCATGCGGACGAGCTGAGGCAAGCTCCTCGCCTTCATCTTGGCCATGACGTTTGCTCGATGTACCTCGACCGTTCGAGGGCTGATATCGAGATCATAGGCAATGGACTTGTTCGGAAGACCGGCAACGACGGCAGCCAGCACTTGCCGCTCCCGGTCGCTTAGGCTTTCAAGGCGCGTCAGCACTTCCGTTGTGCTGTCGACATCGAGTGGTTTGTCCGGGATCTGTCCGGCGGCACGCCGGATCGCTTCGATGATGATGATGTCTTCGAAGGGTTTTTCGATGAAATCGACAGCGCCAGCCTTCATCGCCTCCACGGCCATCGGAACATCGCCATGACCGGTGATGACAACTGCCGGGATCTTCGCGCGGGTTGAAGTCAATCTGCGGATCAGCTCGACACCCGTCATGTCAGGCATGCGCAGGTCCGTCACCAGTATGCCATTGCGGATGCTGGGCGCGAATTGCAGGAAGGATGAGGCCGTTTCATGGACGCGCACGGCAAAGCCGTTCATGGTCAGCATGAAGGCAAGGGACTTCCTGACCGCCTCCTCGTCATCGACGATATGGACCGTATAGTCACCTGTCTGCATTCTCACGTTCCCCCATGTCGATCGGAAGCGTGAAACGGAACGTCGCCCCTCCAGCCGGATTGCGCGACACCGTCATCTCCCCGCCGTGAGCTTCAATGATGCGTTTGGAAATCGAAAGGCCTATCCCCATGCCGCCTGCCTTGGTGGTGACGAATGGTTTGAAAAGCTGGTCGGTAATCTCGCCAGAGATGCCCGGCCCGGTATCCTGGACGATCACGGCCATCATGTCATCGTTTTCCTGGACGGTCCGGATTGCGAGCTCGCGCCGCGGGCTGCCTTGCATGGCTTCGATGGCGTTGCGCATCAGATTTGTCAGAACCTGCTGTATCTGTATGCGATCCGCTACGACTGTTTCCGTGCCAGGCGTGAACTCGAAAATCGTCTGGACACCTTTCTCGCGCGAACCGACAAGCGCCAAAGCGCCGGCGTCTTCGATCAGCCGGCGAATGTTCTGAGGCGATTTTTCCGTTTCGCCTTTGATGACGAATTCACGCAACTGCTTGATGATCTGCCCGGCGCGGAGCGATTGATTGGCGGTCTCCTCCAAAGCCTCGCGCATACGAACCGCAACCGGTTCGTCCATCTCGCGCAGAAGGCGTGCACACCCGTGGACATAGTTGGCGATGGCGGAGAGCGGCTGGTTCAGCTCATGGGCAAGGGTGGAGGCCATTTCGCCCATTTCATTGAGGCGCGCGAGCCGTGCCAGCTCTCCCTGCATTTCCTGCAGGCGCGCGGCCGATTCCTCCCGTTCCGTCAGGTCTCGGACGAAGCCTGTGAAGAAGATTTCTCCATCTGTACGAGTTTCGCCGACAGCGAGCTTCATAGGAAAAGTCGAGCCATCCTTGCGGCGTCCGAAGACGACGCGATCGATGCCGATGATCCGCTTTTCGCCGGTCCTCAGATATCTCTCCATGTAGCCGTCATGCTCCCGACGATAAGGCTCCGGCATCAGTATGCGGAGATTCTGCCCGATCACCTCGTCTTCCGAATATCCAAACTGACGGACCGCCGCCGCGTTGAAGGAGACGATCGTTCCGTCCTTGGTGGCGACGATGCTGGCATCAAGCACGGTGTCGAGCACGGAACGAAGCTGGGCCTCACGGGAATCCGCCTTGACCTGAGCTCTTTCGATTGCCTTGCGGGCGGAATGGAGCATTTGTCCGATCAGGGCTATGATCACGCCGACAATGCCGATGGATACCATTTCCGAAGATGTGGCACCTCGTGGCGAAAACTCCCTGATCGCATAGACTGACAGAAGCGAAAGGGCCACGGCGAAAAGAGAAAAGCGCATGCCGCCGATAACCGCGGCGATCAGAATTGGCGGGACGAAGAAGACGAATATCGGCCCCTCGACAGACACGCCGTAAAAGGCAAGGCGCAGCACAAAGGCGATCAGCACGCCCGCTGCCGCGATGAAGTAACCTTCGGCGGCAGAAAACCGACGACTTAAGAAAGATTGGATGAAATCATCCGTTCTATCGGCGACCGTGCGCATATCCATGATGCTCACCCGCCGCCGACTGCTCGAAGAAAAATCCCTTCCATCTGTGCATACGAAACCCAGCTGCCTCTCCCGGAACGACTTTTAGCATGATGTATGACACAACGTCCAATAGGGGGATGGTCACACTCTCGGCAGTGCATATGCTTTTTTCGTGTTTGCCCAAATAAAGAGAGATGGTCCGGTTCTGAAAAAGAAAAGCGGTGCTTACGCCGCTTTTCGCCGGTGACGGCCAGTCTTCTGAACTGATTGTGGCGAATTGGGCCACATTATTGCTGCGGGATGTTGGCGATTTTGACGTAGTCTGCCCAGGCCGCGACTTCTTTCTTCAGATATTCCTGGGCTTCTTCCGGCGTGCTGATGAAGATATCGCCGCCCTGATCGGTCACGAACTTCCTGACGTCGTCCTGGCTGAGGACTTCCTTGGTCCAGCCATTGATCTTGTCGACGATGTCCTTCGGCGTTTCGGAGGGAACCATCATGGCAAACCAGCCGACCTGATCCATCGGATATCCTTCCTCTGTCATCGTCGGAACGTCGGGTGCGCCTGGAATGCGCTTGGCAGAGCTGACGGCAAGCAGGCGATAGCGGCCCTCGCGAAGCTGGGAGAGCGAGAAAACCGGATCCTGGGCTGCGAAAGTCATCGCGCCGCTCATGATATCGTTCATCGAATCGGCGCTGCTCTTGTAGGAGACCTCAACCGTCTCCAGGCCGGCCTTCTCCTTGTAGATGGCGGCCAGAACCTTGCCGGAAGTGTTGTTGACGGCGTAGCTTGCGTTCGAACCTTCTTTTTTCAGGTATTCGGTGAGTTCCTTCATATTCTTGATCGGGCTGGAAACCGGTACGGCGATCATGTGCGGCTGCTTGTTGATCGTTGCAGCGATCTGAAGGTCCTTTACGACATCGATCGGTGGCTTCTTGAACATGTGCATATTGCCGGCGACGGCGCTGCCGGTGTGGAAGAAGATGGTGTAGCCGTCCGGCTTTGCGCGGGCGACATATTCGGCAGCGATATTGCCGCCGGCACCCGGCTTGTTCTCCACGATAATCGTCGCACCCGAGAGCTTTGCGATCTTTTCCGCAAAGTAGCGGACGATGACGTCTGCGCCGCTGCCGGCCGGAAACGCACAGATCATGCTGATAGTCTGGCTTGGAAAATCCGCCTGGGCAGCGGCTGGCGACAACCCGAGGACGGAGCCTCCGAATGCGAGCGAGGCTGCAAGCATGAAACAACGAGTGATCTTCTGCATAAAGTTCCTCCCAATGAACGACCCAGCGTTGCATCAAAGCCGGTCAGTCGCGTCTCCCAATGCGACTTAATGCAACATTGTATAATTATATTTGATTTAATCAACTGTTCCGGATAGAAAACGACGCACACAAAACTGCTTCCGGGAGAGGACAGAATGACCATCAACACGACAACCAGATCCGCTGCCGCGCTCAACCTTGACCGCTTTCGGCTCAGGAACTTTGTCGAGGGCTTGAATGCCGATGAGTTGGATGTCCGGGAGGAGAAAGTCGACCTCGCCGATGTCGCGGCCATCCTGCAGAACAATCCGAAGGCTGTCTGGTTCAGGAATGTCGGCCCGGAGGGGCAGGAACTGGTCGGCAACGTTGTCGGCAGCCGGTCGCGTCTTGCCAAGGCTTTCGGCGTGCCGGCGGGCGAGGTGGCTCTCGAAATGCGCCGCCGTCTGTCGCTGAAGCCCGAACTGGTCAAACTTTCGAAGGATGAGGCTCCGGTGCAGCAGGTCGTTTTGACCGGTGCGGATGCGGATCTGCTCAAATTGCCGGTCCACGTGCAGCACGCGCTCGACGGTGCGCCCTATATATCGGCAACGATCGATTACACGATCGACCCCAAGAACGGCCGCTACAACTGCGGCATGCGACGCCTGATGCTGCGTGGCCCGCAGGAAGCCGGTGTCGACCTGATCGCGCCCAGTGATCTTCGCGTCATGTATATGGCCTCTGCCGAACGCGGCGAGCGCCTTAACGTCGCCTATGTGGTCGGGTGCCATCCGATCGACATGGTTTCCGCGACGATGAAAGAGCCCGTCGATGAGCTCGAGCTCATTTCCTCGCTGAGGGCTGCGCCGCTGCCGGTCGTCAAATGCGTTACGAACGACATCATGGTGCCGGCCGATGCCGAAATGGTCATCGAAGGCTATTTCGACGAGCGTGGCTATGTCGAAAAGGAAGGCCCCTATGGCGAGTATCTCGGCTATTACGGCGTCGTGAAGACCAATCCGGTTTTTCACGTCACGGCGATCACTCACCGCAAGGATGCGCTGTTCCAGACCGCCACCATCAGCGGCAATCGCATGGACTATACTGATACGTCCAATCTTGAGGCGCTCCGCATGGAGATGAACGTCTGGAAGATCCTTGGCGAGGTGGTGCGCCAGCCGGTTGCCGTCTATGCGCCGGTCGCCGCCGGCGGCTCGATGAGCATGCGCTTCTCCATCCGCCAGACCTATCCGGGCGAGGCGCGTTCTGCGCTCTATGCGGTCCTTGGCGCGGTCGGCGTCAAGAACGTCTTCGTCGTCGATCCAGACATCGACATCTTCGACGACAGTCAGATGGAATGGGCGTTCGGCACGCGTTTCCAGGCGGACCGCGATCTCGTGATCGCCACAGGCGTGCGGCTGTCGCCTCTCGATCCGTCGCTGCACGGCGCCCGTTCCGGCGCGAAAGCCGGTTACGATCTAACCTGGCCGGTGCAGCATGCGCAGAACTGGGAACTGGTGACGCCACAGGCTCCTTCCTATCCTGGCGAGCGTTATCCTTCGCTCGAAGCGGCGCTGAAGGCGGGCCCGAAATATTTCGAGGAATTGATGGCTGCCGTCGGCAGCCGTGATGGCCGGGAGGTGGTGCGTGAGCTCGACACCTTCCGGTCGAGGGGGCTGGAGCGCGATGAGCGCGGCCGTTATTATCTTCCGAAATAGGCTGGATTACATATCGGCACGTTGTGCCTTGCTGGTGCGGCCTTCCGGCGAATGATCCGGAGGGCTTTCATTGTTGAGGTGATATCGGCTCGTTCAGTCCCTGAGGCTTTGTGCAGTTTCTCCACGACGTGGCACAGGTGCGGCACGTGCAACTCCCGCGTATCAGAACTGGAACCAGGATTGCGACTTTAGGTATTTTTTAGTGCATTGCGATGATGCTGTGGGAGTTTTTCAGCACTCGCTTGAATTCAATTGTCAATAGTCGCGGAAATTCTATAACCTGATACCGCATTGGCATCGGGGGCGACGCATGTTCCGATTGACGGAGTTTTCCGACATCGACTTGGATCGGCTGTTCCACCTCTCGCCCAATCCCTATGTCCTTCTCGACCGGGAATTGCGGTTCGTGAGGACAGACGATGCCTCTCTCGCGGCTATCGGGCGCAGCCGCAAAGAGCCTCTCCCGCGTCGTGTGCGCGATGCGTTTCGCGAAGCAAGCCCGGCAACGGGACGATCTCGCATATATTTGCCCCATTTCATAGGCGAGGAGGACGTCATTACCGAGAGCTCCAACGTGCCGATTACCGTGCTGCTGGTCGAAGACGAAGTCCTGATCCGCATATCGACGGCGGACCTCCTGCAGGATTCCGGCATGAATGTCGTGGAAGCAGGCTCGGCCGATGAAGCGCTTGCCGCCATGCGAGACCATCCGGTCGACATCCTCGTCACCGATGTGAATTTGCCGGAGATGAGCGGTCCGCAGCTCATCCTGAAGATAAGGGAAACGCTGCCACTCCTGCCGGTTATCTTCGCGACGGGCGACAATAACGTGCCGGGGGTGGAGGAGCTCGAACATTCCGCGGTGATCGTCAAGCCGTACGAATACGAAATACTCGTCACCCATATCCACGCTATGGTCCCGTCGCGAGACGGCGGCTGAGCCGCTAATCCTCCTTCATGCCGGTAGCCACTTCGGTCTTGCGCAGCAGCCAGAGGATGATGATGCCGATCATCGTTGCCGCGAACGCAACGACCCACATGCCGAATCCGACGCAAAGCCCGATGGCACCCGATAGCCACATGCTGGCGCCGGTGGTCAGCCCCTTCACGTCGCCGCGCGTGTAGATGATCACTCCGGCGGCCAGGAAAGCGATGCCGGCCGTGACCGCCTCGATAAGGCGGATGGGATCGATCCGGACAGTATTCGGCAGATCGCCGAACTCGTGCATGATTTGAAGGCCGACGAGTGTGAACACTGCGGCGGCAAGCCCGATCAGCATATTGGTGCGCAAACCCGCCGGGTTCCTGCGGAATTCCCGTTCGAGGCCGATAAGGCCGCAGAAAATTGTGGCGCCAATCAATCTTGCCAGCAGCACGCCGATCGTCACGGGCGCCTCGTGCGAAAATTCCTGAGCGAGACTGTTCAGCATGAGTGGTCGAGTTCCGATGTCACGTTTCAGTGACACAGGAACTGGTCCAGGCTCTTATGGTTCCGTCGCCCTGGTTGATGCTTTCAGATGTGCCCGCCGGCTTCAACAATGACCCTGGTTAGGCTGCCGGCTGCCGGAAAGAGTGGGATGAGGCAGGCCTGCAGGGCGTGATAGATGTCACCCTTGCCAGGAAAGAGGGTATGGACCGGGACGAGGTCTTCCGTCAGTTCCTCGTGCCAGCCGCCGTTCCCATGGTCGATGAACCGGCTCGCAATGGTTCCCCAGATCAGCCGATAGCTATCCTCATAGAAACGATCCGCCGGCAAAAGCTCATTCAGGAAATGCGCCGCTCCCACCGCCTCGCACATCGGCCACCAGAGCTTGCTCACCTTGGCCGGCCTGTCCTGCCAGTCGAGCGTGTAGAAGAAACCGCCTTTCTCCTTGTCCCAACCGAGTGACATGGACTGTACGAAGAGCGATTTCGCGGCCTCGGGCATCCAGGCGTGCTTCTTGCCGCCGAGGGTCCAGAGCTGTAATGCGAGGCGCGCCCATTCCAGCCAGTGGCCGGGCGTCGTGCCGGCCGGGCGGAACATCTCGTCGGGATGGTAATAATCCTTGTCGATTGTCCATTCCGCATCGAAATGCTCGGCGACCCGGAAGCCGACACTGCCGGCACACCGGCGGATGACGAGATCGGCGATGCTTTCGGCCTTGTCGAGATAGGCATTCTCTCCGGTCGCCTCGAAGGCGGCCATCAGCGCCTCTGTCAGGTGCATGTTGGAATTCTGGCCGCGATAGGTTCCGCCATCGACCGGCGTCCAGTCGCGATTGAATTCTTCCGCGATTGCGCCGTGGCGGGCTTCCCAGAACTTTGTCTCCAGGACTTCAGTGATGTCGGCCAGCATCCGGTCGGCGAGCGGGTGGCCGGCAACCTTGGCGGAGGAGGCGGCCAGCAGTACGAAGGCGTGGCCATAGCCCTGCTTGGCGGAATCGGCCGCGCCGTCATCATTGACCTGCCAGAAATAGCCGCCATGCTGCGTGTCGCGATGGCGTTCCCAGAGATAACGCATGCCGTGGTCGATCACGTCACCGGAGCCGGGACGGCCGAGCAGGTAGCCGATCGAGAAGCAGTGGACCATCCGCGCGGAAGCATGGATGCCCCGGGTCGGATTGGCGCCGCCGAGCGGTGCTCCCCGGTCATCGAGATCGAAGAAACCGCCTTTCTGGTTCACGGACCGGTATTGGAAGAAATCGAAGAGCCCGTCCGCCTGATCCAGCAGCCAGCGACGATGATAGGGAAGGCTCGCCCAGTTGGCGGCTATCTGACTGTTGTCGCTCATGGGATACCTCGGAATCTCTGGTGGGTTACGTAGCTCAACGCGTATAACGCCAGGTCGGTTTCCTGTCATCGCTGAATCCTCGACCTGGTCACATCAAATCCGATCCAAGTTATATATTGACATAAAGATATGTTTATGCGGTTATTGAACAATCCAAAGATGATAAGGATATGTCATGTTCGATGAACTTTTCGGCCCCGAAGCCTCTCGGCGCGACGGCGCGGAAATTCTTGCGGCGCTTCAGGCCGCAGCGCGGGAGCGCATCCTCGTCATCGACGGCGCCATGGGCACTCAGATCCAGGGCCTCGGCCTCGACGAGCAACAGTTCCGAGGCGAGCGTTTCGCCGGCTGCGCCTGCCATCAGCAGGGCAACAACGATCTTCTGATCCTCTCGCAGCCGCAGGCGATCGAGGAAATCCATTATCGTTATGCAAAGTCAGGGGCGGATATCCTCGAGACCAACACCTTCTCGTCGACCCGCATTGCCCAGGCCGACTACCAGATGGAGAATGCGGTCTACGACCTGAACCGTGACGGTGCGCGCCTGGCGCGCCGTGCAGCACTCAGGGCCGAGAAGGAGGACGGTCGCCGCCGCTTCGTCGCCGGCGCCATCGGGCCGACCAATCGCACCGCCTCCATTTCCCCCGATGTCAACAACCCCGGTTACCGCGCGGTGACATTCGACGACCTGCGGCTTGCCTATGGCGAACAGCTCGACGGCCTCATCGACGGCGGCGCCGATATCATCCTCATCGAGACGATTTTCGATACGCTGAACGCCAAGGCGGCGATCTTCGCCTGCGCCGAACGTTTCGCCGAGAAGGGCATCCATCTGCCTGTGATGATCTCCGGCACGATCACCGACCTGTCCGGCCGCACGCTCTCCGGCCAGACGCCGTCCGCCTTCTGGTATTCCGTGCGCCATGCCAGGCCGTTCACGATCGGCCTCAACTGCGCGCTCGGCGCCGATGCCATGCGCCCGCATCTGCAGGAGCTTTCGTCGGTTGCCGATACCTTCATATCGGCCTATCCGAATGCCGGCCTGCCGAACGAATTCGGTCGCTACGACGAGACGCCGGACGACATGGCGCGCCAGATCCGCGGCTTTGCAGAGGAAGGTCTGGTCAATGTTGTCGGCGGCTGCTGCGGCTCGACGCCCGAGCACATCCGGGCGATCGCTGATGCCGTCGCGTCGTTCGGGCCGCGCGAAGTGCCGGAGCACAAGCCGTTCATGGCGCTTGCCGGCCTCGAACCCTTCGTGTTCACGAAGGACGTGCCTTTCGTCAACGTCGGCGAGCGCACCAATGTCACCGGTTCGGCCAAGTTCCGCAAGCTGATCACCGCCGGCGACTTTACCGCAGCACTCGCGGTCGCCCGCGACCAGGTGGAGAACGGCGCCGCGGTCATCGACATCAACATGGACGAGGGCCTGATCGATTCCGAAAAGGCGATGGTCGAATTCGTCAACCTGATCGCCGCCGAGCCGGATATTGCGCGCGTGCCGCTGATGCTCGATTCCTCCAAGTTCGAGATCATGGAGGCCGGCCTGAAGTGCGTGCAGGGCAAGCCGGTCGTCAACTCGATCTCGATGAAGGAAGGCGAGGAGAAGTTCCTCGCCCAGGCGCGGCTCCTGCGCAATTATGGCGCGGCGGTCGTCGTCATGGCCTTCGACGAGCAGGGGCAGGCGGATACCTACGAGCGCAAGGTGTCGATTGCCGAACGGGCTTACAAGCTCCTGACCGAAGAGGCGGATTTCCCGCCGGAAGACATCATCTTCGACCCGAACATCTTTGCCGTCGCAACCGGTATCGAGGAGCACAACAATTACGGCGTGGCCTTTATCGAGGCGACCCGGACGATCCGCGAGAAGATGCCGCTGGTGCATGTCTCGGGAGGCGTCTCGAACCTCTCCTTCTCCTTCCGCGGCAACGAGCCGGTGCGCGAGGCGATGCATGCCGTGTTCCTCTACCATGCCATCCAGGCGGGCATGGACATGGGCATCGTCAATGCGGGCCAGCTCGCGATCTACGAGAACATCGATCCGGAATTGCGCGAGGCCTGCGAGGACGTGGTGCTCAACCGCCGCGACGACGCGACCGAGCGAATGCTTGAAATCGCCGAGCGTTATCGCGGCGCCGGAACCAAGGAAGCAAAGGCTCAGGATCTCGCCTGGCGTGAATGGCCGGTCGAGAAGCGGCTTTCGCATGCGCTGGTCAACGGCATCACCGAATATATCGAGGCGGATACGGAAGAGGCACGCCAGTCGGCCGAGCGGCCGCTGCATGTGATCGAGGGGCCGCTGATGGCCGGCATGAACGTGGTTGGCGACCTGTTCGGTTCGGGAAAGATGTTCCTGCCGCAGGTGGTGAAATCCGCCCGCGTCATGAAGCAGGCGGTGGCCGTGCTCCTGCCCTATATGGAAGAGGAGAAGCGCCTCAATGGCGGCGACCAGAAGAAGTCCGCCGGCAAGGTGCTGATGGCGACCGTCAAGGGCGACGTCCACGACATCGGCAAGAACATCGTCGGCGTCGTGCTTGCCTGCAATAATTATGAGATCATCGACCTCGGCGTCATGGTGCCGGCCACGAAGATCCTCGAGACGGCCATCAACGAGAAGGTCGATATCATCGGGCTTTCGGGCCTCATCACGCCGTCGCTCGACGAGATGGTGCATGTCGCCTCCGAAATGGAGCGGCAGGGTTTCGATATCCCGTTGCTGATCGGCGGAGCCACCACGAGCCGTGTCCATACGGCCGTGAAAATCCATCCGCGCTATGATCGCGGCCAGGCGGTCTATGTCAACGATGCGAGCCGCGCCGTCGGCGTCGTCTCCTCGTTGCTCTCGCCCGAAGCGAGGTCCGGCTATATCAGCACCGTGCAGGCGGAATATGCCAAGGTGGCCGCGGCCCATGCCCGTTCCGAGGCCGAGAAGACACGCCTTTCGATTGCGCGCGCCCGCGACAATGCGGAAAAGCTCGACTGGTCGGACTACAGGCCGACGAAGCCGCAGTTTACCGGCACGAAGGTCTTCGAGACCTACGATCTGGCGGAATTGGCGAAATACATCGACTGGACGCCATTCTTCCAGACCTGGGAACTGAAAGGACGTTTCCCGGCGATCCTCGAGGATGAGAAGCAGGGCGAGGCAGCCCGTCAGCTCTATGCCGATGCTCAGGAGATGCTGGAAAAGATCATCGCCGAAAAGTGGTTCCGGCCGCGCGCAGTCATCGGTTTCTGGCCGGCCAATGCGGTTGGCGACGACATCCGCCTCTTCACGGACGAGGGCCGCAACCGGGAACTGGCGACATTCTTCACGCTGCGCCAACAGCTTTCGAAGCGGGACGGCCGGCCGAACGTGGCGCTTTCGGATTTCGTTGCGCCGGTTGCGACGGGCCTTCAGGATTACGTCGGCGGTTTCGTGGTGACGGCAGGCATCGAGGAAGTGGCGATCGCCGAGCGTTTCGAACGGGCGAACGACGATTATTCGTCGATCCTCGTCAAGGCGCTGGCAGACCGTTTTGCAGAAGCCTTTGCGGAATGCATGCACACGCGTGTCCGCAGGGAATTCTGGGGCTATGCGGCGGACGAGACACTTTCCTCCGACGATCTGATCGCGGAAGCCTATGCCGGTATCCGGCCGGCCCCCGGTTATCCGGCCCAGCCTGACCATACCGAAAAGGCGACGCTGTTCCGGCTGCTCGACGCGGAAAACGCGACCGGTGTCGAGCTCACGGAAAGCTACGCCATGTGGCCGGGCTCGTCCGTTTCCGGCCTCTATATCGGTCACCCCGCATCCTATTATTTCGGCGTCGCGAAGGTCGAACGGGACCAGGTCGAAGACTATGCCAGGCGCAAGGGCATGGCGATCGAGGAGGTCGAGCGCTGGCTCGGCCCGGTTCTCAACTATGTACCATCGTCCGGCCGGGATGCAGTCGACGACGCAGCATAGGTGGAACGCGAAAGGGGCGCTGGATGGTGCCCCTTCAGCCTGCTCGCAAAGATTCGAAAACCTTTGATCCGTCATGCTCGGGCCTGTCCCGAGCATCTGCAAACCGCTGACGTCTGTAGATCCTCGGCACAAGGCCGAGGATGACGTCGAGAGTTATCAGGTTTGCCGGATCACATCACTCGCGGACGATCAGGAAGTCGCTGGCGTTGAAGCACAGCGTCACGGTCTCGCCCGCCTGTGGCATGACTGCGTCCGGCGCATTGAACATGTCGAAGGAAATCTGGTCACCGCCGACGTCGATCTTGGTGCGTATCACCGAGCCAAGGAAGTGCGAGGAGGTGACCTTGCCGGTCAGCGACGTATCGCCTTTGGCGTTGTCGGAAAGCGAGCCGGCTTCCGGGCGAAGTGCGATGGACAGTTTGTCGCCGCCTTTTAGCGCACCTATGGGTTCCCGCAACTTCACCACATTCTCGCCGACCTTGATCGTGTTGGCCGCAGGATCGACGACGACCGCGTCGATTATGTTGAGCGTGCCGACGAAGGAGGCAACGAAGCGGGTGGCAGGACGATTGTAGATTTCCGATGGCGTGCCGATCTGGTCGGCCCGGCCGGCATTCATGACGACGATGCGGTCGGAAATCGACAACGCCTCTTCCTGGTCGTGGGTCACGAAGACCGTGGTGATGCCGAGCCGGCTCTGGATCTGGCGGATCTCCTCGCGCAGCGACACGCGGATCTTGGCGTCGAGCGCCGAAAGCGGTTCGTCGAGCAGCAGGACTTGCGGCTTCGGGGCAAGTGCCCTCGCCAGTGCCACGCGCTGCTGCTGGCCGCCGGACAGTTGGTAGGGATAGCGGTCGGCGAGATGTTCCAGATGGATGAGTTCCAGCATCTCCTTCACGCGCGTCTCGATCTCGCTCTTCGGCTTGCCGGCAACCTTGAGGCCGAAGGCGACATTGTCGAAGACGTTCATATTCGGGAAAAGCGCATAGGCCTGGAAGACCATGCCGATATTGCGTTGGTTGGTCTTGAGCCGGTTCTGGTTCTTGCCGTTGATAACGACCGTTCCGTCGCTCGGCGTCTCGAAGCCGGCGATCATCCGCAGCACGGTGGTCTTGCCGCAGCCGGAGGGGCCGAGAAAGGAGACGAACTCTCCCTTTTCGATCGCCATGCTGAAGTCCTTCACGACCTGAACCTGTCCGAAACTCTTCTTGATGTTTTCGAGTACCAAGAACGACATGCAGGAAATTCCTCAAGGACGCGAAGGCGCCAGTTTGCTGAAACGGGACACGAGCTGGATGAGCCCCATCGAAAGCCAGGTGACGGCAAACGCGATGATGGCGAGCGCGGACGGCTCGTAGGCCTTGTTGGCGCCGACGAGTTGCAGGTAGGGGCCGAAGGCAGGGCGGTTGAGAAGCGCTGCCATGGTGAATTCGCCCATGACGATCGCAAAGGTAATGAAGGCGCCGGACAGAACGCCCGACATGACGTTCGGAAAGATGCAGCGGAACATGATGGTCGGCCATTTGGCGCCCAGGATCTCGGCGGCCTCCGTCAGCGTTCTCACATCGATCGCCCGCATCGCCGTATCGACGGAACGATACATGTAGGGCAGTGAAAGCGTGATGTAGGAAAGCACGAGCAGCGCGTTCGTGCCCTGGGTCGAGCCGGTGAAGGGCAGCCAGGACGAGGAGTTGTAGAGGCGCAGGTAGCCGAAGACGATGACGATGGCCGGGATGACGAGCGGCATCAGGGTGATGAATTCGACGACCGGGCGCATCTGCGGCAGGCGCAGCCGCACCCAGTAGGCGGTCGGCACGACCAGCAGCATGCCGAAGATGATGGTGAAGAGCGCCATCAGCATGGAGAAGCCGAAGGTCTCGCGAAACTGCATATCCGAGAAGACGGATTGATAGGCGTCGAAGGAATATTCGCCGCGCCGCATGCGCAGCGAGAACTCGAAGGTGCCGATCAGCGGCACGAAGAAGTAGATCAGGCCGATGGCGATGGCGATCCAGGCCAGGATCTTGCTCGTCTTCATTTCTGCCACCGTTCAGCGCGGGTGCGCAGCCAGATGTAGAGGATGTTGGAGATGCCGGTGATGACGATCATGCCGAGTGCCAGCGCATAGCCGAGATTGGCGTTGTGCAGCACATCGCCGCGAATCTGGGCGTAGAGCAGGATCGGCACGATGTTGAGCGAGGAGCCGGTCAGCGCATAGGCCGTTGCGATTGCGCCGAAGGCATTGGCGAAGAGAAGCAGCGTCGTGCCCATCAGGCTTGGCCAGAGGATCGGAAGCGCCACCATGCGCCAATATTGCCAGGTCGAAGCGCCGAGAATTTCCGAGGCCTCGCGCCATTCCCTCTTCATGCCGTCGAGTGCCGGTGTCAGGATCAGCACCATCAGCGGAATCTGGAAGAACATGTAGGTGATGGTCAGGCCGAAGAAGGAGAGGATGTTGAAGCCGGTCGAGTAGAGGTTGAAGCCAAGCCAGTCGCGCAGCAGAATGGTGACGAGACCCGTGCGGCCGAGCGTGGCGAGGAAGGCGAAGGCAAGCGGTACGCCGGCGAAGTTGGACGCGACGCCGGAAAACGTCAGCAGCCCCGAGCGGACCCAGGGGGGTACGCCGCCGAGCACGATCGCCCAGGCGAGAAAGAAACCGATCACCGCGCCGCCGATGGATGATGCGACCGAGACCCTGATGCTGATCCAGTAGGCGCTCATGATCGACGGCGTGAAGAGGTCGACGATGTTCTTGAAGGTGAACTCACCGTCCGGCGTGAAAAAGGCGCCCGTCACCAAATAGAGCGTCGGGATGATCAGGAACATCAGCGCGAAGATCATGAACGGCGCGATGCCGAGCCAATCGACGACAATGCGGCGGTCGATGAAGGACGTGGTGGCGGTGCTCATGCGTTCCGGTTTCGCCCGAGAAAGAAGAAGGTCTCCCCGCAAGTCGCGGGGAGACTGATTGCGTCACATTACTGCACGTTGGCGCCGACAGTCGCATCCCACTTCGTGGTGATCGCGGTCTTGCCGGCTTCCTGCTCGGCAAGCGTCGGGAAAACGGCCTTTTCATAGGCTGCGGCCGGCGGCAGGGCGTCGAGGAGTTCCTTCGGGATCTTGTTGTTCTTGGCAAGATCATTGAAGCGGATCGGGTGGCAATAGCCCTTCAGCCAGCCGAGCTGACCTTCGTCCGAATAGAGGAATTCCATCCAGAGCTTGGCGGCGTTCGGATGCGGGGCGAAGGCGGAGATCGCCTGGACGTAGACGCCGGCGACGACGCCGGAAGCCGGAACGACGACTTCGACGGGCGGGTTGCCTTTGAGGCTGTCGCGCCAGGAGAGGCCGTTATAGTCCCAGGCGATGACGATCGGGGTGGAGCCTTGCGCGAGTGAGGCGGATTTGCCGATCACCGGAACGAAATTGCCGGCCTTGTTGACCTCGGAGAAGAACGAAAGACCGGCTTCGCCGGCCTTGGCTGCATCCTTTTCACCGGCAGCCAGACCAGCGGCATAGACGGCCTGAACAGCCTGGTTCGACGCGCGCGGATCGCCGGCGAGAGCGACGGAGTTCGCGAGCTCCGGCTTCTTCAGGTCGGCCCAGTCCTTTGGCGCGTCCTTCACGATGTCGGTGTTCACGACGAAGGAGAGAACGCCGTAATAGTCGCCATACCAGTAGCCTTCGGCATCCTTGGCGCTATCCGGAATAGTATCCCAGGTGGAGACCTTGTACGGCATCAGCAGGCCCTCTGCCTTGGCGGAAGGGCCGAAGGAGAGACCGACGTCAATCACGTCCGGAGCCTGAGGCCCCTTGTTGCCCTTGTTGGCCTTGATGGCTTCGATCTCGTCGCCCGAGCCGGCATCCGGGTTCAGTTCGTTCACTTCGATGCCGTACTTGGCCTTGAAGGCTGCGATCACGTCGCCATAGCCGCACCAGTTATGGGGCAGGGCGATCGTGGTCAACGTGCCCTCCTTCTTGGCGGCAGCAATCAGCTCGGCGCTCGGCTCGGCGGCGGCGAGGCTCGCCGAAGCGATGACGATGGCAGTCGTCATCGAAAGAAGACGTTGGGTCCTGTTGAGCACGGTATCCTCCTAGGGTTCAGGTCGCGTCGGGCGCGACTCGTAGAGCCAGTTTATGTATCGTATATGACAGCCCGGAGCGTGAGCATTTGCTCATAAATCCCGGATTTGCCGGCATATTCCATTTGCCTCCGATGTCAGTCGGAGCGGGTCTGACGGTTGGGGCGGCGGAAAAGTCTTGACCGCTCGAACAGGCCTTCCAGAGAGTTCATGCGTTCGCGTGTCTCCTCCCATGTGGCGCTCTGTACCGCCTCGATCAGCGCCTCCACAACGAAGAGAGTGATAACGGAAGAATCCCAGGCGGACGGCGCTTCGATCCGTATTTTGAAGACGTGTTGCGCGTATTTCGCAACGGGGGACGACCAGACATCCGTGAACAAGATGATGACGACGCCGTTTGCCTTCGCGGCCTCCGCCAGCGTCGCCATCTCCTGCTCGTAGCGGCGGATATCGAAAATCACCAGCACATCACCGGCGCTCATATTGAGCACGTGCTGCGGCCAGGAGCTGGAATTGTTGGAAATCAGCGTCGTCTTCGGACGGATGACCTGCATATGGGTGAAGAAATATTCTGCCAGAGCGCCGGTGATACGGCCGCCGACGAAATAGATGCTGCGATCGCGGTCACGCAAAAGTGCAGCCGCGTGCTCGAAGGTCGTCGTGTCCAGATCAGACAAAGTATCACGCAAGTTGGCAGTGATAGCATCGGCAAAACGGTTGAGGATATGTGTGCCGGGCGCGTTGGAGGCCCAGCGGTCGTGTTTCGCTATCGGGTTGGAGATCGTCGCTTCGAGCTCCTGGTGCAAATGCGACTGGAACTCCGGGTATCCCTTGTAGCCGAGCTTCTGCACCATGCGCGCGACCGTCGGCGTCGAAACGCCTGCATTGTCCGCGATCGTCGTGATGCTGCCAAGCCCCGACACGGGATAGTTCTCCAATAGGCTGTCCGCCAACTGTTTTTCCGCGCGCGTCAGGCTGTCGTAGCGAACACGAATGACATCCGATACGGTGCGTGCTGTTGGTGGCACGAAAGCTGTTCCCTCCGGTCTGCGCCGGTTTCCTGACGGAATTAACAATCGTTTCCGAGGAGAAGTCAACGGTGCTTTTGAAGAGAAATTTTCAGAATCTCATTGACGGCGACAGGAAAGTGAAGAATTCTCTTCTTATTCCCATTTTGATCAGATTGTGCGGGACGCATTGATGCTGGTGCAGTCGGAAGTTCTCGGCGAAATGGATGGCGAGCCCGTTGCCGTGGAAAATCCCAACGGCAGGGGAGAGGTGGTGCTGATCTGCGAGCACGCCTCGCAGCGCCTGCCGCAACGCTATGGCAATCTGGGGCTTTCCGACGAGGCCCTGTCGTCTCATATCGCCTGGGATCCGGGTGCGCTTGCGGTCGCGCGACGCATGTCAAAAAGCCTCGATGGGACCCTCGTCTATCAGCGTTTTTCCCGCCTTATCTATGACTGCAACAGACCGCCGGAGTCACCCGCGGCGATGCCGAGCGTCTCCGAAGTCTTCCGGATCCCCGGCAATGAAAACCTGACGGAGGACGAGCGCTCGCGCCGCACTGCCGCGCTTTATATGCCCTTCCACGGCCGTATCCGCGAGGAGATCGCAGCGCGACGGGAAAGAGGACAGCCGACGGTGCTCGTCACCATCCACAGTTTCACCCCGGTCTATTTCGGCAGGGAGCGGTCGGTCGAGATCGGCATCCTGCACGATACCGATAGCCGGCTTGCCGACCGGATGCTGAAAGCGGCGTCAGACACGCATCTCTACCGTGTCGAGCGCAACGAACCTTACGGCCCTGCGGACGGCGTCACCCATACTCTGGAAGTCCAGGCCTTGCCGGCCGGGCTTCTGAACGTGATGATCGAGATCAGGAACGACCTGATAGCAGACGAAATCGGCCAGGGGGTCACGGCCGATTTTCTGACTGGATTGCTGCGGGAAAGCCTCGCAGACATCCAGGAATAAGACCCCGGGGGAGCAGCGAAAGCTGCGGGCGCGCCGACACCGACAAAAGCGGGCGGCGCCATGGCATGTCGACTGGGGTGGGGCTGGCCATGGCGGCCAGCCGCCCGTTTCTTTGATCAGGAGAGAAGGGCATGGAAAGTTCATCTGCAGGTGTCAGCTACAAGAAGGCCGACGCATCCTATTTCGAAAAACGCGGGCTTTCCCGTTATGCAGGGGTCTGGTCGCTTTGGGCGCTCGGCGTCGGAGCCGTCATTTCCGGTCACTTTTCCGGCTGGAATTTTGGCTTTTCGACCGGCGGCTGGGGCGGCATGCTGGTCGCCGGCATCATCATCGCCATCATGTATGTCGGCCTCACCTTCTCGATTGCAGAGATGAGCCCGGCCCTGCCGCATACGGGGGCGGCCTATTCCTTCGCTCGGACGGCCATGGGCCCTTGGGGCGGATTTGTCACCGGACTTTGTGAAAACGTCGAATACGTTCTCACGCCGGCAGTCATCGTTACCTTTATCACCGCTTACGTGAACCAGATCTTCGGTTTCGATCCCGCCTATTCGCCGCTTATATGGATAGTCTTCTACGCGATCTTCCTGGCGCTGAACGTCTTCGGCCTGGAACTGTCCTTCAAGGTGACCTTGGTCATCACGGTCCTGTCGCTGGCGGTTTTGGTGTTCTTCTGGATCAGCGCAATCCCGAGCATGGATTTCTCCCGCTGGGCCCTGAACATCGGTGTCGGCCCGGATGGCGCCGCGGTCGAACTGCCCGAGGGTAACGGTTCCTGGTTCCCCTTCGGCTTTTCCGGCGTGCTTGCGACACTTCCTTTTGCCGTCTGGCTCTTCCTCGCGATCGAGCAGCTTCCGCTGGCGGCGGAAGAATCCGTTGATCCGAAGCGCGACATGCCGAGAGGTATCATTCTCGGAATGATAACGCTGATGGTCTCGGCCTTCATGATCGTCCTGCTCAATCCGTCGGTACCGGGTGTTGGTTCCTTCCATCTTGGGTCGTCGCTTGAGCCGCTGCTCGACGGGTTCAAGGCGGTCTACGGCGATAGCGGCGTGGTGGTCCTTGGTCTCGTGGCGCTGACGGGCCTTATCGCCAGTTTCCATACGATCCTGTATGCGCAGGGGCGTCAGGTTTATTCTCTGTCTCGTGCCGGCTATTTCCCAACCGCGCTGTCCGTGACCCATCCGATCTACAAGACGCCGTACGTTGCGATGGTCGCCGGCTCGGTTATCGGTCTTGCGGTCATGCTGGTGATCTGGTTCTCGCTCGGCGCGGAGCAGGGCGGCAGCATCATCGGCAGCGTATTGCTCAACATGGCGGTCTTCGGCGCGATGTTCTCCTACATCATGCAGGCGATTTCCTTCATCATCCTGCGCAGGAAATTGCCCAATATCGAGCGACCCTATCGTTCGCCGCTTGGCATTCCGGGGGCCACCTTGACGATCATCATCGCCGTCGTCACGCTGCTCTACCAAATCCAGGATCCGAACTTCACCAAGGGCGTGCTCTGGGTCGTGGTCTGGTTTGCCATCGCGATCGCCTACTTCGCGGCCGTCGGCAGGCATCGCCTGATCCTCTCGCCGGAAGAGGAATTCGCGATGGAGCACAAGGAGGCGGCTTCGCTCGCCTGATTGCATTGAATAGGCGCGGCCGCCGGGTCGCGCCTCCCATTTTTCAAGCAGTGGATGAAACGCATGGCCGCAAGTTACTCCTTCGACGATCTGAAGCTCGACGTCGCCGCGGGGCGCATCGATACCGTCATCGCCGCCCAGGTGGATATGCAGGGGCGGCTGATGGGCAAGCGGTTTCAGGCAGAATATTTCATCGAGGGTGCCTGGAAGGAAACCCATAGCTGCAACTATCTGCTGGCGACCGACATCGAGATGGAAACCGTTCCCGGTTACAAGGCGTCGAGCTGGGAGCAGGGCTACGGCGACTATACGATGAAGCCGGACCTTTCGACGCTGCGGAGACTTCCGTGGCTTGAGGGGACCGCCCTGGTCATCTGTGATGTGCTCGACCATCACACTCATGAGGAAGTGCCGCACTCACCTCGTGCGATCCTGAAGAAGCAGGTGAAGCGCCTGGAGGCGATGGGTATGACCGCCTTCATGGCCACCGAGCTCGAGTTCTTCCTGTTCGACCAACCCTACGACAGCGCCCGCGAAGGCGGATACCGCAACCTCAAGCTCGCCAGCGCCTACAACGAGGACTACCACATCTTCCAGACGACCAAGGAAGAGGAGGTGATGCGGGCGATCCGCACCGGTCTGCAGGGTGCCGGCATTCCGGTCGAGAATTCCAAGGGGGAGGCGTCGGCCGGCCAGGAGGAGATCAATGTTCGTTATGCCGATGCGCTGACCATGGCCGATCGGCATGTGATCATCAAGAACGCCTGCAAGGAGATCGCCTGGTCGAAGGGGAAAGCCATTACTTTCCTTGCCAAGTGGAACTACGGTGCCGCCGGCAGTTCATCCCATATCCACCAGTCGCTCTGGAACTCGGACGGCACCACGCCACTCTTTTTCGACAAGGATGGCGAGTATGGCATGTCGGATACCATGAAGCACTACGTGGCCGGGCTGCTCGCGCACGCAAGCGAGATCACCTATTTCCTGGCACCCTATATCAATTCCTACAAGCGCTTTATGGCAGGCACGTTCGCGCCGACCAAGGCCGTCTGGTCCAAGGATAACCGCACGGCCGGCTACCGCCTCTGTGGCGAGGAAACCAAGGCAATCCGCGTGGAATGCCGCGTCGGCGGCTCCGACCTCAATCCTTATCTCGCGATGGCTGCATTGATCGCAGCGGGCATTGACGGGATCGAAAGGAAGATGGAATTGGAATCCGCCTTTGTCGGCGACGCCTATCACGGCACGGACGTGCGGGAAATCCCGAAAACGTTGCGCGATGCGACGGAGCTGATGTCCTCGTCCGAACTCCTTCGAACCGCGTTTGGTCATGACGTCATCGACCACTATGTCCGGGCCGCTCGCTGGGAGCAGGAGGAATACGACCGCCGGGTTACGGACTGGGAAGTGGCACGAGGCTTCGAGAGAGTTTGAGATAAACACACACAAACACACATAGATATTGTGATTGTTTTCTTGATGGCTTATTGTCGGATTTTCTGGAGTATAGGAGTTTGGCAATGGGTAAATACGAGCCATTGGGTGAATATCTCCGCAAACAGTCGCGGACGCAGATTCCGATGACGTTTCGTGAGATAGAACGGATTTTGGGAAGGGAGCTTCCCGCCTCCAAATCGCACCGTGCCTGGTGGAGTAACAACGCCAGTAACAATGTCATGACGAAGCAGTGGCTTGCTGCTGGATATGAAACAGAAGCCGTGGACATTGCCGGGGAGAAGCTCGTGTTTAGGAAGGTGGAGGACACGCTGCCGACAGCAAAGCCTGACCATGAAATCTCAGACGAGGATTTGCCTGACCATCCAATCTTCGGCTGCATGGAAGGTACCATTACGATAATGCCTGGCGCGGATCTTACGGAGCCGATGGATTTCGAATGGGGCGAGAAGCTCTATAATGAGTAGCGGATTCCTTATTGATACATGCGGCGTGATATGGTTGACGCAGAGGCAGCCTTTCGCGGAGGAAGCAAGGTTCGCGCTTCGTCGCGCCTGGCATGACAAGGTGCCGGTGTTTGTTTCTGCTGTCACCGCCTGGGAGATGGGAATGCTGGTCGCGAAAGGGCGCATTTCGGAAACCAAGTCACCCTTGAAGTGGTATCAGGATTTCCTTTCGGGGGCTCAGGTTGCGGAACACGACGTAACAGCCGAGCTATTTATAGCTTCGTCATTCCTGCCGCAGCCTATCCACAAAGACCCAATTGACCGCATACTGATTACTACAGCGCGTGAAAACGACCTGACCATCATCACGCGCGACCGCGCGATCCTTTCCTACGGTGCGGCGGGACATGTCCGCACGCTCGCATGCTGAATTCCTGGAGTATGTACCAATGACCATGATCCAATGTATCTCGCCGGTCGACGGTTCGGTCTATGCCGAACGTCCGGCGATGTCGCTCGAAGACGCGGTGGAGGCGGTGGGCCAGGCCCGCAGGGCGCAGAAGGCATGGGCGAGACGACCGCTTGAGGAACGCGTACAACTCGTGTTGAAGGGTGTCGCGCGGCTGAACGAGATGGCCGATGAAGTGGTGCCGGAACTGGCCTGGATGATGGGGCGCCCGGTCCGCTATGGCGGTGAATTCAAGGGCTTCAACGAGCGTTCCAACTATGTCGCGTCCATTGCGGCGGACGCGCTGGCGCCAATGGTGCTCGAGGACAGCGCCAGCTTCGAGCGCCGCATCGAGCGTGAACCGCATGGTGTCGTCTTCGTGATCGCGCCCTGGAACTATCCCTATATGACGGCGATCAACACGGTTGCGCCGGCGCTCATGGCTGGCAATACGGTGGTCCTGAAACACGCTGCCCAGACATTGCTGGTCGGCGAGCGCATGGTGCGTGCCTTCGTGGAGGCGGGTGTACCGGAAGACGTCTTCCAGAACCTTTTCCTCGATCATGAGACGACGGCGAAGCTCATTTCCCAAGGGCTTTTCAATTTTATCAATTTTACCGGCTCCGTCGAAGGCGGCCGTTCGATCGAGCGGTCGGCGGCTGGAACCTTCACGGGGATCGGCCTCGAACTCGGCGGCAAGGACCCGGGTTATGTGATGGAGGATGCCGATCTCGATGCGGCCGTCGATACGCTGATGGACGGCGCCACCTACAATTCCGGCCAGTGCTGCTGCGGCATCGAGCGCATCTACGTGCACGAATCGCTTTACGATCGGTTCGTCGAAAAGTCGGTTGCCTGGGTGTCTAACTACAAGCTCGGCAACCCGCTCGACAAGGAAACGACGCTCGGGCCGATGGCCAACAAGCGGTTTGCCAAGGTGGTGCGCGAGCAGATCGCCGATGCGGTTTCGAAGGGGGCCAAGGCCCTAGTCGATCCGAAGCTTTTTCCGGCCGATGACGGCGGCGCCTATCTCGCGCCGCAGGTGCTTGTCGATGTCGACCATTCCATGCCCTTTATGCGCGAAGAGACCTTTGGTCCTGCCGTCGGGATCATGAAGGTGAAGACTGACGACGAAGCAATCGCCCTGATGAACGACAGTCGGTATGGCCTGACCGCTTCGCTGTGGACGGAAGATGCGGACCGCGCCGGCAGGATCGGTCGCGAACTCGAAACCGGCACCGTGTTCATGAACCGCTGCGACTATCTCGATCCGGCACTCGTCTGGACCGGTGTCAAGGAGACGGGTCGGGGCGGCTCGCTTTCCCTGCTCGGCTTCCACAACCTGACCCGCCCGAAATCCTATCACCTGAAAAAGGCCACGAAATGAATATCGTCGCGAACTGGAGCTATCCGACCGCCATCAAGCTGGGGCGCGGGCGGATCAAGGAATTGGCGGACGCCTGCAAGGCACTGGGCTTGAAGAAACCGCTGCTTGTCACCGATCGGGGACTGGCGTCAATGGCGATCACCGCCCATGCGCTCGACGTGCTCGACGAAGCCGGCCTCGGTCGTACGGTTTTCTCTGAGGTCGATCCCAACCCGAACGAGAAGAACCTCGAAGCAGGCATCAAGGCATACAAGGATGGCGGTCATGACGGTGTTGTCGCGTTTGGCGGCGGTTCGGGCCTCGACCTCGGTAAACTGATCGCCTTCATGGCCGGTCAGACGCGGCCGGTCTGGGATTTCGAGGACATCGGCGACTGGTGGACACGCGCCGACGCGTCGAAGATCGCGCCGATCGTTGCCGTCCCGACCACGGCGGGCACGGGGTCCGAAGTCGGGCGGGCAGGGGTGCTCACCAACTCTGCGACGCATGTGAAGAAAATCATCTTCCATCCGAGGATGTTGCCGGGCGTGGTGATATGCGATCCGGAGCTGACGGTTGGCATGCCCGGGGTGATCACCGCGGGTACCGGCATGGATGCTTTCGCCCATTGCCTGGAAGCCTATTGCTCGCCCTTTTATCATCCCATGTCGGCTGGCATCGCGCTTGAAGGCATGCGGCTTGTGAAGGAGTTCCTGCCGCGCGCCTACAAGGATGGCTCGGATATCGAAGCCCGCACCAACATGATGTCCGCGGCTGCCATGGGAGCCGTCGCCTTCCAGAAAGGGCTTGGTGCAATCCACTCGCTCTCGCATCCAATCGGCGCGATCTACAACACCCATCACGGCATGACGAACGCTGTCGTCATGCCGCCGGTGTTGCGCTTCAATCGCACGGCGATCGAGGAGAAGATAGCTCGCGCCGCCGCCTATCTCGGCATTTCCGGCGGCTTTGACGGCTTCTACGACTATGTCCTATCCCTGCGTTCGGATCTCGGCGTGCCGGAAAATCTCACGGCCATGGGTATTGCGCCTGATCGGGTCGATGAACTCACGGCGATGGCGATCGAAGATCCGAGCTGCGGCGGCAATCCGGTGCCGATGACACTCGAGAATACCAAAGCTCTTTTCCTCGAGTGCTTTTGATCCGGCTGTCCACGGATGGTCGTTAACTGAACCCTGGAGGCGCAAAACCTCCGGGTTTTCCACATTTTAGAGCCGAAAGCTAAATTTCCTGAGTGATATTAATGATTGCTAAATTTACAATTCGTTAACCATGTTTCGCAAGGATGGTCCCCAAGACACCATGTTTACCGGTGTCCTCGTGAGCGATGCGGCTCAAGACTTCTTCGAGGACCGAAAATGCCTGTAATTTCCTTTGCCAATGCCAAGGGCGGGGCCGGAAAGACGACTGCGGCGCTGCTGCTTGCCACCGAACTTGCCCATCAGGGGTTTCGCGTCACGGTTATCGATGGCGATCCGCAACGCTGGATCAGTCAGTGGTTCGAGACTTCCGGCCACGTTCGCAACATCGAGGTCATATCCGAGGTCACCATCGCCTCTCTGCAATGTCATCTGCGCGAGATGGGACCACGGACCGACTATTTCATCATCGACCTTGCCGGCGCCCGTGACGCGCTGGTCACCACCGCGATCGGCCTTTCGGATCACGTGATGATCCCGGTCCAGGGCTCGGCCATGGATGCCAAAGGTGCGGCGCAGATCCTCGATCTCCTGTCCTTCCTGAAGGACAAGGCCAATCTCGACATCGCCCATTCGGTCGTGCTCACCCGCGTGACCTCGATGGTCACCACCAAGGCGCTGCTCATGATCAAGGGCTTGCTGGCGGCCCGCGGCGTCCACGTTCTCGATACGCCGATCGGTGAGCGCATCGCCTTCAAGGAGCTTTTCGAGATCGGCGGCACGCTCCACACGCTCGACCCTGCGAAGGTCAGCAATGTCGATAAAGCCAAGGAAAATGCCCGGGCGTTCGCGGAGGAAGTCATGCGCCTGATGCCGGCGAAGGTAATCCGGACCGGTGCGCCACGTATCTTCGGTTTCAGGCGAAGCGCTGCCTGACGCGGATCAATGCCCAGGTCCTGTTCAGCCCGGGGCTTGCTTGTGACGCGGTCGGTTCGAAAGAGCCGGCCGCGCTGCATTTTGAGCGAGATTCCCGATGCCAGGCGGCAAGAAACTCAGATGGTGCTGAAGGGCTTTGCAGCGGCTAAAGGAGAATAACCGAGACCTATTCCACGAATTCCACGGTTGCTCCGGTTTTCACCATCTTGGCAAGCTCGGTTGCATCCCAGTTGGTCAGTCGCACGCAGCCGTGGCTGTTGGTCTTGCCGATCTTGGAGGGTTCCGGCGTGCCATGAATGCCGTAGGTGGGCTTGGAGAGTGCAATCCAGACCTTGCCGACCGGGCCGTTCGGGCCAGGCGGAATCTGCAGGATCTGGTCATTGTTGCCCTGCTTGAAGTTGATCTTGGGATTGTAGGTGTAGCCTGGATCCAACGCGACACGCTGGACCGTGTGCGTGCCAGTCGGGGAGGGCGTATCGGTCGAGCCGATCGTGGCCGGATAGGCGGCAATGAGCTGATTGTCGGCGCCGTAGGCGAAGACCTGTTTCCTGCCTTTGTCGGCGACGATGCGGGTTACCTGGCCGGCCTTCGGCTGACCCGGATTGACGACCTTGATGATTGTGCTCGGAATTGTGAAGTCCACGCCCGGATTCAATGCTTTCAGGTAGTTTTCGTCCATGTGGAACTGTTCGGCGAGCTTCTCGGTCACCGATGTATAGGACATGGCGGGCAGTTGGGCCTTGTGGGCATAGTCTTCCGGGATCGCAGCAACATAGGGACCAGCCGCATCGGCGGCGGTAATCGTATAGTCGATGATAGGTAGACCGCCCGAATAGGTCAGGCGCTGCATGATGTCCTCGGAATTGTTCGGATCGAGCGTCTCGCCGGTCATTTCCTGCCAGGCGGCGATCGCCTTGTTGACATTCTCTCCGAGATGACCGTCAATGACGCCGGGTGAAATGCCTTCCCGATCCAGGAAAACCTGAAGAGCAGCAATCTCTGCCTGCGGCTTTTTAGTCACTGCAATGATCGGCTTTTGCGGATGCAGACTTTCTATGGCCTGCTGGTCCGGCTCGATCGACGCTTCCTGGGGATAGCTGTCGTCTGCGCCAGGCATCGGCTGCTCGTCCAAAGGCATGCGAGTGACCGAACCTGAGCCCGGTATTGCGCCGGTGACGCTGCCCGGTTCACCTGGTCGGTAGTCGCGGTAATCCTGATAACCATAACCGTCCTGATAGCCGCCGAGATCGCGGAAGCGACGATAGCCGCCGGGAGCTGGCGGATATTCTTCGGCGCGGGCGGGCCGATATGTCTCCTGACGTATCTCGGTCGCCAGAACATTGCCGTAGCGGTCGATGAACACGCGACGGCCCATGCCATCGCGGCTGATGACGACGTCGCCGCGATCGGGCACATAGTCGAGGATCGCACCATCAGGGGCGACCAGGATCGTATCTGCCGGATAGCGATCGTACCGGCTTTGTGCCTCGGCCGAAGGGATCCCCTGGATCGCGGTCAAAACGACGAGGCTGGCGCTTGCGAAAAATAACCGCTTCACGATGTCACCGAGTTCCTGTTTGCTCTCTACACGTAATCGGGAAATCGGCCGTTCGTTCCCGCTCCATACCCTATCGCCACAGACAAGGTAATTTTGACGGTAGTGTGAAAAAAGTGAATTCGTGATGAACATGGCGTTAAATTCTCGTCGCGATCAGTTAGAGACTTTTGCGAATCCGTGAAGGGAATGATTATGAAGGCGTTTTTTGCGGCCAATGGCCCGAAGCTTTTCCTCGACGAAACCTCCATGCTCGATATCGGCGGCTGTTTCATCGGCGAAACCGACCTTTCGCCCGGTCGAGCGATTCCCGATGACGGCGATCCACGAATCGATCACTCGCTCGAAGGTTTTCTCTTCACCTGCGGACCGGATCACATTCGTCACCCGGAGCCGATCGAAGGAACGGGTAACGGCAAAAAGTATCCGCTGCATGGCTCCTTCTCGTCGCACCCGGCCGAAATCCTTTTCTGGGATGCCCAGGGGGAGGATGCCGAATGTCATGCGCGGGTTGTCGTGAAGATGGCGACGGGCGAACCAGCCCTCTTGGAGCGCCATTGGCGGATCGACGGGCAGACGGGCGAGGTAAGCCTCTCGGACAGGGTGACCAATACAGGCCCGAAACCGTTCTACCCCGTACATATGTACCACATGAATATCGGTGCCTGGCTATTTGACGAGCATGTGCGGCTCACCGGAAAGATGTTGGAGGGAGGCGGCTTTCCCTGGACGTTTGGCAATGATCCCGGTGGCGTCTTCTGTGTGACGGCACTACAGCAAGGCGAGCAATGGGCGGAAATCGCACTCGGTCCGATTGCCGCCATCGACGGGTTGACGCTGAAGGTGAAATTCAGGACCGAGACACTGCCGCATCTGCAGATCTGGCGGAACCAGAAATCGCCCGCGCATGTTCTTGGAATTGAGCCGGTTTCGCATCGGCTGGCGAGCCGCTACGAACTCGCGGAAAAGGGGGAGCTGGCGCTGCTGAAGCCGGGTGAGAGCATTGACTACGGATTGCGGTTCAGCTTCGGCTGACAGGTGTTTCATCTGCGATTGACGCCCCCGCGGCACCGTCGTAATGCTTGCGCCGCGATAAAACGGAGATTGCACCATGGATATCCGACAGATCAACGACGAGTATTCCGTCACGGGTCAGATCACCGTCGAGGACCTAGACAGGATCAAGGCGATGGGATTCAAGTCGATCGTCTGCAATCGCCCCGACGACGAGGAGCCGGGCCAGCCGAAATTCGCCGACATTGCAGCACGCGCCAAGGAACTCGGTCTCGACATCCGCCACATCCCGGTCGGCCGCATGGGCGTCGACGCGGAAGGCGTGAAGGCCATGGTCGACGCGCTCGATGAATTCCCGCGCCCGATGCTCGGCTTCTGCCGTTCCGGTGCCCGGTCGACGGCGATCTACGAGAAGAGCCAGCATATCCGCGGCTGAGATTTTCGCGCCTCGTGCCCGGCGTACGGGGCTTCCTCCCGCAGCTCAAAATCCAGGAGCATTTCCATGAGCATCAAGCGCATCGAGCCCGGCGCCCGCATGAGCGGCGTCGTCATCCACGACAACACAGCCTATCTGGCCGGCCAGGTGGGTGAGGGCGAAAGCGTCACCGATCAGTGCAAGTCGGCGCTCGCTGAAGTGGACCGCCTGCTGGCAGCTGCCGGCTCCGACAAGTCGAAGATCCTGCAGACGATTATCTATCTCTCTGATATCGCCTATTTCGGCGAGATGAATGCTGTATGGGAAGCCTGGATTGATCCGGCAAACCCGCCGGCCCGCGCCACCAGCGAAGCTAAGCTCGCTGCGCCGAAATACAAGGTCGAGTTCATCGTTACGGCTGCGATCTAACGACCCTGACCCTCTCTCCGGCTTGCGGGGAGAGGGGATTGCCCCATGTGACCTCCGAGGTCGTGGAAAACGGTGCGGCATGTTTCCTTCGCCCCGCTTGCGGGGAGAAGGTGCCGGCAGGCGGATGAGGGCAAACCCCCTTATGCCTTTTCCCTTATCTGGGTTAGTGTCCGTGCGGGCGTGATGGCTTCCGGATCGAGCTTCACCTCGATGATCGCCGGCTTGCCGCTGGCGCGGGCGCGCAGATAGGCCGGGCCGAAATCCTCCGTCCTTTCGACCAGCTCGCCATATCCACCGAAAGCTCTCGCGTAAGCCACGAAATCCGGATTGACGAGGTCGGTGGCGCTGACGCGCCCCGGATATTCCCGTTCCTGGTGCATGCGGATCGTGCCATAGATGCCGTTGTTGATGAGCACCGTGATGATCGGCAGGCCGTAACGCACGGCGGTTATGAATTCCTGGCCGTGCATCATGAAGCAGCCGTCACCGGCAAAGCATACGACTTCGCGCTGGGGAAACAGCTGTTTGGCCGCGACGGCAGCCGGCAGGCCATAGCCCATCGAACCGGACGTCGGGGCGGACTGCGTGTTATATTTGCGGAAGCGGTGGAACCGGTGCAGCCAGGTCGCATAGTTGCCGGCGCCGTTGGTGAAGATCGCGTCATCCGGCACGTTCTCTTCGATCCATTGCATGATCGGCCCCATCTTCACCGGTCCCGGTCCTGCTTCCGGCGGCGTCGACCATTTGAGATAGGATTCGTGCATGGACGCGGTACGATCCGCCCATGCGGGCGAGGCGGGGGCTTCAAGCTCTTTCAGGGCGGCGACAAATTCCGTGGGTGCGGCGCAGATCGCCAGATCCGGGCGGTAGATACGGCCGAGTTCTTCCGGATCGGGAAAGATGTGGACCAGCTTCTGCTTCGGATAGGGAATGTCGATCAGCGTGTAGCTGGAGGAGGGCATTTCCGACATGCGGCTGCCGAGCAGGACAAGAAGATCGGCCTCCTTGATTTCCTTCGCGAGTGCCGGGTTGATGCCGATGCCGGCATCACCTGCGTAGCAGGGATGGAGGTGGTCGAAAAGCATCTGGCGCCGGAACGAGCAGGAGACCGGCACCTTGAAGCGGGTGGCTAAGTCGGCGAAATCGGCATGCGCCTCTTCGCTCCAGCGCGTGCCGCCGAGGATGAACATCGGCCGCTTCGCTTCTTTGAGCGCCGTTTCAAATGCCGCGATCTGGCTTTTGCCCGGATGGCTTTCGACCGGCATGTAGGCGCGGGCCTCCGCTGCTTCGACCTCCTCGATCAGCATGTCTTCCGGCAGGGTCAGCACGACCGGGCCGGGGCGGCCGGAGGTTGCGACCGCGAAGGCGCGCGTGACAAATTCCGGAATGCGGCGGGCATCGTCGATCTCACCCACCCATTTGGCAAATTCCGTGAAGGCGCGCCGGTATTCGACCTCCTGGAAGGCCTCACGCTCCCGCATTTCGCGGGCGACCTGGCCGATAAAGAGGATCATCGGGATCGAATCCTGCCGGGCGATATGCAGGCCGGCCGAAGCGTTCGTGGCGCCTGGCCCGCGGGTCACCATGCAGATGCCCGGCTCGCCCGTCAGCCGGCCCCAGCTGTCGGCCATCATCGCCGCACCGCCTTCCTGGCGGCAGACGATGACGTCGATTCCGCTTTCGTAAAGCGCGTCGAGCACGGCGAGATAGCTCTCCCCCGGGACGCAGGAGATGCGCTTTACTCCGTTCGCCTTGAGGGCTTCGACGATGAGCTGGCCCCCGGTTTTCGTGGCGGTCTTCATTTCTGTTCCCCCCTCCTTTCCATGTCTTCCAGTTCGGCCAGCACGTCTGCGGTATGTTCGCCGAGCGCCGGGCTCGGCCGATGGTAGGCAAGTGGTGTCTCGGACAGCACGATCGGGTTGCGCACGCCGGCAATCACGGTACCGTCCGCTGCTTCGAGATCGATCCGGAGCCCGCGCGCCTTCACCTGCGGGTCGTCGAACATTTCCGCGATCGAGTTGATCGGGCCGGCCGGTATGGCATTCTCGCCGCAGGCGGCAAGCAGATGTGCCTTTTTCCATTTCATCGTCTCGGCAACGACCAGCCGCCGCACCTCGCCGCGATTGGCGACACGGGCCTTGTTGGTCGCAAAACGCTCGTCCTCGGCAACCTGTTCGATCCCCAGGAGGCGGCAGAAGCGGCGGAACTGGCCGTCATTGCCGACCGCAAGGATCAGGTGTCCATCTTCCGTCGGCACGACTTCGTAAGGCGAGATGTTCGGATGCGCATTGCCAAGCCGTACCGGTGCCTTGCCGGAGATGAGGTAGTTCATGTTCTGGTTGGCGAGCACGCCGGCCTGGACGTCGAGCAGCGCCATGTCGATATGCTGACCTTCGCCGGTCCTGATGGCATGAATCAGCGCTGCCTGAATTGCCGTTACGGCGTAGACGCCGGTGAAGATGTCGGCGATGGCGACGCCCGCCTTCATCGGTTCGCCGTCCGGCTCTCCGGTAATCGACATGAAGCCGGACATGCCTTGGACGATATAGTCGTAACCGGCGAGGCTGGCATAGGGGCCGTTCTGGCCAAAGCCGGTGATGGAGCAGTAGATCAGTTTCGGGTTTATCTTCCTGAGGCTCTCGTAGTCGAGGCCGTATTTCATCAACCCGCCGAGCTTGAAATTCTCGATCAGCACGTCCGCCCTGGCAACAAGCCGGCGAACGATCTCCTGGCCTTCCTCCGTCTTGAAATCGACGGTGATGGATCGCTTGCCGCGGTTGGTCGAGTGATAATACGCTGCCGAAAGATTTTCGCCGTTCTTCCCTTCGACGAAAGGCGGACCCCAGGCGCGTGTATCGTCGCCGCCGTCCGGATTTTCCACCTTGATCACGTCGGCGCCCATATCTGCCAGCACCTGTCCGGCCCAGGGGCCGGCGAGAATGCGAGCAAGTTCGATAACGCGGATGCCCGAAAGTGGTGGTTTCTTGTTCGTCTGGTTCATATCATGGGGTCACGGTTGACTTGGCGGCGCCGGTGATGGGCTCCATGGAAGCCACGCGCCTTTCCCGCCAGATGATGTAAAGGCCGGAGCCGATGATGATCGATATGCCGAGCCATTTCATCGGATCGGGGAAATCGCCGAAGACCAGCCAACCGAGCAACGTCGCCGAGACGATCTCGAAATACTGAAGAGGGGCGATCACCGAGGCAGGCGCCGCCCGATAGGCATAGACGGCCAGGATACCGGAAAGGGCGGCGAACGCGCCGACGCCGGCGAGCCAGGTGAAGGTCAACCAGTCCGGCAGGGACGGCGCGAGGAACGGGATGCCGGTCCGGTCGCCGACGAGAAGCAGCAGGCCGGAGATCGGAATGCCCCAGAGTGCCATCTGGAACTGCATCGACCATGGATTTTCGCGATGCGCCAGTGCCCGGGTCAGGAGCGCAAAGATCGCCACGCCGAGGGCGGTGACGATCGGCAGCAGGGCGACGAAGCCGATTTCCTGAAAGCTCGGACGGATAACGATCAATGCCCCGAGAAAACCGATCCCGCAGGCTGTGTAGCGACGCCAGCCGATGGTTTCCTTGAGAAAGATGCTGGAGAGCACCGTCAGGATGATCGGCTCGACAAAGAAAATGGCGACCGCGTCGGCAACCTCCATGACGGCAAGCGTCGCGACGAAGCAGATCATGGAGAGCGTAATCACCGTTGCGCGGATCGCATGGTAGATGCTGAGCTGCCATGAAAAGGTGCGCCACGAGCCGTTCCACAAAACGAATGGCAGCATGCAGAGCGCCTGGAAAAGGAAGCGGGCAGCAGTGATGAAAGTCGGCGAAGCCGAGTCGGTGGCAAGCTTGGAGAATATGTCGATGAAGGGCGCCATCAGCATGGCAAGGATCATCAGTCCGAGACCATGGACGATTCGGGTCTCGGGTGTCGAGGCAGCAAGGCTTGCAGACGACGAACTCATGAACCTCCTATAGCCGTGCATGACAGCGGAAGCACTTGAATAAATGTCATGAACTCATTCCATTTTAGATGACGAGCCGGTTTTGACGACAGGTGCTGCAGGCGGCAACGCGGCTTTCGCCCAGGATGCGAATTCAGCAATGGCGCGGGTGCGGACCGTGTCGTTCAGCGTTTCATGTCGCGTGCCCGGCCAGATCTTCGTGGTCACGTTCAAAAGACCATTCTTCTTGAGATGTTCTGAGAGCCAGAGAATTTCGCGGCCGCCGTTGGTGGCCGGATCCTCCGCGCCGCAGACCAGATGGATGGGCAGATCCTTTTGCAGGCTGCCGATCAGCGCCGGCGCGCGGAACGTCATCTCGAAAAGGTCGAGCCAGAGCGAAACGCTGGCGCCGAAACCGCAAAGCGGGTCTGCGATATAGGCATCGACGACGTCCCGGTCGTGGCTCAGCCAGTCGAATTCGGTGCGGTGGCCGGGGATGGATCTTCCCCAGGCTCCGAAAGTGAGTTTCGGCAGAAGGCCGCTCGGCACGTCGGAGCCCTTCAGGGCTTTTTCGGTGAGGAGGATCGCCTGCGCCGCACGCCCGGCAATTCCCGGATGGAAATTTGAGTTCCAGACGGCGACCGCGTCGAAACTTCCAGGAACGTCGACCGCGGCGCTGAGCGCAATGAGCCCGCCCATGGAATGGCCGAAGAACAGAATCGGCAGGCCGGCATGGGCATCCGCTGCCATATCGCGCATGGCCTTCACATCTTCCAATACCAATCGCACGCCGTTACGCCTCGCGAAACGACCGATCGGCGCATCGGACGCCGTCGTCTCGCCATGGCCGCGGTGATCGAAGGCATAGACGTGGAAGCCGTGCGAAGCCATGATCTCGGCAAACGGTCGGTAGCGTTTGGAATGTTCAGCCAGGCCGTGGGAGATCAGCAAGATGCCGCTGACCGGTCCTGCAGCCGGCTGATAGTGATAGGCAAGACTTGCCCCCGTCGGGCTCGAAAGCCGCCTCGTTTTGTCGAACATCCCCATCCTCCCATCACTCTGCGCTGTTTATGCGCGATTTTCTTGCTTATGCATCGGATTTTTCCGAAAAGCGCTTCACACTTTTCGGTCCGATGCACTACATAGCGGCAAACAAAATTCCCCCGTGGAGTAATTTATCCGATGGCACGTCAGTTCATTTACCACATGTCCGGCCTTAACAAGGCCTACGGCAATAAGAAGGTTTTGGAGAATATCCATCTGTCCTTCTATCCCGATGCGAAGATCGGCATCCTCGGCCCGAACGGCGCCGGCAAGTCGACCGTGCTCAAGATCATGGCCGGCCTCGATACGGAATATACCGGCGAGGCATGGCTCGCGGATGGCGCGACACTCGGCTATCTCGCTCAGGAGCCGCAGCTCGATGAGAGCCTGAACGTGCTCGGCAACGTGATGGAAGGCGTTGCCGACAAGAAGGCGATTCTCGACCGCTACAACGAACTGATGATGAACTATTCCGACGAGACGGCGGAAGAGGGCGCCAAGCTCCAGGACATCATCGACAGCCAGAACCTCTGGGATCTCGAAAGCCAGGTGGAGATGGCGATGGAGGCGCTCCGCTGCCCGCCGGGCGACGCGACCATCGACAACCTCTCCGGCGGTGAAAAGCGCCGCGTCGCGCTCTGCCAGCTCCTGCTGCGCCAGCCCGACCTGCTGCTGCTCGACGAACCGACCAACCACCTCGACGCCGAGACCATCGCCTGGCTGGAAAAGCACCTGCGGGAATATCCCGGCGCCATCCTGATGGTCACCCACGACCGCTACTTCCTCGACAACGTCACCGGCTGGATCCTCGAGCTCGACCGCGGCCGCGGCATTCCCTACGAGGGCAACTATTCCGCCTATCTGCAGGCCAAGGCGAAGCGCATGTCACAGGAAGAGCGCGAAGAGGGCGCCCGCCAGAAGGCGCTTGCCCGCGAGCAGGAGTGGATCGCCTCCAGCCCGAAGGCCCGCCAGGCGAAGTCCAAGGCCCGTATCCGCGCCTATGACGAACTGGTCAAGGCGGCGGAGGATCGTCGTCCCGGCGAAGCGCAGATCATCATTCCGGTCGGCGAGCGGCTCGGACAGGTGGTCATCGAGGCGGAGAACATCTCCAAATCCTATGGCGACCGCGTGCTCTTCGAAAATCTCTCCTTCAAGCTGCCGCCCGGCGGTATCGTCGGCGTCATCGGCCCGAACGGCGCCGGCAAGACCACGCTGTTCCGCCTGATCACCGGTCAGGAAAACCCGGACAGCGGTGATATCCGCGTCGGCGACACCGTCCATCTCGGTTACGTCGACCAGAGCCGCGATTCGCTCGACGGCAACAAGACCGTCTGGGAGGAGATCTCGGGCGGCAACGACATCATCAAGCTCGGCAAGCACGAGATGAACTCCCGTGCCTATTGCGGCGCCTTCAATTTCAAGGGCGGCGACCAGCAGCAGAAGGTCGGCACGCTTTCCGGCGGCCAGCGCAACCGCGTGCATCTCGCCAAGATGCTGAAAGCCGGCGGCAACGTGCTGCTGCTCGATGAGCCGACCAATGACCTCGATACGGAAACCCTCTCGGCGCTCGAAGATGCGCTCGAAAGTTTTGCCGGCTGCGCGGTCATCATCAGCCACGACCGGATGTTCCTCGATCGTCTTGCCACCCATATCCTTGCTTTTGAAGGCGACAGCCATGTCGAATGGTTCGAAGGCAATTTCGAGGATTACGAAGCCGACAAGATCCGTCGTCTCGGTGCTGATGCGGTAAATCCCAAACGCGTCACCTACAAACGCCTGACGCGCTGAGCAAAAGGCACTTCGACGAATTGTTGAGCCCCGTTTCGGCGGGGCTTTTTCATGCTTCTCATTTAAGTCGCACCTTATAAATGCGAGAAATTACTCCAACTATTTGATAGTGGGGCCGCAAGAAAGCGCAAAGACTCTGCTTCTAGGTTCTCAACGATAGCAGGACCATGTCCGTTCGGTCCTTGGCGCCATCATGAGGATGGGAGACTGGGGAGTGATTGATCGCCATGGCCCGTTTCATTGAACGTCTGTCTTTTCGGACTTCTCTGGCACTTGTCGCTGTTATACCAACCGCTGCTGCGATCGTCCTCGGTGCGGCTTTGGGGCTGAGTGCCTATGAGAACTACAGGCAGTTCGACAGGGCGCGGACGCTTACCAAACTTGTAGGGCCGGCCGGTAGCATGATGAATGCGATCTCCGCTGAAAGCTATGCGGGACCTGCTGAGCGCGATGCAGCGCGCAAGAACGCGGATACGATCGAGAAGGCTCTGGTCGACAACTATGCTCGCATCAAGTCGCAGGGCATGGCCGACCGCGGACTTGAGGAGACGATTACCGCCCTGGAGGATCGTTACGCCCGCATGGGCGAATTCCGCGCCAAGATCGATGCCGGCGACAAGAACCCGCTTCTTACCGCACAATATCTCACGCCTTTGTCACAGCAGACGCTCGATACTGTGGCTCGTGTTGCCAACCTGACCGAGGATCGCGCGCTGGCGCGCGCCATTGATGGCATTCATGCATTGGTGCAGGTCAATAATGGCTATGCGATTGTGACCCGGATGGGCCAGCAATTCGCCAAGAATGGGACGCTGACGTCCGAGGAAGTGGCCCGTTATGTTCAGGGTCGCCAGCAGGTGCGCATCTACGAAAAGCATATGCGTGCTGCACTGGCGCCAACGGTGCTCGCCAAGCTTGACGCTTTCTGGAACGCGCCCGACGGTGCGTTCGCAGTTGATCTCCTGAAGACCTTCGATGCCCTGAAACTTTATACGCCCGCTGCCACGGACTACGACCAATGGACTGCCGCGATGGAAAAGCGCAGGTTGCTCTCGGCCGATCTGGTCGAGGAGGCTTCCGGAGAGCTGGTACGTCTCGCCGACGACCTGACGATGGGCGCTTCCAACAGGTTATTGACGATCAGTGGAGTGCTCGTTGCCTTGATCGCCGTCGTCGCCTGCTTCAGTTTCCTTGTGGCCTCCAGCCTGTCCGGTTCGATCCGCCGTATCAGTGGCCGGATGGCGAGCCTTGCTGCAGGCAATACCGAGGAAGCCATTCCCTATGCGGATCGCAAGGACGAGATCGGCGACATGGCGCGCTCGGTCGAGGTCTTTCGCGAAGCGGCCATCCGCAACAATGAACTCGAAGCAGAGGCTGATGCCAGCCGCCGCCGTTCGGAGGCCGAGCGTGTCGAAATGCAGCGGCAGACGGAAGCCGAGGCCGAGGCCCGTCTCAACCAGGCGACCGGTGCGCTTGCCGCGCACTTGCGACGCCTCGCCAACGGGGACATGCTCTGTGAGGTGAATGAAGCCTTCGCGCCGCAATTCGAAGGTCTGCGGCACGACTTCAATACGTCGGTCCGCCAGCTCCGCGATGCACTTTTGAGTGTCGGCAACTCGGTTTCGACCGTTACCAGCGGCTCGAAGGAAATCTCGGATGCCTCGGATAACCTGTCCAAGCGCACCGAACAGCAGGCCGCCTCGCTGGAGGAGACAGCAGCTGCTCTTGAAGAGATCACCGCCAATGTGGTCGCGACGTCAAAGCGTACCTCCGAGGCTCGCGATGTCGTCCGCGATGCCCGCGCCCGCGCCGACCAATCGGGGCACGTCGTTCGCAATGCGGTCGCAGCGATGGAGCGGATCGAGAAGTCGTCGCACCAGATCGGCCAGATCATCGGCGTCATCGACGAGATCGCCTTCCAGACCAATCTCCTGGCGCTCAATGCAGGTGTCGAGGCGGCGCGCGCCGGCGATGCCGGCAAGGGCTTTGCCGTCGTCGCCCAGGAAGTGCGCGAACTCGCGCAACGCTCCGCGAATGCCGCGAAGGAAATCAAGGCGCTTATCTCCAACTCGGCGGTTGCCGTGGGCGAGGGCGTCAAGCTGGTGAGCGATACCGGCGAAGGCCTTGGCGTGATCGAGCACCTGGTCCAGACCGTCACCGCCCATATGGACGCGATCGCGACTGCGGCCCAGGAGCAGTCGGCAGGGCTGGCGCAGGTCAACACTGCCGTCAATCACATGGACCAGTCGACTCAGCAGAATGCGGCGATGGTGGAAGAGATGAATGCCGCTGGCGCTGGTCTCGCACAGGAAAGCGCCAAGCTTAGCGATCTGCTGTCGCACTTCCAACTCGGGGGCAGCAGCGCAACCTCTCCGCTTCGCGATGCCGCCGCTCGCATGCGTGCTCCGGCAGCGCCTGTATCAGCTCCTCGGCCTGCCACACCCACCCGCCAGGCCTCTTCGCGCGCGCCAGTCTCTCACGGCAATGCCGCGGTGGCGCAGTCCGCGGAGGAGTGGGAAGAGTTCTGATCGCGACAGAGATCATCGGAGAGATCGATCAGGCGGATTGGGAAGGGCGGTCTTCGGGCCGCCTTTCCTCGTTCTGCCGATCCCTTGCCGCATGGATCGTTTAGTGCTTGCATAAAGTCGCAAAATCACATAAACATATCTTTATATGTTGATTGGCTGGAGATGTGTCGGAATGGGTATGGCGCTGGATACGCTGGTGGATGTCCTGAAGACTGCAGGCGAGCCCACGCGCTTCCGCCTGCTGGCGTTGCTTGCAGCCGGAGACCTTACCGTCACCGATCTCACGGAAATACTGGGACAGTCGCAGCCGCGCATTTCGCGGCATCTGAAGCTTTTGGCCGAGGAGGCTTTGATCGACCGCTACCAGGAGGGGGCATGGGCCTATTTCCGGCTGAAGCAGGACGGGAAGGCGGCAACGCTCGTCAGGACCCTGCTGGCCGCCTCCTCCGAGGAGGACCCGGTGCTTCTGCGCGACAGCGAGCGGCTTGCGACCGTCAAACGCCTGAGATCAGAACATGCCCAGGCCTATTTCAGCCGCAATGCATCCGAATGGGATGAACTTCGCCGGCTGCATGTCAGCGACGCCGCCGTCGAAGCGACACTGCTAAAGCTTGTCGGCACGACGCCGGTCGACTCGCTTCTCGACCTCGGTACCGGCACGGGCTGGATCCTGCAGCTACTATCGAAGCTTTATCGCCGCGCCATCGGCATTGACGCGAGTCGCGATATGCTCGCAGTGGCGCGCGCCAATCTCGATAAGGCCGGCATCGTCAAGGCCTCGGTCCGACACGGCGACATCCTCAACCTGCCGCTCGAAGGGCAGGATTTCGACCTCATCACCATTCATCAGGTGCTGCACTTCCTCGATCAGCCGGAACTGGCGATCGCGGAAGCCGCCCGCGTGCTGCGGCCGGGCGGGCGGCTGCTGATCGTCGACCTTGCTCCGCATGCGCTCGAATATCTGCGCGATGACCACGCCCATGTGCGTCTCGGCTTTTCCCATCAGGTAATGGCGGAATGGCTTGAGAAGGTCGGCCTCGAAGTCGAAGAGGCGATCGATCTCGGTTCCGGCAAGGAAGGTGCGCTGACTGCCACCGTCTGGCTCGCCCGCGACCGCAGGCTGCTCATCGCTTCGCATGCACCCGCTGAAACCCAAACCGCGCCTTAAGGGAGCTGAATCCATGACCGCACACCGCGAATCTTTCAGCGTCTCCTTCGAATTCTTTCCGCCGAAGTCGGATGAGATGGAAATCCAGCTTTGGGAAACCGTCGAACAGCTCTCCGGCTGGGACCCGGATTTCGTCTCCGTGACTTACGGCGCGGGCGGTTCCACCAAGGAACCGACGCTTGCGGCTGTGACGCGGATGATCGGCGAGGAAAAGCTTCCGACGGCGGCGCATCTGACCTGTGTCGATGCTTCGCGTGACGAAATCCGCTCCGTCATCGAGGAATACCGCGCCGCCGGAGTTCGGCGCATCGTGGCGTTGCGCGGTGATCCGACCAGCGGGATCGGCACGGCCTATGCTCCTCATCCCGAAGGCTTTGCCGAGACGGCCGATCTGGTGCGCGCCCTGGTGGAATATGGGGATTTCGATGTGTCGGTATCCGCCTATCCCGAAAAGCATCCGGAAAGTGCCGATCTCGCGGCAGATATCGACACTCTGAAGCGCAAGGCGGATGCGGGTGCTGCGCGGGCGCTCAGCCAGTTCTTTTTCGACAATGATATCTTCGAGCGCTACCTCGAAAAGGTTCGGGCGGCCGGAATCGGCATTCCCGTCGTCCCGGGTATCATGCCGATCCAGAACCTGACACAGCTCAAGCGCTTCGCCAGGCGCTGCGGCTCCTCCGTGCCGGCTTTTCTCGACGCCCGATTCGAAGGATTGGACGAGAAGCCCGAGGAACGTGAAAAGGTTGCCGCCGATATCGCCGCCGAACAGATGGAGGATCTGGGCCGTCGCGGTATCCGCGATTTCCACATCTATACGATGAACCGTGCGCCGCTCGTCTCCGCCGTGTTGCAACGCCTCGGGCGTCGACAGATCAGCAGCCCTCGTATTGCCGCTGCCTGAAAATGAAAAACGCATGCTCCTTTGCGGGGAGCATGCGTTTCATTGGAAGTGCTGATATCAAACGGTCACGGATGCGAGATATATGACCTGTTAGTGGGAACCTCGTGGCGGCTCAGATGAAGAGCATGGATACCACGAACACGAACGCTGCACCGACTATCAGGACATTCAGAGAGTATGTACGTCCCATGTCTGCCTCCTTGCGTTGACCGTTAAATTTTATGTCGTTTTCGTGGCGCTTGGAAAGCAGATTCTATGCTGCACTGCCGTTGGGAACGAAACAAGTTTCACGGCTTCTTTCTATATATAACTGATTATATTGCCTAAATGTCCCACGAAGATTCGTGCGGCAAAAGTTAAAAACCGGTACACGACTGTTAATATCCGTCATATTTCGTGAGGGTTCCGTCCTCTTACGAGACTTTCTTCGGCTGATTGCTGCGATAGCGAAGAAGCCTTCCGTCGAGCAAAACGAGGCCGAGGCCGATCAGCAGCATGCCGATCAGATCAGTCATCCCCAACCGTTCGCCGAGGAAAAGCGCTCCCAGCAGGATGGCGCTCGGAGGAACGACGAGCGTCACGAGGGAGGCATTGGTGGCACCCGCCATGCTCAGAATCCGGAAGAAGAGCAGGTAGGCGAAAGCGGTTGAAAGAAGCGCCAGAGCCAGGATCGCCAGCACTGCATGGGCGGATGGCACGGGCAACATCCACGGCCTGTCGGCGATGAGCGAGACGGGCAGCATGATCAGTGTCGAGGCGGTCAGTTGTCCCGTCGCGGATACCGGTGCCGGCAGGCTGCGGAAGCGCTTGCCATAGGTGCCGGCGACGCCATAGGAGACTGCTGCAAGCACCGGCAGCACCAGCGCCCAGAGGGGAGCAGAGGCGGCATCCGTCACGCTCGGACCGATCAGCACCGCCGTGCCGGCCAGGCCGGTCAGGCAGCCTGCCAGTTTTGCCGTCGTCAATTTTTCATCCGTCGTCCAGCGATTGGCGATCAGCACCGTCCAGATCGGCGTGGTGGCGTTGAGGATAGAGGCAAGGCCTGCGCCGATCTCGGTTTGACCGAAGAAGATCAGCGTGTGGGGCAGGGCATTGTTGACGAAGCCCATGACGAGGAATGCGCGCCAATGGGTTGCAAGCGTCTCATAGAGGCCGAAACGGCCATGGAGATAGATATGCAGGGCGAGCGCCGCGAGGAAGAGGCGCAGGAATACCAGAGTGAAGGGCGGTACTTCCAGGACCGCGACGCGTGCGAAGAAGAATGAGCCGCCCCAGATCAGTCCGAGCAACAGGATAAGCGCCCAGGCGGAGGCACTGGGCTTCGGATTGGTGGCGCTCGTCATGCGGTTCTCCCTCTCATTGAAGCGAGGAATAGCCGTCAAATCACGGAGTCGCCACCCGAATCTTGAATGATAGGATACCGCTTGCTCACAGGGCCGACAGAAGCGCCTGGGTCGGCCAACCGTCCGCAGGCATGCCAAGCCGTGCCTGTTCCTTCTGGACCGCGGTGCGCGTGCCCGAGCCCAGGATGCCGTCCACCTTGCCGACGTCGTGCCCGAGCGCTTCGAGCCTGGTCTGCAGCGCCTTCATGCCGGTATCGTCCAGGCCCAGGTCGGGCGTGCCTTTCAGATAGGGCGGGGCGCCGGAAAGCCGGGTCGCAAAATAGGCGGCGGAAGTTGTGTAGATGAAGGATTGGTTCCACTCGAGGTAGATGCCGAAATTCGGGTATGTGAGGAAGGCGGGTCCCTTGCGGCCCTGCGGCAGGATAAGCGCCGCCGGTAGGTCACCGAAGCTCGTGTCATTGTCGCGCGGGGTCACGCCCAGCTTGAACCATTCGCTTGCCGGAATCTCGTTGCCAAGCCCGGACTTTTCCCATGGGAGGCTTTCCGGAAGTGTTACCTCCTGGATCCAGGGCTGACCGGCCTTGAAGCCGAGACTCTGGATGAATTTTGCCGCCGTCAGGATGGCGTCCGGCGCGCTGCCCTTGACGTTGACATGGCCGTCGCCATCACCGTCGATGCCATAGGCGATAATGTCCTCAGGCAGCATCTGGACCTGTCCGACCTCGCCCGCCCAGGCGCCGGTATTGGTGGCAGGGTTCAGGTCGCCATGCTGCACCATTTCAATCAGGGCGATGAGTTGCGGGCGAAAGAGTTCGGGTCTGCGGCAGTCATGCGACAGTGTCACCAGTGCATTGCGCGTATTGAAATCACCTTGGACCGCGCCGAAATCGGTTTCCATGGCCCAGAAGGCGGTAATGACGCCGGGGGCTACGCCGAATTCGCGTTCCGCACGGGCAAACACATCGGCATATTGCTTCAGTTTCTGACGGCCGATGTCGAGGCGGGCCTGGCTCACGGTGCGCTGCGAGAATTCGAGAAAGGTCTGGCGGAAAACGCCCTGGGCGCGATCGCGGGAGAGCACCTTCTGGTCGATCTGCGCGCCGGCAAGCGCCTCATCGGCGGCGCTCGCCGGAATGCCCTTGGCAACGGCTTCCGCCTTCACACCTTCGAGGAAGGCTCCGAGATCGCCGCCGCAGCCTGGCGCGGGCGTCTGGGCGAGCGTGTTTGAAGCAAGACAACCGGTGATGACGGAGGCGAAGGCAAGGCGGCGGACAAATACGGAGGACATTCGGGGTTCCCAGAGTGAATGAGCACCGCCCGTTTCCGAAAGATTTGTGACCGAAACGTGGGCATTGGTGCGGCTGCCGCAGTTATTACCGCAACGCATCGTACAGCGCCAGATGGCTATTCCGCAGAGGCGACGGTCTTGTTGTCGCTGACGGTCGCAACCCAGCTGTTCCAGTTCTTGGCCGTGCCTGCAAAAACGTTGATATCTGTCTCGCCCTTGATGCCCGGCACAACGCCGGTCGAGGTATATTGCCAGAAGGCCCACCGGCGGCCGGCATAGATTTCGCCCGGATGGGCGGCAACTGACCGCAACCAGAATTGATAGTCGTTGAAGCTGCCGACCAGATTGTCCCGGTGGAAGTCGACCGATGTATAGATGATCGGACGCTTGCCGTAATGGGCTTCGAGACGGTCCATGAAACGCTGCAAGACGTCGCGCACGGTCGCTGAATCGGGCCGGAGCTTGCAGGTCGGGGAGGCGTGGTTCCATTCGGCGTCAAGCACCGGCGGCAGGGTGACGGCTCCCCTCGGCACATTGGCGATAAACCAGTCGGCCTGTTCGTCGGGTGTCGAGCAGAAATAATAGAAATGATAGGGCGCGTGAGGGATTCCGGCAGCCGCGGCACCGCGCCAGTTCTTTTCGAACGTCGGATCGATGCGATCCTTGCCCTCGGTCGCCTTGATGAAGACGAAGGCTATACCGGACTTCTTCACGGTCGCCCAATCGATGCCGTCGCCATTCCATTTGGACAGATCGATTCCGTGGACTTCGTGCCGGCCGGGATGATTCTTGCCGAAGTCCTGCGGATCGCTGTCCTTGAACGGCAGTTTCTTGACCGATGCAGTCTCGACGAAATCATAGTCGGTGGACGTACAGCCCGTCCCGAGGATCGCGGTCGCAATAAGGGCGAGAAGGAGCCGAGGCATGGATGTCCCGTGTTGATGCTGTGCAGGAAGCCACTTGCCCGCGAAGCAACACACGGGAAGCGCAAAGCCCATATTCGCCATATCGTCGTAAAAAGTCGGTTAGGGCAAGAGGGATTCGTGCCGGCGGCACCATGACGAGCCGGTTCAGCCGCGCCGGCGGATGACCGCATACCAGGCATAACCCCAGCCGATCTCCTCGAAGATCATATCGGCGTCTGCCGCGGTCAGCCTGCTTTCGAGCACCGCGTGCAGGTTGGCGCGAGGTGTCACGTGGAAGCGTGTGAGCCAGGCCTTGAGCAGCCGCCCGAACCAGCCGGGCAGCTGTTCCTGCTGGCCGAAATCGACGATATGCAGCGAGCCGCTCGGCGCCAGCGCCGCAAGGGCGGCATCGATTGCCTTTTCCCAGTCGGGAATCATCGACAGCGCATAGGAGATCAGGATGCGGTCGAACCCTGAAACGCCGAAATCCCCAGCCTTGAAACTGGTGGCGTCGGCGACGCGGAATTCCGGCGCGACCGGCTTCCTGCGGAAATTGGCTTGGGTACTCTCCAGCATTTCGGCGGAAATATCGAGACCGTAGAGCTTGGCGGTCGGATAGTGCCGGTGAGCGAGCAGGAGGTTGCGGCCCGTGCCGCAGCCGACTTCGAGCAGCGTCGCGCCGGGCGGAACATGCAGCCCGCCGATCGCCCGATCCCGCCCGAAGAGATAATACTTGCGGGTAAGATCGTAGATATGGCGCTGATACCGGTACATCCGGTCCATGCGTTCGGCATGATCGTGGGACAAGGAAGCGCTCGCCATATCCGTCGCCATCAGGCTCTCTTCACATAGATGTGGAAGCCGCCGTAGATCGCCGAGCGGTCCTGAAGGTTGAGCTCGTGGGAACGCGCCTCCAGATACAGCCATTGATCGAGCAAGGCGGGAGAAAGGCGGCCATCGAGCACGCTCTTTTCCGCGGCCGTGCGGAAGATCACCCGAGCGCCCGGAGCGGCCGTTCGGGTGATTTCCGACCATAGGTCGTTCAGCTGCTGATCGTTCATCCAGTCCTGCGCGTCGAGCAGCACGTAGCGATCGACGGTTGCGGCCGCCTTCTGCGCCAGAAGCTCCGTGAAGCTGGCGTGATGGACGGTGACACGCTCTGCGTTGCCACGGATGGCGCGATAATTCTCGGCCTTGAGATAGGTCGGCAGCGTGCCTTCCTCCGGCTTCGGATAGCGGCGGACGAAGGCCTGCCAGGCGAAATAGTTGTCACGGAGCGGGAAATGGCAGGCGAGCTTTTCGAGGCGCTGGCGAAGAACCGGCGCGATCGAGCCATCCGATGCCAGGCTCGCCAGTTCGTCATATTGCTGCGGTGGAATGCCGAGGCCGAACAGCGAACTCTTGCGGCTCGTAACCCAGCGGATCAGCGGCTTGTCGAAGAGGGGGGCTACGCGGTCGTCGAAGAACTGGCGCTGTTCGCGTAGCGAGCGCGCGTTCGCCATGTCCTTGAGATTGATGCCGTGCAGGCGGGCGATGGCGTGGCCGGCGCCGATGAACCGGCCGAGCAAGCCCGTCTTGTAGATATTGCGGTCGAAGACTTCGATGCGGCGGCGGCCCGAGAGTGACCGTTTGTCCCAATAGGCGCGGGTGGCAATATCGAGGTTCGGAGCGATGAAGGCATCGTAGCTCTTGCTGTTGGAGCGCACCCCGTCCATGCCGAAATGGCGCACGACATCGCCATGTCCGGGCAGATGGCGGAAGGCGGCAAGCTTCAGCCGGTTCAGCGCCACGTGATGCGGGTTGAGGTCGACCACGTCGATCTTCTTCGGAGAGCGGGAGAGATAGGCGAGCATATTGCAGCCGCCGGAGCCGATGGTCACGATCGTGTGCCCCTCGCCAAGCTCCATCGCCGCCATATCGACGTCCGGGTCTTCCCAGATCTGCGGATAGACGAGGCCGGAGAAAAGCAGCCCGAAAAGCCTCTCCGAAAAACCCTGCCGCGAAAGAGCCTTATGCTGCAGAAGCGCGTCCTTCAGCTTCTGGTTTTTCCGAAAACCGGCTTCCTGTGCAATATCCGCCATGGTCGAATCCCGCCTGTTCAAGGTTTCAGCGCGTGTAAACCCGTCGTGCAACAGATTGATGACGCAGCCTGTGGCCTGCGGGTTGCGGATGTCCGAAAGGCCCTTCCACGATAGGGAGAATCCTGATTGCATGCGGCGTGCGCAACGGGAGACGGGCATGCGGTTGTTGATCCGGATTGTGAAGATCGTTTTGGGCGTTGTCGTCGTCGGTCTCATCGGCCTCGGAATCGGGCTTTACACAGTGCCGCCGGAATTGTTCCGCGTCGGCAGCGGCTACGCGGCGAAGATCGTGTGCTCCAATGTGTTCCTTGCAGGACGTGATAGCGATGAGGTCCTGGCCGTCGATGTCCAGGCGCCGGGGCATCCGCTTCTCAAGCTTATGCGGGTTTCCGTCGACCCGGCGGACAAGCGCGTGCGTGCGGCCCTTCTTGGCTTCATCGCCGGCAATGACGCGGTCTACCGCGAAGGCCTGGGCTGCGCCGTCACACCGGACGGCAATCCGTCTGCTGCATTGAGATTGAGTCATGCCGCGCCGCGGCCGGCTGATGAAAATGGTCTCTGGCCGGAAGGCGGGAAAATTGAATCCGACCAGAAGGTTGCGGAACTTCTTTCAGATACCGATCTCGTTGGACCGAATATGCGGGCGGTGGTGGTCGTAAAGAACGGGCGGATTGTCGGCGAGGCTTACGGGACCGGTTTTTCGAAGGATACGCCACTGCTCGGCTGGTCGATGACCAAGACGGTCACCGCCACGATCATCGGCACGCTGATCCGCGACGGCAGGCTTTCGCTGGAGGACAGGAGCCTTTTCCCGCAATGGCAGGACGATAAGCGTGCCGATATCCGGCTCGCCGATCTGCTGGCGATGGAAAGCGGTCTTGCCTTCAACGAAAATTACGGCACGGTCGCGGATGTCACACGCATGCTCTACCTTGAGCCGGATATGGCGAATTTCGCTATCGTTAAGCCCCTCGAAGGCGACCCAGGCTCTCGCTTCAACTATTCCTCCGGCGTGGGCGTGATATTGTCGAGGGTCTGGATGGACAGGCTCGGCGACAAGGCGGCTGCGCTCGCCTATCCCGGCAAGGCGCTGTTCGATCCGCTCGGCATGACAAGTGGGGTGATGGAAACGGATGAAGCCGGCACGTTTGTCGGCAGTTCCTATATGTACGCCACGGCGCGTGATTGGGCGCGGCTGGGTTTGCTCCTCGCGAATGATGGCATGTGGAACGGCAATCGTATCCTGCCGGAAGGTTTCGTCGGTGAGATGCATGAGCCGAACCGGACTTCGAATGGCCGCTATTCGAAGATGCAGACCTGGCTGCCCGCCAGCAGCAGCGGACTCCCCGCCGACGCGTTTTTCCTCGACGGGCACGATGGCCAGAATGTGGTGGTCATTCCGTCGCTTGATCTTGTCGTCGTGCGGCTCGGACTGACACCGGACTGGGAACCTTACAGTCCCTTGCCGCTTGTCGCGGAAATCACCAGAACAGTGACGGCGCCCTGAGGCGCCGTTGTCCGCGGATCCTTATTTTTGAAGGACGTGCAGCATGTCCTTGCGCTTGGCGTCGTAATAGTAGCCTCGCGCATAGAGCCTGATGGCATTGTCGTTCTTATTGTCGGCGACGAGCCAGGCGCCGCGCAGATATTTGATGGCGTATTTGAGATTGGTCTCGGCGTCGAGCAGGCCTTCCGGCGGACCTTCATAGCCCATCGATTTTGCGGTCGAATACTTGATCTGCATGAGGCCCCAATAGCCGTTCTTGTGATAGGCCTTGGGGTCGTAGCGGCTCTCACGATGCACGACGCGATGAACGAGCGATTCCGGCACGCCATATATGCCGGCATAACGCTTGATGAGCATGTTCAGCTGCGGCGGCGCGTCGGAAGCGGTTACCGGCAGCGGATCGCCGGGAGCGGGCGGAAATTCCATGGCAGAGAGCGCAGCAACAGCCTTTGGCTGGGCGGCGTAGGCGAGCGTCGTGGTATCCGGCCGCTGCGGACGTGGCGTGGGGACGACCGACTGCAGCGCCACCATGTCCGGCGTGAGCTCCGGCTCGTCGAGCGCGATCGCCTGAGCGGCGGCCGGTTGGATCCTGCCTTCCGTAACGGCGGGTGCGACCAGAGGAGAGGTGATACGACCACTTTTGGAAGCGGCAAGAATGGTGGACGTCGCGGGAACAGGTGCGGGGGCAGCCGCAACAGATGCTACGGCGGTGGATGTCGCCGGCGTCGCCGGCTGCACCGGAAGCGCTGCAGGCGCGAAGGCGACGAGCGGAGCCATGGTCGGAGACGCCATCGCAGCCGTCTGAACAGATGCCGCTTCGACTGCAGGCGGGACGGGAACAGCAAGCCTGCCTGACTTGGCAAGTGCGATTGTCGGCTGGGTGCCGGCGAGTTGTGCTGCGGCGGCTACCTGAGCGGCCGTCTGGGGCTGTTGGCCAACCGGAAGGTCGGACCTGTATTGGATGACCGATCCCCCGTCGGCGGATGCCGTTTGCATCGATCCGGCTGGCTGGCCGTTCGCCGGGGTCGTCGTCTGAGTCGCCGCCAGCCGGGGCTCTCGTTCGACGCTGGAACATCCGGCAAGAGCTGAAGATATGGCGCACGCCACCGCCGTCCCGCGGCCGAGCAATCGGATTATCGCCATTGAGTCGCCTTCATGAAGAATTGGTTACCCCAGTCCGCCCAAATGCCACCGAAAGAGCATTTCCATTAACCTATTGGACGGCGGCCGGCAAGACAGGCCCGCTATGCGGCAATCCTGCGGTAACCCGCAGTAACCGCGCGCCGTGAGATGAATCGCATCTGCGGCTTGCGCGAGGCTGAATTGAGGGCAGGGATACGGCGCTTGCGGCCGATCACGCGGCGGGGGAAAAGCACGTGGATTCCGGCTCCGAACACCGCACAGACGAGAAATGTCGCCTGCATTTCGAGGAATTGCGGCAGGAGCGGGCGACTTGGGTCGATGAACTGCGCCAACGCGGCGGCAAGGACAATGGCGTAACGCGGGCCGAAGGCGGATTTGCCGAACAGGCAACCAAAAATCCGGGCGGCCCGGTATTCGGGGAGGTTGTCGTTATCGGCGACGAGGCCCGAGATCCGCGGATCCTGATAGGACCAGAGCACGTAAAGCATCAGATAGCCGAGACCTGCCCAGGAAAGCGTCTCCAACAGACGAGGCAGATAGAGGGCGACGACTGCGAGCGGAATGACGGCCATGATCAAGGCGGCCGATAATCCGACGGCAAAGCCCGGGATCGTGGCGACCGCCGTGCGGCGGCCGCGCTGAAGCGAGAAGCTGGCAGCAAGGCAGGCGAGGGGGCTCGGAAGAAGGACGAGAAAGATCGCGGTCGCGGCAAAAGCGAGCCAGGTATCAGCCGTCATTCCATTCCCTCCAGAACACCCGTTGGTGTCCTTTACATATCAAGCCTCGGCGAAAGGCTGGCCGATATAGTCCATCACTTCGCCGAACCATTTTGCCGTCAGATCGAAATGTTTTCCACCCTTGATTCTCGGGAATTCGATCGTTCGCAATTTTCCGTTCTGGTCTTCGTCATGGCCGGTCACGCCTGAAACCTTGTTCAGCGCACTTTCCACCGCAAGGTCGACCATGCCCTTGATCAGCATCAAATCGCCGGCATTCGCCGGGGCCGAGCGTGCGAAATAGCCGGATTTTTGCACCATGGAGCGTTCGGCGCCGAGAAGCGCGGCGAACTGCTTCTGGAACCAGTTTCCGACATTGATGGTATCGATCTTGACATGGCCGAAGGCATCGCGTTTGACGGCCTCGCCGGCGGCTTCCCGCTCGGCGACGATTGCGTCAAGGCAGGCGCCTTCCGACACGAAGAGCGTCACGAAACCGCGCTTGTCCATAACGTCCTTGAGGCGTGCGGCCTCCTTGTCGAGGTCGAAAGCCATCTCGGGCAGGTAGAGCCCATCGATGTTCTTCATCGCCGTGTTCATCATCAGGCCTTCGACATATTCATTGTTCCTAGTCTTCTGAATATAGGCGCGGGCCGTCGCGGCGGTAAGCCAGCCGCAGTGACGTCCCATCACTTCGTGAATCACAAGTGTGCGAGGGGCGGCACTCTGCTCGTTGGAAACGTGGTCGAAGAAATGTGCGCCGACTTCCGCCGCGGTCCAGGCACCGAGCGACTGCCGGATCGGCACCACGTCGTTGTCGACCGTCTTCGGCAGGCCGACGACGGTCAGGTCGTAGCCGTTGGCGCCAAGATAGGCGGCGAGGTCGGCTGCGGTCGTGTTGGTATCATCGCCGCCGATCGTGTGGAGGATGGTGACGCCGTCCTGCGCGAGGCGGTCGGCGGCGATGCGCAACGGGTTTTCGCCTTCTTTGACGAGGCCGCGCTTGACGCAGTCGGCGGCATTGGTGAGCTTCACGCGGCTGTTGCCGATCGGCGAGCCGCCGTAGCGATGCAGGAGATAGGCCTTTTCGCGCATGTCCTGGGTGATTTCGATGTGGTCGCCCAAAAGCACGCCCTGATACCCGGAGCGGTAGGCGACCATCTCGATCTCGGGCGCGATGTCGTTATAGCGTTCGATCAGCCCGCCGACGGCGGAAGACAGGCAGGGCGCAAGGCCTCCGGCGGTCAACATTGCTACTTTCTGTTTGGCCATCGTTCCTCCTTGACGCTTTCGCGTACAGCTCAAAAAACGAAGAAATGGATGCGCCAGAGATGGCCCCCCTGTAAAGTGAATTTCTCAAGAAAAACCGAAGCTTCCGTTCAGCGACCCCGGAGGATGGAATATAATCGATTCAACCACGCTGCGCGCCGGCCGCCCTTGTGGAAAACGGTTGCCCAGCGATCGCCCGTAGCGTGGGATGCACGGTAACCGATCGGTGATCGGTGGTGATTGTTCGGAAAACATGAACATAGTTTAATCCGAGACGGACCACCCACCTCCTTGCAATCGCAGGGATAATCTGGTCCATTGCAGTAATGATTTTCGATTTTTCCTGTCTGCAGATCTCCTCCCTCTGGGAACGGCTCCTTGGCGCGATCGGCGATGCGGCAGGCAGCGTGCTCGGCCGCGTGGTCGAGGCGATCCGCACGGTGTTCGAAGGCGATCCCGAAACGCGCCGGAAGGTTTCCTTTTCAGTGGCGATCATAGCGCTGTCCGCGAAGATGGCGAAGGCCGACGGAATCGTGACCGAGGCGGAGGTGAAGGCCTTCCAGCAGATTTTCGACTTCCCGGACGAGGAGGCGCGCAACGTCGCGCGGCTCTACAATCTCGCGCGTCAGGACGTGGCCGGCTACGAGGCCTATGCGACGAAGCTTGCAGGTCTGTGCAGCTCGGGTGCCTCGGAAAACTGCCCGATGCTGGAAAATGTCATCGACGGCCTGTTCCACATCGCCAAGGCGGATGGCCTGGTGCATGAGAAGGAACTCGCCTTCGTGGCCCGGATCGCTGAGATCTTCCGGATCGACGAGGTTCATTTCCGCCGCATCATGGCGCGCCATGTCCACCTCGATGGCGCCGATCCCTATCTGGTACTCGGTGTTTCGCCGGAAGACGATTTCGCAGATATCCGCAAGCAATACAGATTGCTGGTGTCCGAGCATCATCCGGACCGGCTGATCGCTCGCGGCGTACCGATTGCACTGCATGCGGCCGCCAACGAGCGGATGGCCGCTCTCAATGCGGCTTATGCGACGATTGCGAAAGAGCGCCGCGCTGCATGACGTTGTTCACCGCCGATTATGCCGGCGCTTCGGTCATGCCTTCTCCCAATCATGGTGAACGCGCGAACGGGCGCAAGCCCGACATGATCCTTCTGCACTATACCGGCATGGGCAGTGCCGACGGCGCGCTCGACTGGCTCTGCCGCGAGGAAAGTCAGGTTTCCAGCCATTATTTCGTCCGTGAGGACGGGCGTGTCGTGCAACTCGTGCCCGAGGCGCGCCGGGCCTGGCACGCGGGCAAAAGCTGCTGGGCGGGAGAAACGGACATCAACTCCTGTTCCATCGGGATCGAGGTTGCCAATCCTGGACATCCCGGTGGCCTACCCGGCTTTCCCGATACGCAAATCAGCGCCGTTGTCGAATTGTGTCGGGACTGCGGCTCAAGATGGGGAATTCCGGCCGAAAGGGTGCTCGGACACTCGGATGTTGCACCGATCCGCAAGGTCGATCCGGGTGAAAATTTCCCCTGGCAGGAATTGCACTTTGCCGGCGTTGGTCACTGGATCGATCCAACACAAATCAGCGGCGGGCGCTTCTTCCAGTACGGCGAAAGTGGTCAACCCATCGAAGCGTTGCAGTCCATGCTGTCGCTCTATGGGTACGACATTGAAATTACAGGGAACTTCTGTGAGCGGACGAAAGGTGTCGTTGAAGCTTTCCAGCGACATTTCCGGCCCTTGCTCGTGGACGGTATCGCTGATTTCTCCACGATTGATACACTGCATCGCTTGCTGAAGGCTCTGCCGAAATACAGCCATGTCTGATTGCAGGACGAGGCTTCAAATCCTGCGTTTCCAGCAAAAATTTTGCGCTGCCACATCATTTCCTTATTAAGACTTTCTAAAGAACCCGTTAGCGCAGCCGCCAGGTAGGACGGGGTTGCAGAGATAAACGATCAGGTTTCGTAGAACGCTGCGCCGTCTGTCCGGCGACGCGGCGAGGGTATCTGCGTCATGATATCCGCGAGCCTGTTGGTTCGGAGACATTCTTATTCGATGAAAAAACTGATCATTGCTGCCGCGGCGGGCCTTGCCATGCTTGCCGCGGAAACCGAATTCGTGCGCGCTCAGGATGGCAGCGAAGTCAAAACCTCCACCAACACTTCCAAAGTTCCCTGGGAAACGCGCGAAACCGGTTTGGCGGCGCCGACGGATGCGGACAAACGCCTCGTCCGGCAGACGCATTATACAAAGCTGATCGAGAAATATGCCGATGAATATGACGTCCCCGTCGAGCTCGCCAATGCAGTGATCCAGGTCGAGAGCAATTACCGCCCCACGGTCAAGGGAAAGGCCGGCGAGATCGGTCTTATGCAGATCAAGCCGGCGACGGCGCGGTTGATGGGATATGAAGGGCCGGACTACGGCCTCTACGACCCGGAAACCAATATCCGCTTCGGCATGAAATATCTCGCAGGTGCTCACGAGCTCGGCGATGGGAAAACCTGCGGCACCATTCTCAGATACAATGCCGGCCACGGAGCCAAGCGCATGAATCCCGTCTCGAAGCGTTATTGCAGCCGGGTGGAGGCGATCCTGGAAACGAAGCAACAGACTGCGTCGCTTTCGCCTGTGGCATTTTGATTCCGAAAACGGCTAGAAGTGCTTCGATAGAGGGCACTTCGGCCGGTGGAATCGAGAAAAGGGGCAGGGCATGACGGCGCGGTTCAAATACATCGTCATCGGAAGAGGCATGATGGGGGCTGCTGCGGCCCGTTACCTCTCGAAATGGACCAACGGCGTCGCGCTGATCGGTCCGGGCGAACCTGCCGACCATCAGCGCCATGAAGGCGTGTTTGCCAGCCATTACGACGAGGCGCGCATTACCCGGACGATCGATCCCGACCCTGTCTGGGCGCACCTCGCCAATCGTTCCATCGCCCGTTATGGCGAGATCGCCGCCGAGAGCGGTATCGATTTTTACTCCGAATCCGGTTGCCTGATCGTGGGGCCGAAGCGGGCCGACGGGCCGTCCTATGTCGGCAATGTCCTTGATGCGGCTGACAGGCTGGAGGTCGCGACCGAGACCTTGACCGACGCCGGTCTCGCAAACCGTTTTCCGTTCTTCTGCTTCCCGGGCGAGAGCGAGGGCGTCTGGGAGTCGAAGAATGCCGGTCATATCAATCCGCGCCGGCTGGTGAAGGCCCAGGCGCTGCTCGCCGAAAGGCAAGGCGCCGCGATTATCGCGGAGACTGTCTTCTCTGTGCGCCAGGAAGGCGATGCGGTTACCGTCACCACCGTTGAGGGCAACAGCTATTCAGCCGAAAAGGTCCTCGTCGCCGCCGGCGGATTTTCCATCAACGAGAATCTGTTGCCGCGGCGTCTTGATCTGAAGGTTTATGCCCGCACCGTGGCCTTCTTCGAGGTGGACGAGGCGGCGATGGACATTTTCGGCAAGGTGCCGTCACTGATCTGGAAATGGAACCAGGCGGAGGACGGCATCTATCTCCTGCCGCCGGTGCGTTATCCGGACGGCAGGATCTATCTCAAGATCGGCGGCGATCCGGACGATCTGCTGCTGCCGTCTGAACCGGATATCCGCGCCTGGTTTCGCTCCGGCGGTCGTGAAAGCACCCGGGCCCATCTGACGGAGGTCATGGCACGCCTGATGCCCTCGCTCGACCTTTCCCGCAATTCAATGGCGGCCTGCGTCACCTCCTTCACGCCGACGGATTATCCGGCCATCGCCATGACGGAGGCAGGCCGTATCGGAATCCTGAGCGGCGGCTGCGGCGCGGCAGCCAAGAGTTCGGACGAGATCGGCCGGCTTGGAGCTGAGCTGATCTTCCACGGGCGGATCGTGGATGACGCCTATTCGACGGATTTTTCAGCGGATTATCTGTAAACTCTGGTGTTCGATCCCTATCTCGTTTATGGACCGCATGCCAGTTGGCCGGGCAGCCGCGCTTTACCAATGCCGAAAGGCGGTGAGGTGAGGAAAGTCCGGGCTCCACGGAAACACGGTGCCGGATAACATCCGGCGGGGGCGACCCCAGGGAAAGTGCCACAGAAAGGAAACCGCCCCGCCTTTTCAACCGCTTGGAATGCAAGCGGCTGAGACGGCGGGGTAAGGGTGAAAGGGTGGGGTAAGAGCCCACCGCGCCTCTGGTAACAGGGGCGGCACGGTAAACCCCACCGGGAGCAAGACCGAATAGGGATGACGCGGGCCTACGCGAAAGCGTGGCCACAGCCGGTTTCCGGGCCAGTCATCCGGGTGGGTTGCGCGAGGCGATGTGCAAGCATCGTCCCAGATGAATGGCTGCCGCGTTCCGGTGTTCGCATCGGGGCCATACAGAACCCGGCTTACAGGCCAACTGGCATCGTCTCCCTTTGGTGCGGATTTTATCCAATTTTATCCCCAACACGAGGCGTCTGCAATATGAAGCGATCTGACGGCCCCGTCGTATCATTCCGGGATCCGTCGATCCGCGCGGGCCGGCAGGCGGATTGCGCCTAACGCGCACGGCCTGCCGAAGGCTGTTCGCCGGTGGCCGGTTATCGCCGTGGTTTTCCATTAGAGCTTCAGAAAATTCTTTTGGCTGCGGCGCTTTAACCGTTGCGCCAGATCGACTTGCAGCGCCTGCTCAAGGCGGTTCCTCCATCGGCTTCAATAACCCTTTGTTAAACTTAACGGCTTATAAATAAATCCGGTTTGGGAGCAGCTAGCGGGGCTTCTCCCATTGACGCCCATATGGTCCCATGGTATCCCAAAGCTGCATTGTGCAAGGGCGGATGATCGCCCGTAAATCCCAGAGTTTCGGTCTTCGGGCCGGATGGCTTGTCGTCCATTCGGGTGGCGAAGCTGTGTCTGGTGCGGTGCGTACGGGCGGGCGGTTTTTCGCCCTGGATTTGAATGGGGCGGATGTTCGGTGTGATGAGCCGCTTCCTGTCGAATGCGACGAACAGGATCGATGCGAAGGGGCGGGTCTCCGTTCCGGCGAGTTTCCGTTCGGTTCTTTCGGAGCGCGGAATTCAGGAGCTTTATTGTCTCCAGGATTTCGTCTATCCGGCGATCAGCGTCGGAGGGCCGGACCTGCTCGATCGTTACGAACGGCAGATCGCTTCCGTGGATCCGTTTTCGCCGGACGCGAACCGGATGTCGCTGCTGGTCCACGGTGGCGGCGTCTTCATGAGGCTCGATGCGGAGGGCCGGCTGATGGTCACGGATTTTATCCGCGACTTCACGGGAATCAGTTCGGAAGTGACCTTCGTCGGGCGCTCGGATCATTTTCAGCTTTGGCAGCCGCAGGCGTTCCATGCGGCGCAGGCGGCGGCAAGAGAGGGGCGTCTGAGTTCGCGTCCCGTCTAGGACAGGGGTGCGGAATGGCGGCGAATCCAGGCAAGGGAACAACCGAGCCCGACGGCGGACCGGTTCGCCACATTCCGGTTCTTCTGAGGCAAGTCCTCGATGCTCTCGATCCCCGGTCGGGCAAGCTTATTCTGGACGGCACATTCGGGGCGGGCGGGTATACGTCCGCCCTCCTTGCCGCTGGTGCCGACGTGATTGCCCTTGATCGGGATCCGACTGCGATTGCCGCCGGTCAGGCTCTTGTCGATGCCAATCAAGATCACCTCACGCTCATTCATTCTCAGTTTTCCCGGCTTGCAGACCATGCGCCGCAGGGCGGGGTTGATGGCGTCGTTCTCGATATCGGCGTTTCGTCGATGCAGATCGATGAAGCCGAGCGCGGCTTCTCCTTCCAGAGAAATGGCCCGCTCGATATGCGCATGTCGGCTGAAGGCGTCTCGGCCGCCGATGTCGTCAATCGCGCCAAGGTTAGCGATCTCACCCGCATCTTCGGTTTCCTGGGCGAGGAGAGGCAGGCGGGCCGTATTGCTCGGGCTATCGAAAAGCGCCGCGCATCCCAGCCTTTCACCACGACACGCGATCTTGCGAACCTGATCGAAAGCGTCAATCCGCGCAAGGCCAAGGACAAGATCCATCCGGCGACGCGCGTCTTCCAGGCGCTGCGCGTCTTCGTCAACGATGAACTCGGTGAACTCGCCCAGGCTCTTTTTGCTGCGGAGCGTGCCTTGAAGCCTGGTGGCCGGCTCGTGGTCGTCACGTTTCATTCCCTCGAAGACCGGATCGTCAAGCAGTTCTTCGCCGATCGCTCCGGCAAGGTTTCCGGTTCGCGACATCTGCCGATGGTCGAGGCGAAGCCTGCCGTTTTTGAGACGCTTGGCAGATCGGTGGTCGCCGCCAGCGATGAGGAGGCGGAAGCCAATCCGCGGGCCCGTTCTGCCAAATTGCGCGCCGGCATTCGTACGGACGCGGCGCCGCGTCCGGTCGACATGTCGATTTTCGATCTGCCCGATCTCGCCAGCATTGCAAAGATGGGAGCCTAACGGAATGCTCAGAAGCTTCGATCTCGTTCTGATCGGCATCATGACGGCGACCGCGGTCGTTACCTACACGATCAAACATCGCGCCGACGAGAAGCTTGCCGAGGTCCGCCGGCTGGAGACGGAAATCAAGCTGGAGAAGGACACGATCGATCTTCTGAAGGCGGACTGGGCGCTGCTCACCCAGCCGAACCGTCTCCACAGGCTGATCAAGGTCTATAATTCGGAACTCGGCCTGGCTCCGACCGAGCCGACCCAGCTTGCCATGCCAAAAGAACTGCCGATGCCCAGATCGGCGCTGCCGCAGCCGGAAACGACGATCGAGGATATCATCGCCGGCAAGAGCAGCGAGGTTGCCGCCGCGCTCAAGGGTGTTGCAGCCGCCAAGGCAAAGCCCGCCCAGAAAATCCCGGTGCCGCTGCCGCGCGGCTCCGTCGAAGTCATCTCTACTGGATCGGTGAACCGCTGATGTCTTTCCTGTCTCGCATCATGGTCTTGAAGAGCCGGGCGCATTTTTCCGCCGGCAGTCGCGGTTATTCTTCGTCGGGTGGCGCCTCGTTCGAGGGCACCCGCAAGCGGAAGGCCAACCAGGCGAAGAATCGCGTCGGCCTGCTGATTGCCGGGTTCACCGTTTTCTATTGCGTCATCGGCGGACGTCTCGTGCAATATGGTGTGGCGCAACCGCTTACGACGTCCAGTATCCTGCCTGCCGATCGGCTCATGGCTTCTCGTCCCGATCTCGTCGACCGCAATGGCGAGGTACTGGCGACCGATATCCGGACGGTTTCGCTGTTTGCCGAGCCGCACAAGATCGTTGATGCGGACGAGGTGATCGAGAAACTCTCGACCGTGCTGCACGATCTCGACGTCAAGTCGACCTATTCGAAGCTCAAATCCAGTTCGCGCTTCCAGTGGCTCCGGCGCCAGCTCACGCCGAAACAGCAGAGCCAGATCCTGGCGCTCGGCATTCCGGGGATCGGCTTCCGGCCGGAGAAGCGCCGCTTCTATCCCGGCGGAGCGACGGCCGCGCATGTCGTCGGCTACGTCAATATCGACAACCGCGGCGTTGCCGGCATGGAGCGTTATGTCGACAGTCAGGGGCTTGCGGACCTTACAGCCGTCGGAATGACGTCGAACCAGCCTCTCGAACCGGTGAAGCTTTCGATCGACCTTCGCGTGCAGTCCATCGTTCGCGAAGTGGTTGTTGAAGCGATCGCCAAATATCGCGCGATCGGAGCCGGAGCTGTCGTCATCGACGTCCATACCGGAGAAATCCTCGGCATGGCTTCCGCCCCGGATTTCGATCCCAACAATCCCGCCGTGGGTGGTGAGGAAGGATGGTTCAACCGCATGTCGAACGGTACGTTCGAGATGGGTTCGACCTTCAAGTCCTTCACGATCGCGATGGGCCTCGATTCCGGCAAGGTGAACCTGCAGAGCACGTTTGATGCACGCTTCCCGATTCGCATCGGCGGTTTCACCATCAAGGATTTCCATGGCAAGGGACGAGTGCTCAGTGTTCCCGAAATCTTCCAATTTTCTTCCAATATCGGGACCGCGAAGATCGCCGATACCGTCGGCATCGACGGGCACAAGGAATTCCTGACCCGGCTTGGTTTGCTCAGCAAGATGAAGACGGAGCTCCCGGAGGTCGCCCAGCCCAGCCAGCCGCGCACGTGGAAGAAGATCAACTCCATCACGATCTCGTTCGGCCACGGTGTCTCGACGACGCCCCTGCAGACGGCCGTCGCAGGGGCGGCGCTCGTCAACGGCGGCAAGCTGATCGAGCCGACCTTCCTGCCGCGCACGCGCGAGGAGGCTGACAAGGTTGCAACCCAGGTGCTCAAGCCGTCGACCAGCAAGGACATGCGCTTCCTTTTCGAGTGGAACGGTGCCAACGGGTCCGGCAGGAACGCCCGTGTCACCGGCTTCAACGTCGGCGGAAAAACGGGCACCGCCGACAAGGTCGTCAACGGACGCTACGCGCACGACAAGAACTTCAACGCCTTCCTGGCGGCCTTTCCGATGGACAATCCGCAATATGTGGTCTTGAGCTTTGCCGACGAGCCGAAGACCGACAAGGGCAATGGCGCGGCGCTGTCGGCGACGTCGGCCGCGCCCATGGTCAAGGAGATCATCAGCCGAGCTGCGCCCATTCTCGGTGTAAAGCCGAAATTCGGCAATGACGGTTCTGCCCTGCTCGTGTCTTATTGAGCGATAACAAATCGGCTTACGATTCGTGGGGACGATACTCAGAATGAAGATTCAGCCGATGAAATTGCGGGACCTTGCCGGACGGGATTTTCCGGAAATAGCGGAGCTCATGGCCGGACCGGCAGGTGAACTCGATGTGAGGGGCCTTGCCTCGGACAGCCGCAAGGTGATTCCCGGTATGCTGTTTGCCGCGCTTGCCGGCTCAAAGGCCGACGGTTCGGCCTATATCGGCGATGCCGCAGCCCGTGGTGCCGTTGCGGCCATCGCTGGCCATCCGGCGGATGCGGGAATTCCGGTTCTGGTGGTTTCCAATCCGCGCCGGCTGCTGGCGCTTGCCGCGGCTCGATTCTACGGTGCGCAGCCGGAAACCATGGTTGCTGTAACGGGGACGGCCGGCAAAACCTCGGTTGCCTCCTTCACCCGTCAGATATGGGCGTATGCCGGTTTTGCCGCAGCTCAGATCGGTACCACCGGTGTGGTTTCTCCAACCCGCAACGACTACGGCTCGCTGACGACGCCCGATCCGGTCGAACTCCAGAAGCTGCTTGCCGAACTTGCCGCCGAAGGCGTCACCCATGCCGCCATGGAGGCGTCCAGCCACGGCCTCGACCAGAGCCGCCTCGACGGTGTGCGCCTCTCGGCTGCCGCGTTCACCAATCTCGGCCGCGACCACATGGATTACCATCCGACGGTGGAAAGCTATATGGCCGCCAAGATGCGGCTTTTCGATACGCTGATGCCGAAAGGTTCGCCGGCGGTGATCTTTGCCGACGACCAATGGTCTGATGAGGCGATCCGCGTGGCCACCGCCTCCGGCCTCGATGTCCGCACTGTCGGCCGCAAGGGCAATTATTTGTGCCTCAAGCGGGTTGAGCACTTCCGCCACAAGCAGACCGCCGAAGTCCATTTCGGCGACGAAATCTTCGAAGTGGATATTCCGCTCGCCGGCGACTTCCAGGTTGCGAATGCATTGGTCTCGGCGGGTCTCGCCATGTCGACCGGCGTGGCCGCTCCCGTCGCCATAACCGCACTCGAAAAACTGGTTGGCGCTTCCGGCCGTCTCGAACTGGTCGGTCATACACGGGATGGCGCGCTCGCCTATGTCGATTATGCCCACAAGCCGGATGCATTGGAAAATGTGCTGACATCCGTGCGCCCCTTTACGACAGGCCGTGTTATCGTGGTCTTCGGCTGCGGCGGTGATCGCGACAAGGGCAAGCGGCCGATCATGGGCGAGGTGGCGACAAGGCTTGCCGACGTCGTCATCGTCACCGACGACAATCCGCGATCCGAGGTTCCTGAAGTGATCCGCTCCGAAATCATGGCCGCGGCGCCGGGCGCGATCGAGATCGGCGACCGGTCGCAAGCAATCCGAGAGGCCGTGCGCATGCTCAATTCCGGCGACACTCTGATCGTTGCCGGCAAGGGCCATGAGGAGGGCCAGACGATCGGCGCGGCGATCCTGCCGTTTTCCGATCATGTGGAGGTACGCAAGGCGCTGGAGGAGCTGAAGTCATGAGCTTTCTGTGGACGTCGGAGGAGATGGTGGCCGCCATGGGCGGCCGGCCGATCGGCACCCTGCCCGAGGGCATCACGGGCATTTCGATCGACAGCCGCACCATCGGCGATGGCGAGGCTTTTTTTGCCATCAAGGGTGATCGCGTGGACGGCCACGATTTCGCCAGCATGGCTGTCGCGAACGGCGCGCCGCTGATCGTGGTCAGCGAGGCGAAGCTTCCCGCATTGGGCAAGCTCATCGTGCCGATGATCATCGTCGACGACGTGCTCGCCGCGATGGGCCGGCTTGCCCTTGCATCGCGTGACCGCAGCCGGGCGCGTATCGTCGCCGTCACCGGTTCGGTCGGCAAGACGACGACGAAGGAGATGCTGCGCCAGGTGCTGGCGCCCTCCGGCAAGGTGCATGCCGCCGTCGCTTCCTTCAACAATCATTGGGGCGTGCCGTTGACGCTCGCCCGCATGCCGGCGGATGCGGATTTCGGCGTCTTCGAAATCGGCATGAACCATCCGGGCGAGATTCGGCCGCTTGTGAAAATGGTGCGTCCGCATGTGGCGATCATCACCACGATCGCCGCCGCCCATCTCGGCCATTTCACGAGCCTTGAAGAGATCGCCGCCGCCAAGGCGGAGATTTTCGAGGGGCTCGAACCTGGCGGCTCGGCGATCCTCAACCGGGACAACAAGCAGTTCGACTTCCTGGAAAAGCAGGCGCAAGAGTCCGGGGTATCCCACGTCTACACCTTCGGCCAGCATGCGAAGGCGGATTTCCGGCTGGCGGATTTCGAAGGCAATGCGGAAGGCTCGACCGTCTGGGCCGTGCTGAACGGGGAAACTTCGGAAATCCATATCGGTGCGGCAGGCCGCCATATCGCCGAAAACGCCATGGCGGCGCTCGGCGCCTGTTTCCTCATGGGAGCGGACATGCCGAAGGCCATGGAGGCGCTTACCGCCTTGAGGGCCGTCAAGGGCAGGGGCGAACGCCATCTCCTCGGCATCGGCGAGGGACATCTGACGCTGATCGACGAAAGCTACAACGCCAATCCGGCTTCCATGCGGGCGGCGATCGCGCTCCTGGCATCCGCGACACCGGAACTTGCCGGCCGGCGAATCGCCGTGCTCGGCGACATGCTGGAGATGGGCGAGTTCTCGGCAAAGGTGCACGAGGATCTGGCAGGCCCGCTGCTTGCCGCCGGCGTCGAGCATGTCTGGCTCGCCGGTCCGGAAATGGCGGCACTGCGCGACGCGCTCCCCGAAAGCGTCCATGTCGAATACCGCGAGAAAACGGCGGATCTGGCCGATTTCGTGGTGCGCGCGGTGATGCCTGGCGATGTCGTCATGGTGAAGTCATCGCTTGGACTTGGCTTCGGCAGGATCGTCGCAGCCCTGCTTGACAACTACCCGGCATTCCCCGACACGGGGCGCCACTCTTAATTAGACGCGGCTTGAGAAAGGGCCCTGAATGCTGATCTGGCTTGTGGAACTGGCGGATAGAATTCAATTCTTCAACCTGTTCCGATACATCACCTTCCGGACGGGAGCGGCCCTCTTCACCTCTGCCTTTATCGTCTTCCTGTTTGGCCCGCGGATCATTGCTTCGCTACGCGTCCGGCAGGGCAAGGGCCAGCCGATCCGTGCCGACGGACCGCAGACGCATTTCAAGAAAGCCGGTACGCCGACCATGGGCGGACTGATGATTCTGGCGGGCATCCTCGGCGGTTCGCTGCTCTGGGCCGATCTTTCCAACATCTATGTGGTCGCCACGCTGCTCGTCACGCTCGGTTTCGGTGCGATCGGCTTCTATGACGACTACCTGAAGGTGACGAAGCAGACGGAGAAGGGCTTTTCCGGCAAAGCGCGGCTTGGCATCGAATTCGTCATCGCCGGCATCGCCGTCTTTTTCATGATGCGCGTGGCGCTGGCGACGGGTTCTTCGACCAATCCGGTTCTCGGGACGTCGATCGCCTTTCCTTTCCTCAAGGATTTCCTCCTCAATCTCGGGTTTTTCTTCATCCTGTTCGGCGGCTTCGTGATCGTCGCGGCGGGCAATGCGGTTAATCTGACGGACGGCCTCGATGGGCTCGCGATCGTGCCCGTCATGATCGCTGCGGCTTCCTTCGGCGTGATCGCCTATCTCGCCGGCAACGCGGTCTTCGCGAACTACCTGCAGATCAATTTCGTGCCCGGCACGGGTGAACTTGCCGTCATTCTTGGCGCGGTGATCGGCGCGGGCCTCGGCTTCCTCTGGTTCAACGCGCCGCCGGCTGCAATCTTCATGGGCGACACCGGTTCGCTGGCCCTCGGCGGCCTGATCGGCTCCGTCGCCGTCGCCACCAAGCACGAGATCGTCATGGCGATCATCGGGGGCCTCTTCGTCATAGAGACGCTGTCGGTGATCATCCAGGTCGGATTCTTCAAGATGACCGGCCGGCGCGTCTTCCTGATGGCGCCGATCCATCACCATTTCGAAAAGCTTGGCTGGACGGAAAGCCAGGTGGTGATCCGCTTCTGGATCATCGCCGTCGGGCTTGCGCTCCTCGGGCTTTCGACGCTCAAGCTCAGGTGAGACCAAGATGATCCCGGTCACCACATTCAGGGATAAGCAGGTCGCGCTTTTCGGGCTCGGCGGATCCGGACTTGCGACCGCCAGGGCGCTTGTCGCCGGCGGGGCGAAGGTGGTCGCCTGGGACGACAATCCGGATAGTGTCGGGAAGGCTGCGGGCGAGGGGATCACCACTGCTGATCTGCACACCATCGATTGGCCGGCCCAGGCCGCCTTCGTGCTATCGCCAGGTGTGCCGCTCACCCACCCGAAGCCGCATTGGAGCGTCGATCTTGCCCGTGCGGCAGGCGTCGAGATCATCGGCGATGTCGAACTTTTCGTCCGCGAGCGCCGGGCACATGCGCCGGATTGCCCCTTCATTGCCATTACCGGCACAAACGGCAAATCGACGACGACTGCGTTGATCGCTCATATCCTGAAATCGAGCGGCTGCGACACGCAACTCGGCGGCAATATCGGCACGGCCATCCTGACGCTCGATCCGCCGAAGGCCGAGCGCTACTTTGTCGTCGAGTGCTCCTCCTACCAGATCGACCTTGCGCCGACACTTGATCCGACGGCCGGCATCCTGCTCAACCTGACGCCGGACCACCTCGATCGGCACGGCACGATGCAGCATTATGCCGATATCAAGGAACGGCTGGTTGCCGGCAGCGAGACTGCGGTCATCGGCATCGATGATTCCCATTGCGCCCTGATCGCCGACCGCGTCGAACGGGCTGGAGTGTCGGTGAGACGCATATCCAAGCGCAACGTCGTGGCCGATGGACTTTATGCCGAAGGCACACGGATCATCGAGGCGCAGGGCGGCACCTCTGCGGTGCTTGTCGATCTCGACGGCGTCCAGACGCTTAAAGGCAGCCACAACGCCCAGAACGCCGCCGCGGCAATCGCCGCCTGCCTGGCAGTCGGCGTTTCCAGGGATGACATCCGTGCGGGGCTGAAATCCTTTCCAGGCCTCAAGCACCGTATGCAGCCGGTCGGCCAGTTGCGCCATGGGGGCGGGCAGGTGGTGTTCGTCAACGATTCGAAGGCAACCAACGCGGAGGCCGCAGCGCCGGCGCTTTCCAGCTACGGCCGTATCTACTGGATTGCCGGCGGTCTGCCGAAGGAGGGCGGGATCGCAAGCCTCGCTCCACTCTTTCCGCGTATCGTCAAGGCCTATCTGATCGGAGAGGCGGCGCCGGCGTTTGCGGCAACCCTCGGCGAGGCGGTGCCCTATGAGATTTCCGGCACGCTCGAAAAGGCCGTGGCGCATGCCGCAGCGGATGCGGGGGCTGACGCGATGCCGTCCGCGGTGATGCTGTCGCCTGCTTGCGCCAGCTTCGATCAGTTCAAGAATTTCGAGGTTCGCGGCGATGCCTTTGTCGGCTACGTCGCGGCCCTCGAGGGAGTCACGATGTTGATCGAGACCGGAAAGGGACGCTGACAGATGGTAAGCCGCGCAGACCGAGGGCCGCTCGCAGACTGGTTCTGGACGATCGACCGTTTCTTCCTCGTCGCCTTCGTGCTTTTGATGGGCATCGGCTTCATGCTCTCCTTTGCGGCCTCACCGGCGGTTGCCGAGCGAATCGGCCTGCCAAGCTTCCATTTCGTCGAGCGGCATGCGCTCTTCATCCTTCCGTCATTGGCGGTGATGATCGGTCTTTCCTTCCTGACGCCGAGGCAGGTGCGCCGCACGGCGATCATCCTCCTCGTCATTTCCCTGGCGTTGATGGTGCTGGCGCTGTTTTTCGGCGTTGAGGTCAAGGGTTCCCGGCGCTGGATCGGTGTCGGCACGTTCTCAATCCAGCCTTCCGAATTCATGAAGCCCGCCTTCGTTGTGGTCTGCGCCTGGCTCTTTGCCGAGCATGCGCGTCAGCCAGAAATTCCGGGCAATCTCTTCGCCATTATCCTGTTCGGCATCGTCGCGGCGCTGCTCGTCGCCCAGCCCGACCTCGGCCAGACCATCCTCACCAGCGTCGTCTGGGGCGGCATGTTCTTCATGGCCGGCATGCCGTGGCTCTGGATCGTCCTGCTCGGCGGTGTCGGGACAGGCGGCATTCTTGCGGCCTATTACATGCTGCCCCACGTGACCGCGCGTTTCGACAAGTTCCTGACGGGCGAAGGCGACCGGTTTCAGATCGAGACGGCGCATGAAGCGATCCTGCAGGGCGGCTGGTTTGGCCAGGGACCGGGCGAGGGGATTGTCAAGCGCATCCTGCCGGACAGCCATACTGACTTCATCTTCTCCGTTGCAGCGGAAGAATTCGGCATTATCTTCTGTATGGCGCTGGTGGCAGTCTTCGCCTTCGTCGTGTTGCGGGGCCTCAATCATGCCTTCAAGGAAGGCAACGACTTCAACCGCTTTGCAGTGGCGGGGCTCGTGCTGCAGATTGGCATGCAGTCGCTGATCAATATCGGCGTCAATCTGGAACTTATGCCGGCCAAAGGCATGACGCTGCCTTTGATTTCCTATGGCGGCTCGTCGATGATCGCTATCTGCATCACGGCGGGGTTCATTCTGGCGCTTACGCGTCACCGCCCGGAAAAGCGGGCCAAGGAGAAGAGCCTGTTCCGTGTCGCTCAAGGCGTACCGGCGGAGTAAATGTAGATGACCAAGGGCATCATCCTTCTCGCCGCCGGGGGAACCGGCGGTCACGTATTTCCGGCGGAGGCGCTCGCGCATGAGTTGAAGGCGCGGGGCTATTCCGTCCATCTCGTTACCGACAGCCGAGCGGAGCGTTTCGCGGGCACATTTCCGGCCGACGAGATTCATGTGGTTCCTTCCGCCACGCTGGGCTCGAAAAATCCGATTGCGGTCGCCCGTACCGGCTGGAGGCTCTGGACGGGGCTTCGCGCCGCCCGCCGCCTGGTCGGCAAATTGAAGCCGCTCGCGGTCGTCGGCTTTGGCGGCTACCCCACCGTGCCGCCGCTGATGGCGGCGACCTCCATGGGCGTGCCGTCGATGATCCACGAACAGAACGCCGTGATGGGCCGCGCCAACAAGGCGTTGGCGGGCAAGGTGCAGGCAATCGCCGGCGGCTTCCTGCCGGAGAACGATGGTCCCTATGCGGACAAGACCGTCACGACCGGCAATCCGGTGCGACCGGCGGTGTTGGCTGCCTCTAATATTCCCTACATTGCATCCCGCGGCAGCGATCCATTCCGGCTGGTCGTTTTCGGCGGCAGTCAGGGTGCTCAGTATTTTTCCTCGGTCGTGCCGACGGCGCTCAGCCTGCTCGACAAGGCCGAGCGCGACCGCCTTGTCGTCACCCAGCAGGCGCGGCCGGAAGATAAGGATCGCGTGATCTCCTGCTTTGCCAAACTGAACGCACCGGCCGATATCTCATCGTTCTTCTCGGACATGGCCGAACGTCTGGCGACTGCACATCTCGTCATCTGCCGTTCGGGTGCTTCCACGGTTTCCGAGATCGCAGTGATCGGACGGCCCGCCATTCTCGTGCCTTACCCGCATGCTCTGGATCATGACCAGGCTGCTAATGCAGCGGCACTCGTGGCGACCGGAGGAGCGCAGGTCGTGTCGCAATCGGAGCTTTCGCCGGAAAAGCTGGCATCGCTCATTTCGGCTGCGATGAAGGAACCGGATCGCCTGGAAAAAATGGCCACCGCCGCCAAGACGGCAGGACATCCGAACGCGGCGAGCTTGCTCGCGGATATGGTCGTGGCTATAGCCGAACGCAAGTCGATTGCGGAATTCAGGACGTCGAAGGACTTCGGTAAATCAGAAGATTGGGGAGTGCGGGCATGAAGATGCCGAAGGCCATAGGGCTTGTTCATTTCATCGGCATCGGCGGGATCGGCATGAGCGGCATTGCCGAGGTTCTGCACAATCTCGGCCACAAGGTGCAAGGCTCGGATCAGGCCGACGGCGCCAATGTCCAACGGCTGCGCGACAAGGGCATTCCGGTGTTTGTCGGCCACAGGGAAGAAAACCTGGGCGATGCGGAAGTTGTCGTCGTGTCGACCGCGATCAAGAAGAACAATCCCGAGCTGATCGCTGCGCGTGAAAAATCATTGCCGATCGTGCGCCGTGCCGAAATGCTCGCCGAACTGATGCGCTTCCGCAATGCGATCGCGATCGGCGGTACGCATGGCAAGACCACCACAACCTCGATGGTTGCGACACTCCTGGAGGCTGGCGGGCTCGATCCGACCGTCATCAATGGCGGCATCATCAATGCTTATGGCACCAATGCCCGGATGGGTGAGGGCGAGTGGATGGTCGTTGAGGCCGACGAATCGGACGGCACCTTCCTGAAACTTCCTGCTGATGTTGCGGTCGTCACCAATATCGACCCGGAACACCTCGACCACTACGGCAATTTCGACGCGGTGCGTGCCGCTTTTCGGCAATTCGTCGAGAATGTACCGTTCTATGGCTTTGGCGTGCTCTGCCTCGACCATCCGGAAGTGCAAGCGCTCGTCGGGCGCATCGAGGATCGCAAGATCATCACCTACGGCGAGAACCCTCAGGCTGACGCGCGCTTCTCCAACGTTCGCACGGAAGGCACGCGCGCGATCTTCGATGTGGAAATCCGCCGCCGCCGCACCGGCCGCGTCTTCAATTTCAAGGATCTGGCATTGCCGATGCCCGGCCGGCACAACATTTCGAACGCGACCGCTGCGATTGCAGTCGCCAACCGGCTCGGCATTTCGGAAGAGAATATCCGCAAGGGGCTTGCGAATTTCGGGGGTGTGAAACGCCGCTTCACGCTCACCGGCACCTGGAATGGTGTGCAGATCTTCGACGACTACGGTCATCATCCGGTTGAGATCAAGGCGGTCCTGAGGGCGGCGCGCGAGGCCTGCCAGGGCCGCATCATCGCCGTTCACCAGCCGCATCGCTACACGCGCCTGTCGAGCCTCTTTGAGGATTTCGTCACCTGCTTCAACGATGCCGACAGCATTATCCTGGCGCCGGTCTATGCCGCGGGCGAGGAGCCGATAGAAGGTGTCAGTTCCGAAGCACTGGTTGCCCGCATCCGCTCGGGTGGCCATCGCGACGCGCGCTATATGGCATCGCCGGGCGAACTTGCTTCGATTGTATCGGGCATTGCGAAACCAGGTGATTTCGTGGTTCTTCTGGGGGCTGGTAATATCACGCAATGGGCGGCGGCCTTGCCGAAGGAACTGGAAAATATTTCGGGACAAAAGGAATGAAACAGGTGAATGGGGAAAAGCTGCTGGCGTCGCTGGGGGATGACGTCAACAAACTGCGCGGGCGCCTGACGCCGGATGCGCCGATGGATCGCGTTACCTGGTTCCAGGCAGGCGGTCTCGCCGAGCTTATGTTCCAGCCTCACGACGTCGATGACCTCGTCACCTTCCTGAAGATCCTGCCGGAGGACGTGCCGCTGACGGTGGTCGGCGTCGGCTCCAACCTGCTGGTCCGTGACGGCGGCATTCCGGGCGTAGTCCTGCGCCTTTCCGCCAAGGGATTCGGCGGGCTCGATCTCGTCGGCGAGAACCGCATCCAGGCCGGTGCCATTTGCCCCGATAAGTATATCGCCGCCATGGCGATGGATAATGGGGTCGGTGGTTTCGCCTTCTATTACGGCATTCCGGGTTCGATCGGCGGCGCGCTGCGCATGAATGCCGGCGCCAACGGCACGGAGACGGCGGACCGGGTGGTCGAAGTCCATGCGGTCGATCGCAAGGGCAACAAGCATGTGTTCTCGAAGGACGAGATGGGCTACAGCTACCGCCATTCATCGGTGCCGGCAGACCTGATCTTCACGCACGCTGTCTTCGAAGGTTACCCCGAGGACAGGGCGAAGATCCGCGCCGAGATGGATGCAGTCCGCCAGCATCGCGAGACGGTGCAGCCGATCAAGGAAAAGACCGGCGGTTCGACCTTCAAGAATCCGGAAGGCCATTCGGCCTGGAAACTGATCGACGAAGCGGGCGGCCGTGGCCTGATGAGCGGCGGGGCACAGATGTCCTCGCTCCACTGCAATTTCATGATCAACATCGGTCATGCGACCGGTTACGACCTGGAATATCTTGGCGAGACCATCCGTCAGCGCGTCTTTGAACATTCCGGCATCAAGCTTGAATGGGAAATCAAGCGGCTCGGCATCTTCATGCCAGGTCGCGAGGTCAGACCATTCCAGGGCGTCACGACCGAGTGACCATACCCCAAACTACTGCCTAGTATCCTTGCAAGATGCCGTAAAATCAATATTTTGCGGTATCTTTCTTATATTCTGGTTTCGTTTTTCCGCGCCAGGCGTATGATAATGGACAATATATTTCAGCCATTTCTTATTCATTGGGCGTTCACGAACAGCCGTTGCATAATCATTGTGCATCAAGTGAGTCGCGCCTGATGCCGGCACGTGCCGGAGGCGCGCGATTAGGGGGATGTAACAACATGTTCAAGAAATTTGCAGCCGAATTCCTCGGCACTTTCTGGCTTGTCTTCGGTGGATGCGGCAGCGCGGTTGTGGCTGCCGCATTTCCTGATCTTGGAATCGGCTTCGTAGGCGTCGCGCTGGCATTTGGTCTGACGGTCCTTACCATGGCCTTTGCCGTCGGTGGCATTTCCGGCGGACATTTCAATCCGGCGGTATCGGTCGGGTTGACGGTGGCGGGCAGATTGCCGGCCTCCAATCTCCTTCAGTATGTCGTTGCCCAGGTGCTCGGAGGTATTGTTGCAGGGTTGGTTCTCTATCTCATCGCTTCCGGCAAGGCCGATTTCCAGCTCGGCGGTTTTGCGTCCAACGGCTATGGCGAGCACTCACCCGGCGGTTATTCACTGACCTCCGCGTTGCTTGCGGAAATCGTTCTTATCGGCTTCTTCATCTTCATCATCCTGGGAGCGACCGGGCCAAAGGCACCGGCCGGCTTTGCTCCGATCGCGATTGGTCTCGCGTTGACGCTCATCCATCTGATCTCGATCCCGATCACCAATACGTCCGTCAATCCGGCCCGTTCCACCGGCGTGGCGGTGATTGCCGGGGGCTGGGCGCTCGAGCAGCTTTGGCTCTTCTGGGTGGCTCCTATCGTCGGCGCGGTCCTCGGCGCTCTGGCATGGAAGGTTGTGGACGATTCGGAATGATCGGCAACGATCCAGGCCGAAGGTAAGCCGCATTCTGCCTTAAAAGAAAGCCCGCGAGATTGTCGGTCTCGCGGGCTTTTTCTCGTCCGGACGTCATTCAGGTCGGATTTAATCATCAAGAATAATAGTTCGAAGTCCGTATCGATGCAGGCGCTCATTCGCGTCATGACGGAATACGTTAATAATCGCTCATTCGATTTTTCCTTTATTTTCATGCCTTTGCCCGGTGGCATTAATCAAAGTAAACGATTTGTTAACCATATTGAGGCACTAATGCAGTCAAATCTTATATCCGGTGGGAATCGCCTCCGGAACGAGTTTGGCGCAAGCGCCGTGGCATAGACTGAAGTCCTTTTTTCGGGAGTGAACGATGAGTGGCAAGCATGTCGCTGTTTTGATGGGAGGGCTTTCCTCCGAGCGGCCTGTAAGCCTGTCTTCGGGCAATGCCTGTGCCGATGCTCTTGAGGGTGAGGGCTATCGCGTCACTCGCGTCGATGTCGGGCGGGATATTGCGACGGTGCTCACCGATCTCAGGCCGGACGTTGCCTTAAATGCATTGCATGGGCCTTTTGGCGAGGACGGAACGATCCAGGGCATTCTCGAATATCTGCAGATACCTTACACCCATTCCGGCGTTCTGGCGTCTGCGCTCGCCATGGACAAGCATCAGGCCAAGCGGGTCGCTCAGGCGGTCGGCATTCCCGTTGCGGAAGCCAAGGCAATGAACCGCTTCGATATTTCCAGCACGCATCCGATGGCTCCGCCTTATGTGGTGAAACCGGTGCGCGAAGGGTCATCCTTTGGCGTCGTCATTGTCCGGGAGAATCAGCCGCATCCGCCTCAAGTCATCGGTTCCTCCGAATGGCGTTACGGGGATCACGTGCTCGTCGAGCGTTACGTTTACGGCCGCGAGCTGACCTGTGGGGTCATGGGCGATGTGGCGCTTGGCGTAACGGAAATCCTGCCGGTAAGTCATGCTTTTTACGATTACGATGCAAAATATGCCGAAGGTGGCTCGAAACACATCATTCCTGCGCAAATTTCACCGAATGTTTACCAAAAGATTCAAACACTGGCGCTCAAGGCGCATCAGGCGATGGGCTGCCGGGGCGTCAGTCGCTCAGACTTCCGCTACGACGACCGTTTCTCCGAGGATGGTGAGATTATCTGGCTCGAAATCAATACGCAGCCCGGTATGACCCCCACATCGCTGGTGCCCGAAATGGCCGCGCATGCCGGCCACTCTTTTGGTGAACTGGTCCGTTGGATGGTGGAGGATGCTACGTGTTTGCGTTGATCGGCAATAGAGCGGGTGGACCGCGCGGCCGTTCTCAGGCTCTCTATCTCGGTGTCGAAGAGCGTCGCGTGCTTCCGCGGCCGCTTCGCCGGATGGTGCGTTTTTGCGTCAGCCTTGCAACGGGCCGAATTCATATTCCTCCCCACACGGGCACCGTGTCGGCATTCGGTTTCTTTGCTGCCGTCGGCCTTTACGGGATGTCGCTCGGTGGGCACGGTCACGAGGTCGCGCAGGCGACGACGGCGGCTGTCGGTTTCGCCATCGAAGACGTGCGCGTTTCGGGCAATGAGCAAACCTCGGAGATCGATATTCTCCAGCTTCTCGGCCTCGATGGCACGACATCGCTCGTGGCGCTCGATATCGATGCGGCCCGCCGCAAGCTTTCGGAATTGCCCTGGGTCGAATATGCGGAGGTCCGCAAGGTTTACCCGAGGACGATCGATGTCATGCTCAAGGAGCGTCAGGCATTCGGCATCTGGCAGCACGGTACCGAGCTTTCGCTGATCGAGAAGAACGGCAGCGTGATCGCGCCGCTGCGCGACAACAAGTTCACCTCGCTTCCGCTCTTCGTCGGTCGCGATGCCGAGACGGCTGCCTCTTCCTTCGAAGAGGAGATGTCGGGCTGGCCCGAGCTGAAAAACCGCGTGAAAGCCTATGTCCGCGTCGCGGGCCGGCGTTGGGACCTGCACCTCGACAACGGTGTCGTACTCAAGCTGCCGGAAAGCAATGTCGCCAAGGCTCTTGCCGTGCTTGCCCGTCTTGAAAAGGAACAGGGCGTGCTGGAGCGTGACATTGCGGCCGTCGATCTTCGTCTCGAAGACCGGACGACCATTCAGCTTACCGCCGGCGCTGTCGAGCGTCGCGGGCAGGCGCTGGAAGCGCGGGCCAAGGCTCTTAAGAAAGCGGGAGAGCAAATTTGAGCGTCTTCGGTTCTTCCCATTTCGGTCTGCCGCGCATGAGGCCGCTTTCCTCCAAGCGCAGCCACGTCGTTTCCGTCCTGGACATCGGCTCCACCAAGGTGGTCTGCATGATCGCCCGGCTGACGCCGCGCCAGGAAAGCCAGGTCCTGCCGGGACGCACCCATAACATCGAGATCATCGGCATCGGCCATCAGCGCTCGCGCGGCGTGAAGTCGGGCGTGATTGCCGATCTTGATGCTGCCGAAAGCGTGGTGCGGCTTGCGGTCGATGCGGCCGAGCGCATGGCGGGCCTTACCGTCGACAGCCTGATCGTCAACGTCTCCGCCGGCCGGCTGGCAAGCGACGTCTATACGGCAACGATCGATCTCGGTGGTCAGGAAGTCGAGGCGGCAGACCTCAAGAAGGTTCTCGTCGCGGCAAGCCAGCAGTCGCTGCGTCAGGACCGTGCAATCCTGCATTCGCTTCCGACCGGCTTTTCGCTGGACGGCGAGCGCGGAATCCGTGATCCGCTGGCGATGTTCGGCGACGAGCTGGGCGTCGACATGCATGTGGTCACCGCCGAACGCGCTACGCTCAAGAACCTCGAGCTCTGCGTCAATCGCGCCCATCTTTCAGTCGAGGGCATGGTTGCCACGCCCTATGCCAGCGGCCTCGCGGCCCTCGTCGACGACGAGGTCGAGCTTGGCTGCGCTGCAATCGACATGGGTGGCGGCACGACGACGATCTCGGTCTTTGCGGAAGGCAAGCTCGTCCATACGGATGCGATAAGCCTCGGAGGCCATCACGTCACGACCGATCTGGCGCGCGGTCTGTCGACCCGCATCGAGGATGCGGAGCGCATGAAGGTCGTGCATGGTTCGGCCCAGATGAACAGCGGCGACGAGCGCGACGTGATTTCGGTGCCGCCGATCGGCGAGGACGACCGCGACCAGCCGACACAGGTGCCGCGTTCGCTGGTCACCCGCATCGTCCGGGCCCGTATCGAGGAAACCCTGGAACTGATCCGCGACCGTATCCAGAAGTCGGGCTTCAGCCCGATCGTCGGCAAGCGTGTCGTGCTGACGGGCGGCGCAAGCCAGCTCACCGGCCTTTCGGAGACCGCCCGCCGCATCCTGGCGCGCAACGTCCGCATCGGCCGTCCGATGGGCGTCTCCGGTTTGCCGGCGGCAGCCAAAGGCCCGGCCTTTTCGACGGCCGTCGGTCTGATGATCTATCCGCAGGTTGCGGACATGGAAACACATGCCTCTCAGAGCGGGCTTATGGCTTCGCTTGGCAGTGGCAACGGCCGGCTGGCGCGCGTGGGCCAGTGGCTGAAGGAGAGTTTTTGATGCGGGGGCTTCTGCCCACTGCCTCAGAGAAGAGTTGGAATGAATTGGCCGGCGGCGATGCGGCCTGAAGAAGAAGGAACTGCTGCAATGACCATCAAGCTGCAAAAGCCGGAAATTAACGAGCTGAAGCCGCGCATCACCGTATTCGGCGTCGGCGGCGGCGGCGGCAACGCCGTCAACAACATGATCACGGCCGGGCTGGAAGGCGTCGATTTCGTTGTCGCCAATACCGATGCCCAGGCGCTCACGATGACCAAGGCTGAACGGATCATCCAGATGGGTGTCCGGGTCACCGAAGGTCTCGGCGCCGGCTCGCAGCCGGAAGTTGGTCGCGCCGCCGCTGAAGAATGCCTCGACGAGATCGTCGATCACCTGAACGGTACGCATATGTGCTTCGTGACCGCCGGCATGGGCGGCGGCACAGGTACGGGTGCTGCACCCGTTGTCGCGCAGGCCGCCCGTTCGAAGGGCATCCTCACCGTTGGTGTTGTCACCAAGCCGTTCCACTTCGAAGGCCAGCGTCGCATGCGGCTCGCCGAATCTGGAATTCAGGAGCTGCAGAAGTCGGTCGATACCCTGATCGTCATTCCGAACCAGAACCTCTTCCGCATTGCCAACGACAAGACGACCTTTGCGGACGCTTTTGCGATGGCCGATCAGGTGCTCTATTCCGGTGTCGCCTGCATTACCGACCTTATGGTCAAGGAAGGCCTGATCAACCTCGACTTTGCCGACGTCCGGTCGGTGATGCGCGAGATGGGCCGCGCGATGATGGGCACGGGCGAAGCGTCCGGTCCGGGCCGTGCGATGCAGGCGGCGGAAGCGGCGATTGCCAACCCGCTCCTCGATGAGACCTCAATGAAGGGCGCTCAGGGGCTGCTGATCTCGATCACCGGCGGCCGCGACCTGACCCTCTTCGAAGTCGATGAGGCCGCGACCCGCATCCGCGAGGAAGTCGATCCGGATGCGAACATCATCCTTGGTGCGACCTTCGACGAAGCGCTTGAAGGCCTGATCCGCGTGTCGGTCGTCGCCACCGGCATCGATCGTGGCGCTGCCTCGGTCGATATCCGGGCCGCTGAGATGCGCGCTGCTCAGAGGCCGGTGATTCGTCCGTCTGCGGCCGTGTCGTCGGCTCCGTCCGTTGCGGCTCAACCGGCTCCGGTTGCCCAGGCCGCCCCGGCTCCGAAGCCGGCTGTCGACCCGATCGCCGAGACGATCCGCATGGCAGAGGCCGAGATGGAGCGCGAGCTCACCATACCCGAGCCGCAGCAGGCTGCCCCGGCACCTCAGCCGGCCGCTTCCCAACCGGCTATGCAACATCATCATGAAGAATTCCGGCCGCAGAGCCGCATCTTCGGTGCTGCCCCGGTTGACGCTCCTGCCCCGATCGCGAGCCGTCCGGCTCCGGCCTCGCAGCCTGCTCCGGCAATGACGCAGCCGGCGCCCCGCATGGCGCAGCCGGTCCACCATGAGCCGGTCGCTCCTTCCGTCTCGACGGTTGTCGAACCGGTGCGCATGCCGAAGGTTGAAGACTTTCCGCCGGTCGTGAAGGCCGAGATGGACCGCCGCGCTCAACCCGTACAGCATGTGCAGGAAGAGCGTGGTCCGATGGGGCTCCTGAAGCGAATCACCAATTCGCTCGGCCGCCGCGATGAGGAAGAGCAGGTCAGCGACATGACGGCTCCTGCTCCTGCTCCCCAGCAGCGTCGTCCGCTGTCGCCGGAAGCCAGCCTTTATGCGCCGCGTCGCGGTAACCTCGACGACCATGGCCGCGCCGTTCCGCAGGCTCATCACGAGGACGATCAGCTCGAAATTCCGGCCTTCCTGCGCCGCCAGTCGAACTGAGTTAACAACGGTCACGAAATGTGAAAGAGGCCCGGATCACGCATCCGGGCCTTTGCTCGTTTTCTTAACCCGTACGCGGAGTTAACAACGTAACAATCGGAAACGAACAGTGATTTGGAATGCGCCGGACGGCTGCGTATGTAGTGCGATGAAAGACGCGGAATGAGGCCTCCCGATTCAGGTGATTGGTCTCTGGACGCCAGGAATTTCGGATCACTTTGCCTTAGGGATCCGACGATAAAGAAGGCAGTAGGAATGACCATCGGATTGCTCGGTTTCCAGACCACCATCGCCGCCCCGGTAACCTTGACGGGGATAGGCGTTCATTCCGGAGCGCCTGTCGATATTACCTTCCAGCCTGCCGAAGCCGGTACCGGCATCGTGTTCACGCGCGTTTTCGAAGACGACAGTTCTGTGGAATACCGCGCCGTCTCTTCTCAGGTCGGTCCGACGGATCTGTGCACCGTTCTCGGCAGTTCGCCCGCAAGGTGGATTGCCACGATCGAGCATGTCATGGCGGCTCTTTATGCTCTCGGTATCGACAATGTCGTGATCGATGTCGACGGCAGCGAAATGCCGATCATGGATGGCAGCTCCTATCCCTTCATCGAGGCGATCGAGCAGGTCGGCATCGTCAATCTCGGCATCAAGCGCCGTTATATTCGTGTCGTGAAACCGGTGCGTATCGATTCGGGTTCATCCTGGGCCGAGTTCCGTCCGCATGACGGCACCCGGTTCGAAGTCGAGATCGACTTTTCCTCGCCGCTCATCGGCCGGCAGAAGTGGGAAGGCAATCTGACGCCGGAGACTTTCAAGCAGGAGCTTTCCCGCGCCCGCACGTTCGGCTTCATGCGTGATGTGGAACGCCTTTGGGCCGCCGGTTATGCGCTCGGCTCCTCGCTCGAGAATTCGGTCGTCATTTCCGACGATGATACGGTCGTGAATGTCGAAGGTCTGCGCTACGAGGATGAGTTCGTTCGCCACAAGGCGCTGGACGCCGTCGGCGATCTGGCGCTGGCCGGTGCACAGTTCATCGGCTGCTACCGGTCCTATCGCGGCGGTCACAAGATGAATGCGAATGCGCTGAAGGCGCTCATGAGCGATCCGACGGCCTACGAAGTCGTCGAGGCTCCGTCGTCGCGTGCGGCTCGCGTGCGGGCAGGGGAATTCGTGCCGGTCAGCGTGCCGGAACTGACGCCCTGGTTCGCCTGAAAAAAATATGATCCAGTCCACCTGGCCGCTTCCTCGGAGGCGGCCTTTTCTTTTGGGCGACGACCTGCAATGCCACAAAAATGCATTAATGCGCCATCATTGCGTTGCTCTCCCTTTGCTTTTATGGGTAGAACCGCCTGCTCGGGGCAGGGCTTCAATGCGCGGGACGATCGGGAACTGTCGAATGAACCATGTAAGGTCTGTTGGAATGCGTAAGACGGCAAGAATGGCGCTTGTCTCGCTGATGCTGGCTGGCGCCGGTCTGGGCATGACGGCTTGCCAATCGGACCGCGATATCGACATCACAAAGCTCGGCATGGAGACCGATCCGCCGGAAACGCTCTACAACCAGGGCCTCGCCAACATGAAGGCCGGTAACCTCGCCGAGGCAGGCCGCAAGTTCGATGCGATCGACAAGCAGAACCCGTTCACCGAATGGGGCCGCAAGGCGCTCGTCATGAGCACCTTCACCAAATACCGGCTGGGCCGCAACGACGAGGCGATCACCACCGGCAACCGCTACATGAGCCAGTATCCCCAATCGCAGGATTCAGCTTATGTGCAGTATCTGGTCGGTCTTGCCTATTCGAAGCAGATTGCCGACGTGACGCAGGATCAGAAGGCTGCGATGCGCACCATCGAAGCGATGAACAAGGTCATCAAGGACTATCCCGATTCCGAATATGTCGAGGACGCGCAGGCCAAGATCCGCTTTGCGCGTGACCAGCTCGCCGGCAAGGAGATGCAGGTCGGCCGCTATTATCTGGAGCGCAAGGAGTACCTCGCGGCGATCCAGCGCTTCCGCGTCGTGGTCGAACAGTATTCCAACACCAACCAGGTGGAAGAGGCTCTGGCGCGGCTGACGGAGGCCTATTATGCGATGGGTATCGCCGAGGAGGCGCAGACTGCCGCGGCCGTTCTCGGACGCAACTATCCGGACAGCCAGTGGTATGCCGATTCCTACAAGCTGTTGCAGAGCGGCGGCGTCGAGCCTCGCGAGAATCGCGGTTCGTGGATTTCTCGCGCCGGAGCAAAGCTCATCGGCGCGTAAGGTACAGCGCAAGATCGGGGAAACATGCTGATCCAGTTGTCGATCCGCGATATCGTTCTGATCGAGCGGCTGGATCTTGCCTTCGAGACCGGCCTTTCGGTGCTGACCGGCGAAACGGGCGCGGGCAAATCGATCCTTCTCGACAGTCTGTCGCTCGCGCTCGGTGGCCGCGGTGACGGTGGCCTTGTGCGGCACGGGGAAGAGAAAGGGCAGGTGACTGCCGTCTTCGACGTGTCCGGCACACACGCCGCCCGTCAGCTTCTGCGGGAGAACGGGATCGATGACGACGGCGACCTGATCTTCCGCCGCATCCAGTCCGCCGATGGCCGCACACGTGCCTCCATCAACGATCAGCCGGTGAGCGTTCAGCTCATGCGGCAGGCGGGGCAGCTTCTCGTCGAAATCCACGGACAGCACGACGACCGGGCATTGATCGATACGGATGCGCATCGCACGCTTCTCGATGCATTTGCCGCTTTGAGCGATGAGGTCCAGCAGCTTTCCGGCCTCTACAAGACCTGGAAGGATGCCGAGCGTGCCTTCCGGACCCATCGGGCCAGGGTGGAGGCTGCCGCCCGCGAGGCTGATTACATCCGCGCCTCGGTCGAGGAACTCGAAGCACTGGCACCTCAGGACGGAGAGGAGGACGAGCTTGCCGAGCAGCGGTCCCGCATGCAGAAGGCCGAACGGATCGCCGGCGACATTTCGGAAGCCTCCGAATTCCTCAACGGCAATGCATCTCCAGTTCCGCTGATTGGTTCACTGGTGCGGCGTCTCGAACGCAAGAGCCATGAGGCGCCGGGCTTGCTGGAGGAAACGGTTGAACTGCTCGACACGGCGCTCAACCATCTCTCCAACGCGCAGATGGAGATCGAGGCGGCGCTCCGGAAGACCGAGTTCGATCCGCGCGAACTGGAGCGGGTGGAGGAGCGGCTGTTCGCATTGCGCGCCGCTGGCCGCAAATATTCCGTTGCCGTCGCCGACCTGCCGGCGCTTACCGAAAAGATGATCGCCGATCTTGCCGACCTCGATGCCGGCGAGGAGAAGCTTGCCGAGCTCGAAAAGCTGACGGGCGCCGCCAAGGCGGAATACGATCGGGCGGCCGTCGCCCTGTCGGGGAAGCGCCGGCATGGCGCCGAGGCGTTGGCGGAGGCCGTGATGACCGAGTTGCCGGCACTGAAACTGGAACGCGCCCGCTTCATGGTGGAGGTGGCAAGCGATCTCGAGGCTGCGACTGCGGAAGGCATAGACACGGTCGAGTTCCATGTGCAGACCAACCCCGGCACGCGTCCCGGCCCGATCATGAAGGTTGCATCCGGCGGAGAGTTGTCGCGTTTCCTGCTGGCGCTCAAGGTGGCGCTTGCGGATCGCGGCTCGGCTCCGACGCTGGTCTTCGACGAAATCGACACCGGCGTCGGCGGCGCGGTGGCAGACGCGATCGGCCAGCGGCTGAAGCGGCTTTCCGAGAAGGTGCAGGTGCTTTCAGTGACGCACGCACCGCAGGTGGCGGCGCGCGCGGCGACCCATCTCTTGATCTCCAAGGGACCGGCTGGGCAAGGCTCGGACAAGATCGCCACTCAGGTTGCCACGATGGAACCGGAGCACCGCACGGAGGAGATCGCCCGCATGCTGGCAGGGGCTTCCGTGACGGACGAGGCGCGGGCAGCGGCAAAGCGGCTGCTTGCCGGCGGCGGCTGATCGCAGATGCGGCTTTACCATTTCAGCGACGATCCGGGTATCGAACGCTTCGAGCCGCGGCCGGTCCGGGTTGCGTCGCCGCGGCAACCCGGCAAGGAATGGCTGAATGGTCCGCTTGTCTGGGCGATCGATGAAGCACACGAATTCATGTATCTCTTTCCGCGCGATTGCCCCCGGATTCTGATCTGGGCGAAGCCGGACACGCTTGCGGACGACCGCCGATCCTGGCTCGGCGATTGGCGCGCCGTAGCCTATGTCGAACGCGTGTGGCTCGATCGTTTGAGCGGGGAAACGATCTGTCGTTACGAAATGCCGGTTGAAGGGTTCGAGGATCTCGATGACGCCGGCATGTGGGTCGCCCGCCGGCCTGTCGTGCCGATCGGTGTTGCCGCGATGTCCGGGCTGGACCGGGAATTCGCGCCGCGGGGTGTCGCGCTTCGCGTCGTCGACAGCCTGAAGCCTCTCAAGCCTCTCTGGCAGAGCAGCCTGCATGTCAGCGGCATCAGGCTTCGCAATGCGCTCGATTGGGTCTAGGGCGACCTTCCCGCATCGCTCTCTTCCCATTGCGGAAATTTGCTCTAAAAAAACGACTCCGCGATCGCGAGGAGTGCATCCACATGTCCGTCGAAAAAACGCCCGTCGAAGACCTGACCGAAGAACAGGCCGCAGCCGAGCTCGCTTATCTGGCGGCCGAGATCGCCCGTCATGACGAGCTCTATCACGGCCACGATGCGCCTGAGATTTCCGATGCTGATTATGACGCGCTGAAGCGGCGCAACGATGCGATCGAGAAGCGGTTTCCGAAGCTGATCCGGGCCGACAGCCCGTCGATCCGCGTCGGCGCCGCACCTTTGCCGACATTCGCGCCGATCACCCATGCGCGGCCGATGCTGTCGCTCGACAACACGTTTTCCGACGACGACGTGCGCGACTTCGTCAACTCCGTCTACCGTTTCCTCGGACAGCTTCCGGATGGTTCCATCGCGTTTACGGCGGAGCCCAAGATCGACGGGCTCTCCATGTCGATCCGTTACGAGCACGGGCGGCTCGTCAATGCAGCGACGCGCGGAGACGGCACGACCGGCGAAAACGTTACCGAGAACATCAGGACCATCAAGGAAATCCCCAACCGCCTGCCGACCGGCGTGCCGGACGTCATCGAGGTGCGCGGCGAGGTTTATATGCGCAAGAGCGACTTTCTGGCGCTCAACGCGCAGATGGAAGCGGAAGGCAAGCAGACCTATGTCAACCCGCGCAACACCGCCGCCGGATCGCTTCGCCAGCTCGACGCCAGAGTGACGGCCAGCCGAAACCTGAAATTCTTCGCCTATGCCTGGGGCGAGATGTCGGAAATGCCGGCCGACACCCAGATGGGCATGGTGGAGAAATTCAAGGAATGGGGGTTTCCGGTCAACCCGCTGATGAAGCGGTTAAACTCGGTTGATGACATTATCGACCATTACAAGCAGATCGGGCTAAAGCGTCCGGACCTCGATTACGAGATTGACGGGGTGGTCTACAAGGTTGACCGGCTCGACCTGCAGGGAAGGCTCGGCTTCCGCTCCCGCTCACCGCGCTGGGCGACGGCGCACAAGTTCCCGGCCGAGCAGGCTTTCACCCGTGTGGAGAGGATCGATATCCAGGTGGGCCGCACCGGCGCGCTGACGCCTGTCGCGCGTCTCACGCCCGTGACTGTCGGCGGCGTGGTGGTCACCAACGCGACGCTGCACAACGAGGATTACATCAAGGGCATCGGCAATTCCGGCGAGCGCATCCGCGAGGAGGAGCACGATATCCGTATCGGAGACACGGTCATCGTGCAGCGGGCCGGCGACGTCATCCCGCAGGTGCTCGACGTCGTCATGGAAAAACGTCCTCCGGACGCCGTGCCTTACGAGTTTCCGAAGAAATGTCCGGTCTGCGGCAGCCATGCGGTGCGCGAGAAGAACGAGAAGACGGGCAAGCTTGATTCGGTGACACGCTGCACCGGCGGCTTTGTCTGCCGCGCCCAGGCCGTTGAGCATCTCAAGCATTTCGTGTCACGCAATGCCTTCGATATCGAGGGGCTTGGTTCCAAGCAGATCGATTTCTTCTTCGAAAGCGAGGATCCGGCACTGCAGGTCCGTACTGCGCCCGATATCTTCACGCTGAAGAAACGGCAGGAGGATTCACCGCTCACGAAGCTGGAGAATATCGAAGGATTCGGCAAGGTCAGCGTCAAGAAGCTCTTCGACGCGATCGATAGCCGCCGCGAGACCGCGCTTCATCGTTTCATCTATGCGCTCGGCATCCGTCATATCGGCGAGACGAACGCCAAGCTGCTCGCCCGCGCCTACGGCACTTACGAAGCCTTTGAGAAGGCCATGAACGAGGCCGCCGATCTTTCCGGTGACGCCTGGGACGACCTCAACAATATCGAGGGTATCGGCGAGGTCGTGGCGCGCGCCATCGTGGAGTTCTTCAAGGAGCCGCGCAATGTCGAGGTCATCACGCGGCTTCTCGAGGAGGTGACGCCGCAGGAGGCCGAGCAGATTGCCGCAAGCGGCAGCCCGGTCTCCGGCAAGACCGTCGTCTTCACCGGATCGCTCGAAAAATTCACCCGCGACGAGGCGAAGGCGAGGGCAGAAAGCCTCGGCGCCAAGGTGGCGGGCTCGGTCTCGAAGAAAACCGACTTCGTCGTGGCAGGCCCGGGCGCCGGCTCCAAGCTCGACAAGGCGAGAGAGTTCGGCGTCCAGGTGATGGACGAGGACGAATGGCTGGCCTTTATCGGCGGGTGACGCTCACGTCCGAATTCTGGCCATCGTATAGGCATCCACATATTCGCCATCGCGAAAACCGAAGCAGCGGAGGTGGCCTTCCTTGACGAAGCCGTTCCGTTCGTAGAGGCGGATGGCGCGGTCGTTGTCGGTATAGACGGTCAACTCGACCCGTTTCAGGTTCAGCCAGCGGTCAGCGATGGCGAGGATTTCGCCGAGCAGCGCCCTGGCGATGCCGCGGCCCTGATAGGCGTCGTGGACGCCCATGCCGATGCTGCCGGCATGCGCCCGGCGCGGGTTGGGAAAGCGGCTGAGCCCGCAAATGCCGACGATGCGACCTTCGAGCTCGGCGATGAGTTCAAAGGAATTGCTGGACTGATTCTCGACGTTCTTGCGAACCTCGTCTGGCGTGTGGTGGGGTATGCGCAACGTGCCGTAGCGGTAGCCGGGCAGGTTGATCAGGGTGGCGATCGCCGGAGCGTCGTCCGGCGTGCGTGCGCGGATCGACAGGCCTGTGGGCCATCGGGCATCCGGATCGAGCGGGGGCGGGGTATCGAATTCACTCATCATACTCTCCTTCGTTTCGCCGAAGCAGAGCGGGAGAACCGACCCTGCCTTGCTTTGGCAGGGTTGGTGGACGGATGACCGGCTAACGCGCCAAAACCGCCACGCACCCTGCGGGATGGATGGTCACGGTAAGATGCATATGGGCGGCGAACTTGGTCATGACCGGCATGAAGCCAGAGAGCGTGCGAAGCGTCAAGAGTTCATACCGCCCGTCTTTGCCGAATCGGGTCGCGGGCTGTAGAAGTCGGTCGACATCCATTCGGGACCAGCCTTTGAAGACCATAGCCATCGATTTCGAAACCGCCAATGAACAGCGCGGCAGCGCCTGTTCGGTAGGTTTGGCATGGATCGAGGACGGCGAGGTCGTGCGGGTGGAGGAACGGCTCATTCGTCCCAAGGATATGCGCTTCTCGTCCTTCAATATCGCCATTCACGGCATCCGGCCGGAACATGTCGAAGACGCGGGTGAGTTTCCCGAGGTCATGGACGAATTTGCCGACGATTTCCACGGGGCGACGATGATCGCCCACAACGCCGCCTTCGATTTCAGCGTCTGGCGCGCCTGCCTCGATGCCTATCGGCAGAGCTATCCCGAGCTTGCCTATCTCTGCAGCGTGAAGATGGCCAAGAAGGTCTGGCCTCATCTCGGCTCCCACAAGCTGAATGTTCTCGCCGACCATCTTGGGTTGCGGTTTACGCATCACAACGCGGCAGAGGATGCCGCGATCTGTGCCGAAGCGACGATTGCCATTGCCGGCTCCCTGCAGGTTTCGCATGTCCGCGATATTCCCGCTGCGATCGGCATGAAGGTCGGTCGCCTCTTCTCCGGTGGCTATGATCCCTGTACCTGTCGTCTGAAGTGAGACATTCGGACATGCCTGCTTGTAACGGCGCTGGCACGTCTTATCTCAGATCACGGATTGTTTACCGGAGTTCCTGTCCATGAAACGCCTGAACCGCCTCGCATCCGCAGCTGCCCTTTCCGTCGCCTTTCTCTCCATTCCAGCTTCCGCCGAAGTGGTCGGCAAGGTCGGAGTTGACTGGATCGGCAACGACATCGTCGTGGAGGCGATTGCGGATCCGGAAATCAAGGGGGTGACCTGCCACGTCACCTATTTCGACCGCTCGATCATCGACCGCCTGAAGCAGGGAAACTGGTTCGAAGACCCGTCGAACAGCTCGATCGCCTGCCGGCAGACCGGGCCGATCGAGATCGGCGATATCGACCTGTCCAGAGGCGGTGAGGAAGTCTTCCGCGAAGGCCGCTCGCTGATCTGGAAGGATCTTCTCGTCAAGCGCATCTATGACAAGGCGAACGATACCCTGGTCTATCTCGCGCATTCGCGGCATGTCGTCGAGGGATCGGCGAAGATGGCGATTTCGACGGTTCCGCTCTACAACCAGAACGCCGTCTGGAAGAACGGCAAGCCGCAGCCCTGATCCGGCCTGCCGTCTGCGGGAACCGGGCGGGTACGCCCGGTTGCCGGGATCATGGATCAGCGGACGTAGACGATCCTGCTGCCATCCGCCGCCTTTTCGATGCCGACCACGTTGTTCAGTTCGACATTCTGGCTGACGAGCGTCTGGCGGAGCCTGGAATCGGTTCTCACCTCGTTCTGGGCTGCCTTGACCGTCGACTGGTCGGGATGGGCAAAGGTATCCGGAATGCTGAGGAAGCGGGCGCTGTCGTCTGCGCCCGGATCGGTATAGATGATCCGGACATCATTATTGCCGGCCGGGACTGCCATCGAACCCATCTCACGGGCATAGGCGCTTCCCATCGTGGCGACGGACATCAGGACTGCGAGTGCAAAAGCCTTGTTCATGGTCATTCTCCTGTCTTCGTAAACCAGCCGAAGAGTTTTGAAGCGGTTCGGTTGGGCGTTTTGCGACGGAAGAACTCGCAGCGCACAAAAGCGGTTCCGGATATTATTCTTAAATTTGTGTAATGAATAAATTAATGATTACAATATGTTAACCTTCCGCCGCGGGTGCTTGCGGCGGAAGTCTCCAAGCCTCTGTTTGCACTGCAAAATCAGGCTGCTTCGCGTTCCAGTTCATCGGCGATGACGGTGTCGAGGTTCAGGAAGCAGACCATGGTCTTTTCGAGCGCCACGATGCCGCGGCAGAAGGCGCGCTGGGCTTCCGGAATGATCTCCGGCGCCGGCTGCAGATCCTCGCCGCGGATGGTCATCATGTCGGAAACCTGTTCGACCAGCAGGCCGACCAGCTTGCCGCGGATGTCCGTCACGATGATCGCGGAGCGTTCGGAGGGCTCGGTCATCTTCATGCCGAGGCGGCAGGCCATGTCGATGACCGGGATCACCGCGCCGCGCAGGTTGATGAGGCCGAGAACGTAAGGCGGCGTGTGCGGCATCGGGGTCACCGGTGCCCAGCCGCGGATTTCGCGGATCGCCATGATGTCGATGCAGAATTCCTGGTCTCCAAGATGGAAGGAGACGATCTCGAGATACGCGCCGGACTGCTTGATGGCATTGGTCATGTCAGAACTCTTCCCATTTGTCTGAGGAGCCCGAAGCCTTCCTGGCAGAGGCCGGGCTATTGCTGAATGCTCCCGCGAGCTTGTTCATCAAGTTCAGTGCGGGGGAGGGTTTTGCTGGCGTGGAGGCGCTCGCGACATCGACGGCGTGCGGGCCATTGCCGCCACGGATCTGGAACTGGCCGATCAGTCGGCTGAGGGTTTCCGCATCACTTGCCAAAGAATGGCTCGCGGCGGTGCTCTGCTCCACCATGGCGGCATTCTGCTGGGTTGCTTGGTCCATCTGGCCGATTGCGCTGTTGATCTCTGTCAGTCCGGTGGATTGTTCGCGCGCAGAAGTGAAGATCGCGTGAACGTGATCATTGATTTTCAGCACATCATCGCCAATGCGCGTGAGGGCTTCGCCTGTGGCCTTCACCAGATCCACGCCCGTCTTGACCTCCTGATTGGAGCGGGTCACCAACGCCTTGATATCCTTGGCGGCACCCGCAGCACGTCCGGCGAGTTCGCGCACCTCCTGGGCGACGACCGCAAAGCCCTTGCCGGCCTCGCCTGCGCGGGCCGCCTCGACGCCGGCATTCAGCGCCAGAAGGTTGGTCTGGAAGGCGATCTCGTCGACGACGTTGATGATCTTGCCGATCTCGGCCGTTGCATCCTCGATCCGTTCCATGGCAGCCGTTGCGTCCCGAACGACCGTGGTGGATTGTTCGGTATAATCCTTGGTGTGGCCCACCATCTCGCTTGCTTCCTCGGCGCGATGGGTGGTGCTGCGGACGGTCGCGGTGATCTGTTCGAGCGCCGATGACGTCTCTTCCAGAGACGCCGCCTGCTTTTCGGTGCGACGGGCAAGATCGTCGGCGGCGGAGCGCATCTGGTTGGCATTCGCGCCGATGGAACTGGCGCTGGTCGTGACTTCCGTCATGACGTGACGCAGCCGCTCGACGACCCGATTGAAATCCTGCCGGAGGCGTTCGAGGTCGTCGCGGAACGGGCGGCTCAGCGTTGCGGAAAGATCGCCTTCGGAGAGGCGGTTCAGTGCTTCGCCCAGCGAATCGACGGCAAAGTGAAGCGCCTGGGCGTCGGCTTTCTGCTCCTCGTCGCGGGATTGGCGGCGAAGCTCGTTCTGGTGTCGTTCGTCCGCGAGACTGGCCTCCAGCGTTTGGCGTTCGACGGCTGCAAGGCGGAAGATGTCCGTCGCGCGCGCCATTTCGCCGATTTCGTCGCCGCGGTCGGTGCCGGACACGGTCGTCGTATAGTCGCCGCCGATGATCCGCTGCATGCTGGCGCGGACGCCGTCGATGCCGCGCCGGATGGCGCCGCCATGGACGGTCTGAAGTATTGCCATTGTGAAGAGCGCAAGCAGCCCGCAGCCGATCTGCACGTAAAGCGAGGTTGCCGAGAGCGCATTTGCTTCCTGGACGCGTGCACTGACAAGCGCGTCGCCGCCATTGGCGAGGTCGGCCAGAATATTGGTGAGGCGTTCGCCGGCGCCGTCGATCGTATCATCGAGCCTGGCGTATTCCTCTTCGGGCGCACCGCCTTCAACGAGGGCCTTGAGGTCGCCCTGGATCGCCTTGGCGACCTCCTTCAGGTCGGCATCGTAGGTCGAAACCATTGCGGGATTGCCCACCGCACCGGCGAGCGCCTTCAGGTCCGCTCCTCCTTCGGACAGTTGCCTGATCCCATCATTGATGGCCTGCAGCCGGTCGGGGTGAATCTGCCGTTCGTCCGCGTCGATGATCGTATCCATGGCGGCGAGGACAAGGCGCAGGTTGGCGATTCGCAGTTCGTTTGCGACGTCCACCAGATGCCGGACCTCGGTTGACCGGGCAAGCGCCTGGTCGACCTGCCTGCCTTCATACCATCCGACAATCAGCATGGTGCCTATGCCGACAAAGGCTGCTCCAGCCAGCGTCCAGAGGCGCTGGTTCACCGAAAATGTCTTACGGGTCGCCGTTTCGGTCATGTAGATGGACGTCCTCCCAAAGCCGGATCTGTCCGGCAGGCTTCGAAACGATGCGGAGCGAGAGATGCGCTGGTCTCGATGACGTCATGTCGGTGTGGTTCGGAACCTTGCTGTCGGCCGAATGCGATGAGCCGGTGCGTCCATGCAGCACCGGTACTCTCATTCGTCGCTTCGACTCGGGTGAACCACCTTCGCGCTCATAAAGTCTCAAAGAGACGTTAATGTTATGCTAACCCTATCCGGATCGGGCCGGGCTTCCGTTAACCGCGCGGGCGATGTACGATGAGACATGAACCGAGATGCCGTCACCAACAGTCATCGTTTTCCGGCCGTCGCAGCAGCAGGCCTGCTGTTGCTCGGCATCGCCGCAGCGGCCTTCTACGGCTGGCTTCAGTTCGGCTCTTCCATCATTCTCTCTCTCGGGGAGACCGGCCTTTCCTGGTGTTTCTGATGCCTTCCATGGCGTCTGGGACAAATCAGCGCGATTGTGTCCGAAAACATCTTCTTGAATTGCGCTCGGGCCGGCTCGGGGCTATCGATCCGGCAAACGAACGAACTCGGTTCGGACCTTTAAGAAGAGAATGCCGATGAAGACATTTCGCACCGTCCTCTGGATTGCCGTCGTGGCGCTTGCGGGCATTCTGGCATGGCTCACTTTCGAGGTGACGCGCTCGAAGCAGGATCTGGCGGAAGGCCCGTTCGGCGTGCCGTTCCAGCTCGTCGCCCAGAACGGCCAGCCGATCACCGAAAAGGCGTTCCAGGACAAGCCGACCGCGCTCTTCTTCGGCTTCACCCATTGCCCCGAAGTCTGCCCGACGACGCTTTTCGAACTGAATGGCTGGCTGCATCAGGTCGATCCGGACGGTACCAAGCTCAACGGTTTCTTCGTCAGCGTCGATCCGGAACGCGATACGCCAGAACTGCTCGGCCAGTACATTTCCAATGTCACCGACCGGGTGAAGGGCATCTCCGGCCCGCCGCAGAAGGTCAACGAGATGATCAAGGGCTTCAAGGTCTATGCCAAGAAAGTGCCGGTCGACGAGAAGGATCCGAACGGCGACTACACCATGGACCATACGGCCTCGGTCTTCCTGCTCGGCAATGGCGGGCGTTTCGCAGGCACGATCGCCTATGGGGAAAATCCGGACACGGCGATCAAGAAGCTCGAGAATCTGATCAAGGGCTGAAGCCTTGCAGTTGAACGGTCCCATGCTTCTGTGGCAATCCTCTCGGCTGTCATGAATAGCTGAGAGATCATTTCCTTGAGTGAAATCCGCCTTTACGTCACGTCCACCGAAAAGGGTGCCGCCGAGATCCTCGATCTTTTGTCGGAAGTCTTCGGCGAGGAGGATTTCGCCATCGCCACCACGGAAGTGGACGAGAGACGGGATATCTGGGAAGCCTCGGTCTATCTGATGAAGGATGAGGAAGAGGCGGTGCGCGAGCGCATCGCCGAGGGCATCCGCCATGCCTTCCCGAATGCGGTGATCGAGAGGGAGGTGATCCCGGATGTCGACTGGATCGCCAGATCGCTCGAGGGCCTGAAGCCGGTGAGGGCAGGGCGTTTCCTCGTCCATGGATCGCACGATCGCGACAAGGTGAAGCTCAACGATATCGCGATCGAGATCGACGCCGGCCAGGCTTTCGGGACAGGCCATCACGGCACGACGGCCGGCTGCCTGGAAATGATCGAAGGGGTCATGCGCGCCCGAACCGTCCGCAATGCGCTCGATCTCGGGACGGGAAGCGGAGTGTTGGCAATTGCGGTGCGAAAGCTCCGCCACATCAAGGTGCTCGCCACCGACATCGATCCGGTCGCCGTGCGTGTCGCCAAGGAAAATGTCCGCCGCAACGGTATTGCCTCGGGTATCCGGCTGGAGACAGCGCCGGGGTTCCATTCACCGGCTTTCAGGAAAGAGGGGCCGTTCGATCTTATCGTCGCCAATATTCTGGCGCGGCCGCTGATGAAGATGGCACCGCAACTCGCCGCGCATCTGGCGCCTGGCGGCTCGGTTATCCTCTCGGGCATTCTGGCCGGGCAGCGCTGGAAGGTGCTGTCTGCCTATAACGGCGTGAAGCTTCGCCATGTGCGCACGATCTGGCGCAACGGCTGGGTCACGATCCATCTGCGCCACGGTTGATAAATTTTGCAGTGCAGCAGTGATCTGGATGCAAGGCTCTGGATGCCGGGCAGCAAAAAGGCGGCACTTTTGGTGCCGCCTTGCGATCGGTCCGGAGACTGATCTTACCCGCGAGCCGGGAGGAGGAGATGCTCAAGCGGGTCTCGCATTCTGAAAGCCGGGGCGGGTGAGGGAGGAGAATCGCCGCCTTGGCTCTTTGCTCAGAATGCTGAGCCTATCGCGCCCTTGCGGCGCAGTTCCTGCCGGCTTGTGCCGAGGCCTTTCAATGTTTCGTCGTCGAGGTTGAGCAGCGCGCCGTTGACATACCGGGCGGCCTGACGCTCACGTGCCTCAACGATGCGGTTGAAGGCGTTGCGGAAGAAAGAGGTGGCCATGGAGGTGTCCCTTCGACTGACGGGCCTTGTTCGGCGCCCATCGATGGTTGCAATATAGGCCGTTCTCTCAGGTCGAGTGAGGGGACTTCCCTCAATGGTGTTATGCATTCATTGCATAGGATGCCCTGATCGAGATCAATGCCTGTTAGCATTTGCACAATCGCTGGTCATTGACGGCTTTGGCTGGCGTTCTCTCTCGAAGATCGGCTAACATTGTCGTCATCTCCCGCGGAATCAAACAGCCGGAATCCAATACCCATGTTTCAGTCTTTCGAAGTGAAATCCGCTCCGCAGTTCGGCCGTGAACGCGTCAACGCGCTCAGGGCAAGATTTGCCGAGCTCGGGATCGATGGTTTCCTCGTTCCGCGCGCCGATGAATACCAGGGCGAATATGTCCCGGCATCGGCCGAACGGCTTGCCTGGCTGACCGGCTTTACCGGTTCGGCGGGGGTGGCGCTCATCACGCAGCGTGAGGCAGTCGTTTTTGTCGATGGACGTTACGTGACCCAGCTTGCCGAGCAGGTGGATGGCACGGTGTTTACCGGCGGCGATCTCGTCAACGAACCGCCGCATGTCTGGCTGCCGCACCATGCGCCCAAAGGGTTCCGCCTCGGCATCGATCCATGGCTGCATGCGGGTGCGGAAGTACGGCGGCTCGAAAAGGCGCTTTCCGAGATCGGTGGTTCGCTGGTGCTTCTCGACAACAATCCGCTCGATGCGCTCTGGAGCGACCGTCCGGGCGAACCGCTTGGCGCGGTCACCATCCAGAGACACGAACATGCCGGAAAGCTGGCCAGCGAAAAGATCGCCGAGATCGCAAGCCAGGCAAAGGAAAAGGGTGCAGTCGCGCTCCTCGTCACCGATCCGTCCTCCGTCGCCTGGATCTTCAACATTCGCGGCGATGACGTGCCGCACACGCCACATCCCCTGAGCCGGGCAATCATTCCGGCGGAAGGCAAGGCTGAGATATTTCTCGACAAACGCAAGACGGGGATAGAGGCGGAAGCCTATCTGGCCCAGCTCGCCATACAGCGTCCGCCGTCGGAATTGCCGAACCGGCTCTCCGCCTTCGCCAAGGGCGATGGGAAGATCCTGATCGATCCGGAGCTGACGCCGCTTGCGCTTACCAAGGTGATTACCGCCTCGGGTGGAGATATCGTAGAAGCCGCCGACCCGGCGAAGCTGCCTCGCGCCCGCAAGAACGAGGCCGAGCTGGATGGTTCTGCGAAGGCGCATCTGCAGGATGGCGCTGCCATGGTGGAATTCCTCTGCTGGCTCGATGCTCAGGCGGCGGGCACGATCACCGAAATCGATGCGGTCAAGGCACTGGAGGCGGCCCGGGCCCGTGTCGGCGAAAGCATGCAGAATCCGCTCAAGGATATCTCCTTCGACACCATTTCCGGGGCCGGCGAGCATGGTGCGGTCATTCATTACCGTGTGACGACCGAAACAGACCGCAGGCTGGAAGCCGGCGATCTCTTCCTGATCGATTCCGGCGCGCAATACATCAACGGCACGACCGATATTACCCGCACCGTCGCGGTCGGTGCCGTGCCGGAGGACCGCAAGCGCTTTTTCACCCTGGTGCTGAAGGGCATGATCGCCATCAGCACGGCGCGCTTCCCCAAGGGCACGCGCGGCTGCGACCTCGATCCGCTCGCCCGGATCGCGCTCTGGAAGGCAGGCGGCGATTATGCCCATGGCACGGGCCATGGCGTCGGCTCCTATCTTTCGGTGCACGAGGGGCCGCAGCGCATTTCACGGCTCGCGACGCAGGAGCTCTTGCCCGGCATGATCCTTTCCAACGAGCCCGGCTATTATCGGCCCGGCTCGTTCGGCATCCGCATCGAGAACCTGATCTATGTGAAGGCCGCGGAGGAGATCGAGGGCGGCGACCAGCCGATGCTCTCCTTCGAGACGCTCACCTGGTGCCCGATCGACCGGCGGCTGGTGCTGCCGGCACTGTTGACGGAGGAGGAGCTTGCCTGGCTCAACAGTTATCACGCGCAAGTGCGCGAAAAGTTGACGCCGTTGATCAGCAGCGAGACCGTCCGGGGTTGGCTCGTGAAGGCAACCGAACCGGTTGCCTGACCGCTAGAACCCGAGAAGGTGGCGGCAGACCATCGCCGCCGCCCAGCCGGCGCCAAGCATCATCAGCCCCGGATATCTGATCCCTGCGGCAAGCGCGACGAGCATGGCGATCTTGACGTCCCAGCCGCCGTTGAAGAAGGCCGGCGCGACCAGTGTGGTCAGGACGGCCGCCGGCACGGCATTCAGAGCCTGCTCCATCCGCGGCGGGATGGTCTTCATCCGGGTGATCAGCACGTAACCGCCGATACGGGTGAGGAAGGTCGCGACCGCAGCGGCGAGAATCAGCAAAACCATGTCTATGGAAATCTGGTCGGCCATGTCAGGTCTCCGTCTCGCTGGCGGCGGTCATCGGCATGCGTTCCTTCGGCAGCGGCAAAAGTGCCGCCACGACGACGCCGACGGCAGCCCCGATGCTCACATGCCAGGGCGAGCCGACGAAATGGTATCCGAGCATGGAGCCGAGTGCGCTCGCCACCACAACCGGATAGAAACCCGGCCTGCGGCGGAAGCCGATCACGAGACCGAGGAAATAGATCGGCAGCAGGACGTCGATCGCGAGCGTCCTCGGATCGCCCATCATCCGGCCGAAGAATGCGCCGACCATGCTGAAGAACAGCCAGGGGAAATAGATCGCGGCACCGAAGCCCAGATACCACGGGAAGCTGATGCCGATGCCGGACTCGCCCCGCCTTACGCTTTCGGCGAATTGCGGGTCGGTCAACAGAAAGAACGTGAAGAATTTCTGGACCGGGTTGAAATGGCTGACGAACCGCGCGAGCGCCGCCGAATAGAGGATATGCCGGAAATTGACGGCGAAGACGGAAAGCACCACCAGCCACGGCGCGACATGTTGGCCGAACAGTTCGATGCCGACGAGCTGGCTGGCGCCGGCATAGACGGTCGCGCTCATCAGCCCGGCTTCCATGACGGACAAGCCGTTGTCGGCGGCGACTGCGCCGAACAGCACGGCAAAGGGAGCTGATGAGATGGCGATGATGATACCGCCCTTGAGGCCCTCGTAAAATTCGCTGCGATTCATCTATCGTCGGGCCTCGGGATTGTTGGAAAGCCTCTGTGCATCCGGCACATGAAGGTTTCTAAGAATGGGTTATCTTCCGACATGTCATTCTCCGGTCCCTTCCTAAATGTCTGCCGGCCTTCTGGCTTGAAGAAAAGTGCCCGGCATGAACGCCCGATTCGGATCAGGACGACCGTGCGGAAAACACTTGCCTAAGGAAGGTGATGGTGACCACACATGACCGCATCACGCCGGATGCTGCCTAAAGAGTCAGAGCACGGCGCGCAATTGAATTGCGCTGATGGAACGATCGATTCCGCTGAACTGTCGAGGTTCAATCGGCGAGCACATCCTTGCTGGAGATGATCCCGATGCCCTTGGCCTTCATCTCCGCAATCGCCGCCTTGACCCCTTCCGGATCGATGCCGCGGCTGGCGTCCTCAATGAAGCAAACCTTCACGCCGGGAAGCATGTCCACGGCATCGAGAGCGGAATATTTGACGCAATAGTCGGTCGCAAGGCCGCAGATATCGAGCTCGGTCACCAGTTGCGCCTTGAGATAGCCGGCAAGGCCGGTCAACGCCGCCTGGTCATTGTCGCGGAAGGCCGAATAGCTGTCGACCGCCGGGTTCTCGCCCTTTTGCTGGATGTAGTCGACCGCTTCGATATTGAGGTCCGGGTGGAATTCGGCGTCCGGCGTTTCCTGCACGCAATGGTCCGGCCACATGACCTGCGGCTTTCCGGAGAGTTCGCCCATGTCGAACGGTTTCTTGCCGGGATGCTGCGAAGCAAAGCTGCCATGGTTTTCCGGATGCCAGTCCTGCGAGGCGACGATCACATTGTAGCCGCCGTCCTCGATCAGCCGATTCGCGACCGGCACCACCTCGTCGCCATGCGGTACGGGCAGATTGCCGCCCGGGCAGAAGCCATTCTGGATGTCGATCAGCAGCAGTGCCTTCATCGCCACCTCCTCCGGATTTCATCTGAAACAAGATGCCAATCATGGCCGCAGCGATCAAGATCGGAAGCGAATCTCGGCTCTCCTGCCGCTTCATATTCGCCGGAATCCGCACCTTCCGCTGAACGGCGATGTCGCGATGAGGCAACACCTGCAGGAAATCCTCGCCGTCACTCAACCGTTCCTCTATTGACTGTCTCTCTTTCGCATACCACAAACACCTGAACGCCATATTTCGGCTAAACTTCCGGCGGCTTGCGCTCTTACGTGCATCGCCGAAAATCAAATCGGGGCGGCGTAAAGACATTGGTTACCATAATCATTCATCCTCACCTGCAGTCGTCTGGCGGCAGTGAGCAGATTCCCTCTCTGTTCGGAAATCGCCGGGATTGTGTTGGCGGTTTCGCGCAAGCGGTTCCCGCCGGTGTATGTAACGGTTCGGGTAACGAGTGATGGTGCGTTCGGTACAGGCTTCCACGAATGGCAAACAGGCGCGCAAGGCGCCGCCACGCCGCAAGAAATCCCGCTCTCTCCTGACGAATGTCGCGATCGGTGTCGGTCTGACCGTCGCGGCCCTGATGGGCGCTTCGGTAGTCACCGTGGCGACCGCGGTCAAATCCGCCTCGGATGTAAGGTTCGAAACCGCACTGGCAAAGCCGGTCGACCTGGCTGCTCTCGTGGAAACTGCGGGGCGTGAGATCGACGTTGCGAAATTCTCCCGCCTTCCCGGCAGTTCTACGGCTGATCCGAAAGGGTGGCGTCTTGTCGATGCCGAAGTGGCAGCGCTTGAAGCCCGCAAGCCGGATCAGTCGAGCGTGAGGCAAATGCTCAATGTCGCCATGGCCAAGGCGGCCCGGCGCGCCGAACAAGAGCAGCAGTTCGCTGCGCTTGAGGAGAAGCGCCCGGATGCGCAGGCCATTCGCACGATCCTCGGCCAGGCCATGGAAAGCCTCGTCGTCGTGGCGCCCCGGAGCGGCGACGTCATGCCGGATCTGATCCAGGATGCCGCGCCGGCGGTGACGGTTGCCGAACTCAAGGACATGAAGCCGGTCGAGATGGCGGCGCTGGAGCAGACGGCGCTCGAGGACGACGCCGGCGAACAGGATACGGTCGCGATCGTCGAAGCACCGGCTCCGGCCTACGCGCTACCGAAGGCCGGTCCGCTGCCGGTCATCCGCCCATCGTCCGCCACGGCTGAAAAGCCGGTCAGGCCCAATGCGCTGGCTGCGATCGCCGCGGTTGCCCCGCAAAAGCCGGGCAAGGTCGATGCCGACGACGACAAACCCACAGCGCTCGCCTTCGCCAAGCCCGACAATCCGATGCGCGTGGAGCCCTCGCGCCCGTCGCCCGCGCCAAAATGGCCGGGGATCGGCACGAAGGTCGCCATCTACGACATCACCAACGGTGTCGTGCACATGCCGAACGGCACGAAGCTGGAGGCCCATTCGGGCATCGGCAGCATGCGCGACAATCCGAAATACACGCATGTGACGATGCGCGGGCCGACGCCGCCCGGCACCTACAAGCTTTCCATGCGCGAGAAGCTGTTCCATGGCGTGGCCGCCATCCGCCTGACGCCCGTCGACGGCAAGGCGCCGCAGGGCCGCACCGGCCTGCTCGCCCACAGCTATCTGCTGCGCGTGCGCGGCGATTCGCACGGCTGCGTCGCCTTTGCCGAATACGACCGCTTCCTGAAGGCGTTCCAGCGCGGCGACATCACCCATATGGTGATCGTGCCGAAGTGGGACGGAAAGCGCCCCGGCAGGGGCGGCGATAACTTCCTTGCCAAGCTGTTCGGCGGCAACGACGCCTGACGGGGCGTCGTCAGTCAACGTTTATCCAAGAATATCCCGCGCCACACGCGTGAAGATCCGCGTGCCGATGGGGATCAGGTCGTCCGGAAAATCGTAGTTCGGATTGTGCAGGTTCGGCATGTTCTCGCCGGCGCCTAGAAAGAACATCGCCGATTTCGAGACGGTCGCGAAGCGTCCGAAATCCTCCGAGCCGCGCATGGTCTCGCCCGGTTCGTGCGAGACGCCTTCCGCATCCATGGCGGCGCGCAACAGGGCGGCCGCCTCCGGATCGTTTTCGGAATGCACGAAGATGTCGTGGTATTCCAGCGCGTAGCCGAGCCGGCCTTCCGCGGAGGCCTCCCGCACCAGGGTTTCGGCAGAGGCGATCAGGCCGTCCATCTCGCCGTCCGTCATGGTTCTGAGCGTCACCCAGACTTCCGCATGGCCAGGCGCGATGCCGAAGGCCGGCTCGCCAATCGACGCATGCGTGACCGTCGCCAGCACCAGGTCCTCCGTGGCGATGCCGCCCTTGCTCAAGCCCGTCAGCGCCGGCATCAGCTTTGCCACGGCGGGCACCGGCGAAATGCCGGTCTCGGGCATGGAGGCATGCGCGGTTCTGCCCGAAAGCGTGATCTTCAGGCCGCGCGAGGCGCAATTGGCGATGCCGTCCTTCAGCCAGGCATGGCCGAGCGGCAGGCCCGGCATGTTGTGCAGCGAAAAGCTGTAATCCGGCTTCAGCGCCTGGAACTTCTCATCCGCGATGACGGCCGCAGCACCCGCGCCCGTCTCCTCGGCCGGCTGGAAAAGCAGGATGGCGCGTCCGCGCTTCGGCCTTTGCCGCCCGAACTGCCGCCCGAGTGCCGCAAGCATCGCCATATGGCCGTCATGGCCGCACATATGGCCCTTGCCGGGAATTTTCGAACGATGGTCCGGCTGGCCCACTTCCTCGATCGGCAGGGCGTCGAGCTCGGCGCGGAACATCACCGTCGGGCCGGGCGCGCCGCTGTCGTAGATCACCGCGACGCCCGTGCCGCCGAGACCGGCAACGATCCCGTCCGGTTTCGTCTCGCCCAGAAAGCGCTGCACTTCGGCAGCAGTGGCGATCTCCTCGCCGGAAACCTCCGGCATGGCATGCAGCCTCTGCCGCCATGCGGCAAGCTCGATCACGTCCTGGTTTGAAAGAAACATGAGCCGCCTCCTTATCCGGTGTCGGCCCAGAGCTAGACGGGGCAGGGGCTTTCGGCAAGGAAAACCCTGTTTTCAGCCTACCATTCCACACCGATCTTGCCGAAATGACCGCCGCTCATCTCATAGCGGAAGGCATCGGCCAGCTTTTCCAGCGGAAACACCTTGTCGATGACCGGCCTGAACAGGCCGCAGTCGAGCGCGCGGACAAAATCCTGCTGCTGGCGGCGGCTGCCGACGAGGATGCCGGAAAGCGTCGCCTGCCTGCTGGCGAGGGCTGCGGTCGGCACCTCGCCGCGTATGCCGGTCAAGACGCCGATCATGGTGATGCTGCCGCCCATCCTGACCGCCTGGATCGATTGCGCGAGCGTGCCCGGACCGCCCACTTCCACCACATGGTCGACGCCGCGGCCATCGGTCCAGTCGAAGACCTTTTTGCCCCAGTCGGCATGCTCCTTGTAGTTCACCGTAAATTCGGCGCCGAGTTCTTTCGCCCGTTCCAGCTTTTCATCCGAAGACGACGTGATCGCCACCCTTGCGCCCATGGCGCGGGCAATCTGCAGCGCATAGATCGAGACGCCGCCCGTGCCGAGCGCGAGCACCGTGTCGCCGGCCTTCAGCCTGCCGATTTCGACCAGCGCCCGCCAGGCGGTCAAACCGGCGGTGGTGATCGTCGCCGCCTCCACATGGCTGAACCCTTTGGGCGCCAGCGTGAAGGCGGTTGCCGGTCGCACCGCATATTCGACCGCGAACCCGTCGATGCCGTCGCCCGGCACGCGCGAAAAGCCGCCCGACGGCGGCGGACCGTCCTGCCAGTCCGGAAAGAAGCAGGAGACGACATGGTTGCCCGGCCTGAACTCCGTCACCCCTTCGCCGACCTCCTGGACCACGCCCGCGCCGTCCGCCATCAATATCCGGCCATCGGTCGGCGTCCTGCCGCTCGCGACGCCAAGATCATGAAAATTCAGCGAGCTTCCATGCAGCGCCACCCGTATCTCCCCCGGCCCCGGCCGGCCGGGATCAGGCAGATCGACAAGCTTCAGGGCATCGAGCCCGCCGGGGGCTGTGACGATGGCTTTCATGGTGGCCTCCTCCAACTTGGAAAATCTTCGGTCCCAGGTAGCGGGTGGGGTGGTGGAGGGCAAGGTTGCGGAAACACCCTCAAAACTAAGGGATGATCGTCTTTACATTCTATGTGAAATTAAAAGGGGAGTTAGAGGGGGAAAAATTGATACTTCTTATCACTGAAGTTACTGAAATGAGTTCCGGAAACTTCTGCGTAGCGGGATGGGATCAACAGAACCAGCGAATGGTTCGGCCTTTGCCAGCCGGGAGCAATTGGACGTTAGGACTCTTAACGCAATTTGGGGTCGCACCTGGCGCAACGATAGAGTTTCTTCCGTCGCAAATGCATCTTAACGGGGTTTTCCCCCATTGCACAGAAGATACGTCGGTAGATATTGCTCACACTGTTAATTTGAATGGAATGCCGCCTAATTGGTCCGCTGCAGGAATGCCACCGCTCTATCCAACGGTGGCCTTGGCGTTTGGCGGAAACGTCGCCCATAACAGTCAATGGAACGGTATCTGCCAAGGAGTTTATGTACCTGTAGGCACTCTTGTAAACTCGCTCTCCGCGATAAGTATTTCGCGAAATTCCATCGTGTTTATAGAGGAGTTTGATAACATTACAGGTGTAATGAAATTAAAGGCGGTGGTGAATGATGGCACGTTACGTTATAAGCTGGCGGTGAGTAGCGCGTTGCTAAAAAGCGCCTGGCGTAACGGCGGATTGCCTCTACTTCAAAATTCTCTACCGCCTGGGCCGAGATTTTGTATCAGGCTAGGATTGGCCCGGGCGTTTGATAACCCACCATCAAGATGTTACATGATGGTAAATGGAGTGCACTAGCCATGCGTCATATCGAGTCGAATATGATTTGGACGATCGGTCATTCCACTCATTCTTACGAGGAGTTTCTGAGTTTGCTGCGGCGCGCGGGTATCACCGCGATCGCGGATGTGAGGACTGCGCCCTATTCGCGCCATTTCAGCCAGTTCAATCAGGATGCCCTCAAGAAAGAGTTGCGGCTTGACGGCATCGCCTACTCGTTCCTAGGAGACGAGTTGGGAGGTCGACCCAAGGGCAGCAGGTATTACTGCGATGGTGTGGCGGATTACGAAGAGATGGCCCGTGCCGATGAATTTAAGAAGGGGCTGGATCGCGTCATGGAGGGAGCCACGAAATACCGTATTGCCCTCATGTGCTCCGAGCATGATCCCTTGGATTGCCATAGATGCCTGCTGGTCGGCAGGGCTCTTGATCAACGGGATGTCGCCGTCAGACATATTCTGACCGACGGCTCAATCGTTTCTCATCGGGAGATCGAGGAGAAGCTTCTTGCGATAACCGGATCGCAGAACGACGACCTGTTCCTTCTTCCGAAGGAAAGGTTGACAAACGCATATCGTCGAAGATCGCTTAAGGTGGCCTATGCTGAGCCAGCTTTGGCGAGCAGCGCCTGATGTTCTGATCTATGACAAGAATAGATATTTCGACAATCGGTTTCACCAAGACGTCAGCTGAAAACTTCTTCGAGCGCCTGCTAAAGGCCGGCGTCAGGAAGGTGATCGATGTCCGTCTTCACAACACGTCGCAACTCGCAGGTTTTGCCAAGGCCGAAGACTTGGCCTATTTCCTGAAGAAGGTAGGCGGGATCGACTATATGCATCAGCCGCTGCTTGCACCGACTTATGATATTCTCAACGCCTTCAAGAAGCAGAAGGGCGATTGGAATGTCTATCAGCGGCGATTTCTGAGCCTAATGGCCGAACGGGATATCGAGAGCCGATTAAAACCGGACCTCCTGAGCGGGGCCTGCCTGCTTTGTTCGGAAGACAAGCCGCACCACTGCCATCGGCGGCTTGTCTGCGAGTACCTAAATGACAAATGGGATGGCCGGCTCGTAGTTAAGCATCTCTGACGATCAACTCATACCCGCTCCACAAACCCCTCAAGCACCCGTTTCTGCCCGGCCCGGTCAAAATCGATCGTCAGCTTATTCCCCTCGATCGCCGCGATATTGCCGTTGCCGAACTTGATGTGGAATACCCGGTCGCCGACGGAGAATTGCGAGGGGGTTTCGGTGGTGGATTTCGCCACCAGTTCGCCCTCGATGGTGCGGCTGCGCGGGCCGCTTTCGCCGTAGCCGATGCGTTCCACCGCGTGGCCGGAGCGGGTGCCCCAGTTGTCGCGGGTCGCGTCGGTCTTGTTCTGTTGGGCGCGTTTCCAGCCGGGGGTCGAGTAGGTGTTGGCGAAGGGATCGGCCTTGTCGAAGCGCGATTGGCCGTAACCACCGCGTCCGCCGCCATATCCCCCGTAATTCGTATCGGCGACGGCGACGTCCACATGCATCTGCGGCAGTTCGTCGAGGAAGCGTGACGGCATGGTGGATTGCCACAGCCCGTGGATGCGGCGGTTGGAGACGAACCAGATATGGCAGCGCCGCTTGGCGCGGGTAATCCCCACATAGGCGAGGCGGCGTTCCTCCTCCAGCCCTGCGCGGCCGCCTTCGTCGAGCGCCCGCTGATGGGGAAAAAGGCCTTCCTCCCAGCCGGGCAGGAAGACCGTTTCGAATTCGAGCCCCTTGGCGGAATGCAGCGTCATGATCGACACCGCATCCATATCCTCGTTCTGCTCGGCATCCATGACCAGCGACACGTGTTCCAGAAAGCCGCGCATCGACTCGAAGGCTTCCATCGAGCGGATCAGTTCCTTGAGGTTTTCGAGCCGGCCCGGCGCTTCGGCGGATTTGTCGTTCTTCCACATGTCCGTATAGCCGGACTCTTCGAGGATCTGCTCGGAAAGTTCGATATGCGGCGTGTTCTCAAGCTTCTGGCTCCAGTTCCGGAAGCTTTGCACCACGTCGAACAGGGCCTTGCGCGCCTTGGGCTTCAGTTCGTCCGTCTCGATGATATCCGCGGCAGCCTGGAGCATCGGGATATCGCGGGCGCGGGCATAGTCGTGCAGATAGCGCACGGTCGTATCGCCCAGGCCCCGCTTCGGCGTGTTGATGATGCGCTCGAAGGCGAGATCGTCGGCCGGCTGGCAGACGAGGCGGAAATAGGCCATGGCGTCGCGAATTTCCATCCGTTCGTAGAAGCGCGGGCCGCCGATGACGCGGTAGTTGAGGCCGAGCGTCACGAACCGGTCTTCGAATTCGCGCATCTGGAAGGAGGCGCGCACGAGGATCGCCATGTCGTTCAGCGCATGCTTTTTCCCGTCGGAATCGCCGCGCTGCAGCCGTTCGATCTCCTCGCCGACGGCGCGGGCTTCCTCTTCGGAATCCCAGGCGGCATGCACGATCACCTTCTCGTCGTCGGGGTTCACCCGGTCGGTGAACAGCGTCTTGCCGAGGCGGCCTTCGTTATGGGCGATCAGACGGCCGGCGGCGCCGAGAATATGTTCGGTGGAACGGTAGTTGCGCTCCAGCTTGATCACCCTGGCGCCCGGAAAATCCTTCTCGAAGCGCAGGATATTGTCCACCTCCGCGCCGCGCCAGCCATAGATCGACTGGTCGTCGTCGCCGACACAGCAGACGTTCTGGGGCACGCCCTTCGGCCGCTGCGCGAGCAGGCGCAGCCACATGTATTGTGCGGTGTTGGTATCCTGATACTCGTCGACGAGGATATAGCGGAACCTGTTGTGGTAATCTTTCAGGATATCCGGGTTCTGGCGGAAGATCGCGATCGGATGCAGCAAAAGGTCGCCGAAGTCGCAGGCGTTCAGCGTTTTGAGCCGCGCCTGATAGGCGGCGTAGAGCTCGCGGCCCTTGCCGTTCGCGAAGGCCCGCGCATCGCCTTCGGGGATATCGGCGGGCAGCAGGCCCTTGTTCTTCCAAGTGTCGATCATGCCGGCGAACTGCCGGGCCGGCCAGCGCTTGTCGTCGAGCCCTTCCGCCTGGATGAGCTGCTTGATGAGGCGGATGACGTCGTCCGTGTCGAGAATGGTGAAGTCGGAGCGGAGCCCTGCGAGTTCCGCGTGGCGGCGCAGGAGCTTCACGCCGATCGAATGGAAAGTGCCGAGCCAGGGCATGCCTTCCACCGCGCCGCCGACGAGCACGCCGATGCGCTCCTTCATCTCGCGGGCCGCCTTGTTGGTGAAGGTGACGGCCAATATCTGCGAGGGGAAGGCCCGGCCTGTCTCAAGGATATGCGCGATGCGTGTCGTCAGTACCCGCGTCTTGCCGGTGCCCGCGCCCGCGAGCACGAGGACGGGGCCGTCCAGCGTCTCGACCGCTTCGCGCTGCTCCGGGTTGAGGCCTGACAGATAATCGGGGGCGCGATGCTGATCCCGGGCGGCCATGGCGCGCGCTGCGATGCCGAGCCCGGCATTTCCCGCAGGCGGCGGGGCAGGCGCCTTGCGCGGCGCCGGTTCGGGCTCCTCGTCGAAAAACGGGATGTCGTCGAAACTGTTACTCATGCGGCCAATGTAATGATTCGGACCTGAAAGACCAGAAAATGTTCCTCTTTTATTCCTAGTCTCTCCATAAGTCCCGGCTAAATTGTGGAGTGGCGGGTCGCTGCTCCGTCAGAAAACCGCAATTCGGGGGGCGTCATGTATGCATCCGATCTAACAAACCCGTGAGATTTCGTGAGGTTACATTTCCGTAAGGTACGGAATCTCCCATTGCCTGTGCACATGCAAAAAAGGATACTTGCTCTGGAAATTGGAATGCGCGCCACCCGGAGACCTGAATGCGGATTTGGAAACAGCTTCTGCTGAGTATCGTGATTCTGGCCGGAGCCTTGTGTCTATGGGTATTCATGGTCCCGAGCGCCGGTGAGATCCTTGCGAAGATGGGCGTCCCGGGGCAGGTGGTGGCTGCGATCCGTCCCGAACAGGCGAAATCCGCGTCGCAGGGTGCAGGCGGCGGTAATGCTGCAGCGCAGCAGCCGGGCCGGAGCGGCCAGGGTGCCGGCGGACAGCGCGGCCAGGGCGGCGGCAACCGCCCGACCATGGTGGTCGCCGAGCCGGTTTCGACCGGCACCGTCAACGACCGCCTGTCGGCGATCGGCAGCGGCGAGGCGATCCAGTCCGTCATCGTCATGCCGCAGGCCTCCGGTACGATCCATGAGATCATGGTCGCGTCCGGTCAGAAGGTCGTGAAGGGCCAGGTGCTTGCCCGCCTCGACGACGACGAACAGATGATCGAGCGCGATAAGGCAGAGGTGGCGCTCAGGAGCGCCCAGGAGAAATCCGTCTCCTACAAGAACCTGCAGTCGGTCTCCCGCCTCGACGTGTTCGATGCGCAGATCGCCGAAGAGGCGGCGAAGCTTGCCCTTTCCACTGCTGAACTCAATCTGAAGCGTCGCGATATCGCAGCGCCGATCGACGGGATTGCGGGCATCGTCGCGGTCAATATCGGCGACAATGTCACGACGCAGACCAATGTCGTCACCATCGACGACCGGTCGGCGATCCTCGTCGATTTCTGGGCGCCCGAGCGTTTCGCCATCGCCATCGAGCCGAACCAGCCGGTCGAGGCGAGCTCGATCGCCAGACCGGGCCGGATCTTTTCCGGCAAGGTGGAAGCAATCGACAACCGCGTCGATCCTGCAAGCCGCACGATGCGCATCCGCGCCCGCGTCGAAAATCCGGGCGACGTGCTGCGTGCCGGCATGTCCTTCAGCGTCAGCATGCGTTTTGTGGGCGAGACCTATCCGGCCGTCGATCCGCTGGCCATCCAGTGGGACGGTGAAGGCTCCTACGTCTGGCAGATCAAGGACGGTAAGTCGGTCAAGACCCGGGTGCGCGTCGTGCAGCGCAATCCCGATGCGGTTCTCGTGGAAGCTCAGCTCAACGAAGGTGACATGGTCGTGACGGAAGGCCTGCAGCGCGTGAGGGAAGGGGCGCCCGTGCGCATCTTCGGCACGCCGGAAACGGCCGAGGTGGCGCGCCAATGAAGATCGAAATCCCGAGCTTTGGTCACGACAGGCAAGCGCATTCAGGCGACGGCAAATCCAGCCAGACGTTTACGGCGCTCTTTGTGAGGCGGCCGATCCTGGCTGCGGTCCTCAATACGCTGCTCGTCGTCGCGGGCCTTGCGGCGCTCGCGGGCGTCGAAGTGCGCGAACTGCCGGATGTCGACCGGCCGATCATCACCGTGCAGACCAATTATGACGGCGCCTCGCCGCAGACCATGGACCAGGAGGTCACCCAGGTCATCGAGGGGGCCGTCGCCCGTGTCAGCGGCCTCAAGGCGCTTTCCTCGCAGTCGCAGTTCGGTTCGAGCCGGGTGACGATGGAGTTTAACGATTCCGTCGATCTTTCGGACGCGGCGAACGACGCGCGCGATGCGGTCGGTCGCATCGCGAACCAGCTCCCGGACGACGCCGACGAACCGCGCATCGTCAAGGCGGATGCCGATTCGGATGCGATCATGCGTCTGGCGGTCACCTCGTCCAAGCTGTCGATGGAGGATCTGACCCAGTTGGTTGACAACGAGATCGTCGACCGGCTGGCTGCGGTCGAAGGCGTTGCCGACGTCCAGCTTTACGGCGATCAGGACAAGGTATTCCGCGTGGACGTGAACCAGGCGGCGCTCGCCGGGCGCGGGCTGACCGTTGCGGATGTCTCCGAGGCTCTGGAAAGCGCGGCGCTCGACGTGCCGGCAGGTTCCCTCAAGAGCACGACGCAGGACATCGTGGTACGCACCACGGCCAGTCTCACGACGCCCAGGGATTTTGAAAACGTGCTGATTGCGCCGAACATCCGGGTTTCGGATGTGGCGACCGTTTCGCTCGGTCCGGACGACGGATCCACGGTGCTGCGGTCGAACGGCGTGCAAGGCATCGGCCTTGGCATCATCCGCCAGGCGCAGTCGAATACGCTCAATATTTCCGACGGCGTGAAGAGCGCGGTGGCGGAACTGCAGAAGACGCTGCCGGAAGGGACGCGCATCGCGATCACCAGTGACGACGCGCTCTTCATCGAAGGTGCGCTGCACGAAGTGGAGATCGCGCTCATCCTGTCGGCGACGGTGGTCGTGGCGGTCATCTATCTCTTCCTGCGCGACTGGCGTGCGACGCTCATTCCGGCGCTGACGATGCCGGTGGCGCTGATCGGCACGCTGGTTGCGATCTATCTCGTCGGTTTCTCGATCAACATCCTGACGCTGCTGGCGATCGTCCTTGCGACAGGTCTCGTCGTCGACGACGCGATCGTGGTGCTGGAGAATATCGTCCGGCGACGAATGGAAGGCATGGGACCGCGGGCTGCCGCCGTGCTCGGCACGCAGGAAGTGTTCTTCGCGGTCATTGCGACGACCGCGACGCTTGCAGCCGTCTTCATCCCGCTGTCCTTCCTTCCCGGTCAGATCGGCGGACTGTTCAAGGAATTCGGCTTCGTGCTTGCCTTCTCGGTCGCGTTGTCCTCGGTCACGGCTCTCACCCTTTGCCCGATGCTGGCGTCGCGCATGCTCACAAGGCCGATGAAGGAGGAGCACGGCCTGCTTGGCGTGTTCGGCAGTGCGTTTGCCCGCGTCTATGCCTCCGCCCTTCGTTTTTGCCTGAATGCGCCGCTGGTCGTCATTATTGTCTCGGCGATCTTTGCGTTCGCCGCCTATCACGTCTTCGGCCAGGTCAAGAGCGAACTGACACCGCGCGAGGACCGCGCTTCGATCATGCTGCGGCTGACCGCCCCGCAGGGCGTGAGCCTGGATTTCACCCGCGACCAGATGCAGCGTGTCGAGGAGAACCTGAAGCCGCTGCTGGACGCAGGCGAGATCGCCAATATTTTTTCGATCTCCGGCTTCAACAACAACAAGAACAGCGGTTTCATGGTGCTGACGCTTGCCCCCTGGGACGAGCGCGCCCGGACCCAGGACCAGATCGCCGCGGATGTGAATGCGGCAGCGCTCCGCGTCCCGGCGCTGCGCGGTTTCACGATGCAGTCGAACAGCCTCAAGATCCGCGGCGCCGGCAACGGCCTGCAGATGGCGCTGGTCGGCAATGACTATGATCTGCTCACCTCAACTGCGATGAAACTGGTGTCGCAGATGGAGCAGAGCCCCCTGTTCGACACGCCGCGCCTCACCAACGAGCCGACCCAGGCGCAGCTTTCCGTCGCGATAGACCGTGAACGTGCCTCCGACCTCGGCATCGACATCACCGGACTGTCGACGGCCATGCAGTCGCTCCTGGAAGGGCGGTCCGTGGTCGATGTCTTCGTCAACGGCGATGCGCTGCCGGTCAAGCTCACCTCCACCACCCGGCCGCTCGATGATCCGACCGATCTTGAAAATCTTTTCCTGAAAACCGGTGACGGCAAGATCGTGCCCATGTCGACCATAGCGTCCCTGAAGGAGGGGGCCGTGGCGCCGCAGCTGAACCGGGAGCAGCAGCTTGCCTCGGTGTCGATCTCTTCCGGCCTGCGTGACGGCGTTGCGCTCGGCGATGCGGTCAAGGAGATGACCGCGCTCGCCCAGCCGCTCCTGCCGTCGGGCGTCCGGCTGATGCCGATGGCGGAAGCCAAGACGCTCGGCGAGAATTCGAACGCCATGCTGCTCACCTTCGGTTTTGCGATCGCCATCATCTTCCTGGTGCTCGCCGCCCAGTTCGAAAGCGTGCTGTCGTCGCTGATCATCATGGCGACGGTTCCGCTCGGGCTTGCCTGCGCCGCGATCGCCTTGGTGCTGACGGGATCCAGTCTCAATGTCTACAGCCAGATCGGCCTCGTGCTGCTTGTCGGGGTGATGGCCAAGAACGGCATCCTGATCGTGGAGTTTGCAAATCAGCTGCGGGACCGCGGCGCGAATGTCCGCGATGCGATCGAAACGGCCTGCGCCCTTCGGCTGCGCCCGGTGATGATGACGATGATTGCGACGATCATCGGCGGCGTTCCGCTGGTGCTTGCGAGGGGCGCCGGCGCCGAAGCGCGTATCGCGCTCGGCTGGGTCATCGTCGGCGGCCTCGGCTTTGCCGTGCTCATCACGCTGTTCATCACGCCGGTCGCCTATCTTCTGATCGCCCGCTTCGCCAAGCCGCACATGCATGAGGAGGAGCGGTTCCACCAGGAACTCGCGCATGCCGCGCGCCGCAAGGATGATGAGGCCGGAGACGAGAAGAAGGACGAGCCGTTGCTGGCGGCCGAGTGAGGAGCGATCCTTTCACTCCCGAGCCAGCAAGCCATCCAGTTGAGCCGCCAGTTCCCCACCTGCATTCCTGTCCTCCGCCACCTTCCGGTAAAGCCCGGCCATTCCCCTGAAGATGAGGGAGGCGGGGTCGTCTTCACCGAGGAAGGCGGCGATCTCCTCCATTTCCGCCACCCAGCGATAGGCCTTGGGATACATGTCGGGAATGCCGAGCGAGAGTTTCCGGTTGAGATCGGGCGCGCTGTCTGCGAGTTCGCCCTTCAGACTCTGGTCCGCGCCGGAGCGGATGGCGGCGAGCATCATCGCCGTACCGAGGCCGATGACGCCCTTGTTGATGCCTCCGTAACACATTTTCAGCGCCGAAGCGGCGCCGAGCGGTCCGTCGATACGGCGTATGTCGAGCCCGCGTCCGGCGAGAATTCCGCTCCTGTTTCCGGCATCGCCGCTCACATAGAGTTTCGTGCCGTCATAACCCGGTTTCGGCGGCATTCCGATGATCGAGCCGTCCAGCACCTCTGCATGCTGCGGATCGAAGCGCTTCGCGACTTCGCCCATTGTCTTCGGGGAAATGGCGTTGCAGTCCATGAATGTGATCCGCTTCCCGTGCCCTGCGGCCACCGCTGCCAGTTTCTCGGCGACGGAGACGGCTTCGGCCGGCGGCACGATCGAGAGGATGATGTCCGCCGCGACCATTTCCTCGAGGCTGGCGGGCCGCATGCCGGCGGCTTCCGCCCGTTCCCGGGTCGCAGGCGAACGGCCTTCGAGATAGGTCAGCACTGTTGCGCCGCCTTCGACCAGCCTCCGGCCGATCCCTGCTCCCATCGCACCGGCGCCAAAGATCGCGATCACTGCCATTGCCATAGCTCCCGGAGAATGAAGGACGATGGATCCGGTTTAGAGCATTTCTCCACAATCCGGTAGCAGAAACCCCGGCAGTAGTTCCGGACCCATTGCGGGTGTCAGCCCTCTTGTGCCGCTCTCGCCAGGCCGTGTTCCACCAGCCGGTCGATGATTTCCGGATAGCTGATCCCGCTTGCCTCCATCGCCTTCGAATACATGCTGATGTCGGTGAAGCCCGGAATGGTGTTCACCTCGTTGACGAGGAAACGCATGTCCTCCATCAGGAAGAAATCGACGCGCGCCATGCCGTCGCAGCCGAGTGCGCGGAAGGCGCGGGCCGCCATCTCGCGGATACTGCTCTCGACCTCCGGAGGAAGCTCAGCCGGCACCTTCAGCGCCGCGCCATTCTCGTCGATATACTTGGCGTTATAGCTGTAGAAGCCATGGCTTTCGGCGGGCACGATCTCGCCGGGACGGGAGACGAAGAGGCCGCCTTTGGTATCTTCCAGCACACTGCATTCGATCTCGCGCCCGGCGATGAACTCTTCGGCGAGCAGCTTGCGGTCATGCCCCAACGCCTCGGCAAGCGCCGGCGCGAATTCCTGGCTGCCCGAAACCTTGCTGACGCCGACCGACGAGCCCTGCCGGGCGGGCTTGATGAAGAGCGGAAAGCCGAGCCGGGCTTCGAGTGCGTCCAGGGCGGGTGGTTCGTCCCGATCGATCGTCACCGAGCGGGCGACCGGCACTCCGGCCGCCTTCAGGAGCTGCTTGGCGATGTCCTTGTCGAGTGCTGCCGCCGAGCCGAGGATGCCGCAGCCGGCGAGCGGCACCCGCGCCACCTCCGAAAGCCCCTGGACCGCGCCGTCCTCGCCGTGCAGGCCGTGCAGGACCGGAAAGACAATGTCGATCCTGTCGCCCTCGGCGGCCTTTCCGTCGGGCCCGATCGTCAGGATGCGGCCATGTCCGCCGGGCACGAGGCAGATTTCGACACCGGTCGAAGGCCTGTCGAGCTCGCCGCCCTCGAAGCGGCTTTTCAGCCATCGCCCATTACGGGTGACGAAGACAGGCAGCGCGTCGTATTTCTGCGGATCGAGCGCCCGCATCACGTTGGTGGCCGACATGATCGAAACGTCGTGCTCGCTGGAACGGCCACCGAAGAGCACGGCGATGCGCAGTTTTGACGCGGGCGAATTCATGGGATCTCCTGAAGGATTGGGCGTGCGTCGATAGAGTTGTCGCTTGAAAGTGGCGCATTGTGGGTGGAGATTTGTTTAATTTGACGAATCCACTTTATCCTTGGCGGGTAAGCCACTTTTGGGCCATTGAAGCTCTTCCGCTGTCGGCCCATTGCGGACATGTGTCGTTGTCGAAGGATACGGCTGCTTTGCGCCCCCATTTCGGTCATAGAGGCCGTCGTTTGCGGGCCTGAAAACGGCCATCGTTCGCGATGAAGTCTCGTCGCGTTTGCGCCAATACAAGACGTGCCCTCACGCGTTGATGAAGGACCTGCTTCGATCCCATTACCGTCGTTCAACGCTCATTCGCAGTCTCGTCAAAGAGGCCATTCGTCGTCATCGGGCTATGCCATAAACGCGCGCTATTCCGTTCGTTACTTCGCCCCTGCGCCATACTTCAAAGCTGCCATCTAAAGAACATGCACTGGATCTGCTTTACGAGAGAGTTTCACTGTGCTCGTCTGCCATTCACGTTGCGGTGCTGGAGTCCGTCGATAGGGGTAGTTCGAAGACGTAACAAATTACGCCTGGCCATAAGGGGGGGAGGATGGAAGACGAATATCGGCAGTGGGGGACGAAAGAGGGCGGCGGTTTCAACGAGCTAACACTCGCATATAAGCATAATCCCACGATGGAGACCTACCTGGCCTTGCGTCGAGCCCATCCGGATGCAGAAATCGAAATCTCCGCTTCACGAGGGCTCGATACATTATTCCGAATTGAACAAGAACTGCAAAAGCACGGGTTTGACCCCTCCGACATTGCTGCGATTCTCGATGCGGACCATGAGGCGATCAGCAAGGTTTCTTTACAATGCATGGAAAAGCTTATCGCCGCCAAAGAACTCGCGGCCAAGGGTGAGACTCACTTAGTTGGACGAGGAATGGCGGTGCCGCTCGCTCTTATTGACTGGATAATCATAGTCGCTCTCGATGGAATGAGTTGGACCGAACAATTGGAGATTCCTCGCGATCTGATCGTTCTAATCCAAAATCGCTTGGGAGGGATTCAGGGGAAATACTATCGGAACAGCGAGTTACGTGAGCGGAAGCAAAATGCGCTCTTTATTGCCGGGCAGATGCTCGCTCGCGGTGAAAAAACCGGCATTCGTCAACTTGCCCGTCTCCTCGGACTAGAGGCGAGTAGTGTCTCTCGCTGGTTCGCGGAAGGCGAGTTTGAGCGGGAATCCCAGCGATATGCGTCGTGGTTTGATGAGAACGGAAGCTTAAAGCCACTGTTGCACCGCAAATGACGTGCGCAACACCATCGTCCACGTGTAGTCTCTTCCCCAATGGAGACACCGATGAACGAAAAACGTCTAACACCTGCCAAGCCCGTCGAACAGCTTCACTTCCGGATCAATCAGGTCGAAGTTTTGGCAAGCGGACGATTTGCGATAGTGATCGTCGTTGGCGCTATTCTGTTAGCAATTCTTCTGGTCTGACGCCCCGAGCGGCGCCACTCATAGCTGGCAAAGCTCTTCGAAGAACTCGCGACCGAGAGGCAGCTTTTATAACAGTCATTACCGAAAGCTACCCTTTTGCTGTCAAGCCTGGAACATGACAATCAGCGGGGTCTGCTTACGTGATGTGGCAACTAGCTGACAGCCCCTAACCGGCCGCGTGCGGCTGCCAATCCCGACGACCACTTCCAGCGCAAAATTGTCGTCAGATATGCTCCTCCGGCGTGGTGGCATTTGTGGCCCAATTCCGCATTTCTCCGGGGCAGGGAGGGAAGCGACGTGTCGAAAATTCCACATGAAGGGTGTGTAAGGCGGGGACGACTTGGCCTCTCTCCTGAAAAATCCGGCATCCGGCTTTTCAGCTAAGATGCTGATTTTTCTTCCTCACCCGCAAGGAAAGAGGTCGGCTTCGCGTTTTTTTCATCCCCGCCCTCACGCCCCGTGCCTACAATTCCCCCGTCCCGCATCGGATACGCTGGCAGGCGTGCCAGTGAGGCGGGGCCGGCGCCGGGTGTGAGGAAACGACGTAAGTCCTTGCATTCGGGGTCCGCGGAAAATGGTCTCCCTCCGGCGACGTGGGGGCGGATGAGACGCTGTCGGGCCGACGTCTCGTTTCGCTTCCTTGCATTGGGCGCCGGGCGTGCCTGTGAGGCATTGGAGGGCGACGGGACAGCGCCATGCGGCGTCCGAGGGTTTTTCTAAACCCGGGCCGCGCGGCGCAGGTGGAAGACGTGCCTGGGGTAGTCATGGCCTGCGGCATTGTAAGTACAAGGGTGTGCATGACGCCTTCCTTTCAAGGAGGGGCGCGCCACCGTTCCCACAAACCCCGTCATCGCAGAGGGACCGGAGTCGCGGATAAAAACCGCCGAACGGGGCGCTGAGAGGTGCTACCCAAAACTAAAACTTAAGAGGCAGCTTTCAGCGCCCCGTCCGACTTTGAAAATCCGGCCATCACCAAGGGAGGATTCTGTCTTCCCGATCCGCACCGTTATTTCTGGACAAAGCCCGACCCGTGACCTAACCAATCCCCGATACGACGAGGAGAATGGTCATGGCGGTCAGGGACGTGAAGGCGGGCTTTCGCAACGAGGAAGGCATCGGCACGGTTCTCGGCATCCTGAAACAATCCTTCGGCGAACGGTTCCAGACCGGCCAGTCCTTTCGCGAGCAGCATGCGCATACGACCACCTATCTGCCGGCCCAGCTTCCGGATGGCGTCGTCTTCGTCGAGAGCGCCGAGGATGTGAAGGCGGTGGTGAAGACCTGCGCCGCCCATCGCGTGCCGGTCATTCCTTTCGGGGTCGGGTCGTCGCTGGAAGGTCAGGTCAACGCGCCGTCCGGCGGGATTTCGATCGATTTCAGCCGCATGAACAGGGTGCTTCGCGTCAGCCCCGCCGATCTCGACGTGACGGTGGAGCCCGGCATCACCCGCGAGGAGCTGAACCGGGAACTGCGCGATACCGGCCTGTTCTTCCCGATCGATCCGGGTGCGAACGCGACGATCGGCGGCATGGTGGCGACCCGCGCGTCAGGCACCAATGCGGTGCGCTACGGCACGATGAAGGACAATGTCCTGTCGCTCACGGTCGTCGCCGCCGATGGCGAGGAAATCCGCACCGCGCGGCGGGCCCGGAAATCGTCCGCGGGCTATGATCTGACCCGGCTGTTCGTCGGCTCGGAAGGCACGCTCGGCGTCATCACGTCCATCACGCTTCGCCTGCAGGGCATTCCGGAAAAGATCGGCGGCGGGGTCTGCGCCTTCCCGAGCGTCGCGGCCGCCTGCGACGCGGTCATCATGACGATCCAGATGGGCATCCCGGTCGCCCGCATCGAGCTGCTCGACGAGGTGCAGATGCGCGCCTGCAATGCCTATTCGAAGCTCTCCTATCCGGAAAAGCCGACGCTCTTCCTGGAATTCCACGGGACGGAGGAGACGGTGGCGCTGCAGTCGGCGCAGTTTTCCGAAATCGCTGCGGAATGTGGCGGCGACGAGTTCCGCTGGACGGCGAACGCGGAGGAGCGCGCAAAGCTCTGGAACGCGCGACACAATGCCTATTGGGCGAGCCGGGCGCTGGCGCCGGAGCTCGACGGCCTCTCAACCGACGTCTGCGTGCCGATCTCGCGGCTCGCCGAATGCGTCGCCGAGACCCAGGCCGACATAACCGAACAGGGCCTGCTTGCGCCGATCGTCGGTCATGCGGGCGACGGCAATTTCCACGTGCTCGTGCTCTTCGACGGCAAGGACCCCACCTCCGTCGCGAAGGTCGAGGGTTTCATCGAGCGCCTCAACCGCCGGGCGCTTGCCATGGATGGCACCTGCACCGGCGAACACGGCATCGGGCAGGGCAAGATGGCCTTTCTCGAAGAAGAGCTGGGCGGTGCCGTCGACCTGATGCGCTCCATCAAGAAGAGCCTCGATCCCGACAATATCTTCAATCCCGGCAAGATCTTCCATGCTGGCAAATGAACTCTTCCCGCAAGCTTGACTTGTCTGCCCACCCGATAAGACTAGTCTCATAGCGAGATCGGAGAAGCCGCGTTGTTTGGACGTATCCTGTTGGCCTTGAGCGGATTGGTGGTGGTGGCGCTGTTCACGGCACTGCTTGCACCGTTTTTTGTCGACTGGTCGAGCTTTCGCGTCGGTTTCGAGGAACAGGCAAGCCGCATCCTTGGAAAAAAAGTTTCCGTCCACGGGGCGGTCGATGCGCGTATACTGCCATTTCCATCCGTCACGCTGCACGATGTTCGGGTCGGCATGGATACGGATGGTCAGCCGCTGGTGCAGGTGGCGCGCTTTTCCATGGACATGGAGCTTGCGCCCTTCCTCTCCGGCGAAGCGCGCATCTTCGATATGCGCATCGAGGAACCGAGGGCGCGCATCCGGCTCCTGAAGGACGGTACGCTTGACTGGATGCGCGGCAGCCAGGCGGCGATCCCCACCCGCGTCGTCGTGATCGAGGATGTGCATGTCACCGGCGGCGAGATCGACCTCGTCGATGAACAGTCCGGCCGGTCACGGCGGATTACCGGGCTCTCAGGCGATTTTTCCGCCGCGTCTCTCCGCGGGCCCTGGCGGGGAGAGGGCGATGCGACGCTCGACGGATATGCGGCGAGGTTCAACCTTTCAAGCGGCGCGGCCGACACCGATGCCAGGCGGTTGCCGCTGCGGTTGAGGCTCTGGCCGGATGCCCAGCCGGTCGAGGTCAATCTCGACGGAGAGCTTTCGCTGGCCGACGGCAAGCCGAACTATAACGGCAATTTCACCCTCGACCTGCTGCAGGAGGAAGACGACACCGAGCCGGTCGAAGCGCCGCCACCCGGACCGCGGGTGAAGGGCGGTTTCGAACTGACCAACGAGCGCATCCGCATTCCGCAATACCGGGTGGAGATCGGCGCGACCGATAACCCTTATGTCGTGACGGGCGAGGCAACGCTCGATACCGGCGAAAAGCCGGAATTCCTGCTGACCGCCGAAGGCCAGCAGATCGATGTGAACCGCCTGGGCGAAGGGGGGCGGGCCAAGACCGGCCGCGATCCGGCTGTTTCGGCGCAGCGACGCATCAACAATTTCATCCGCATGGCCGCCTCCATCCCCATTCCGCAGGTGCCCGGCCGGGCGAGCCTCCGGCTGCCGGCTATCGTCGCCAACGACACGACGATCCGCGACATCAAGCTCGACATCCGTCCTGCCGGACGGGGCTGGGCGGTCGATAACGTGGTGGCGACCCTGCCGGGCCGCACGCAGCTCGAAGCTAAGGGCAGCCTCCTCCTGCGCGACCGGGTTTCCTTCGTCGGCGACATGCTGGTCGCCTCCAACCAACCATCCGGCCTTGCCGACTGGTTGTCCGGGCGGGTGGCGCCCGAAATCCGCCAGCTCCGGTCGGCGGGTTTTTCCGCAAGGGTCAATCTGACGCCCGAGATGCAGCGTTTTGACAACCTCGAGCTTGCGATCGGTGCGGCGACGCTCAAGGGGCGGCTGGAGCGCCAGTCGCCGCAGGCTCAGGCACCCAACCTTTCTGTGAGCCTTGCCGGCAACGAGATCGACATCGACGCCATGCGGGCGCTCGCTTCCCTGCTGACCGGCGACGATGCGGGCCAGGACGTGCTCGACCATCATATCGCGGCAACGCTTCGGGCGGACCGCTTCACGGCGTTCGGCGTCGCGGCCGACAAGGTCGACACCGCCTTCACCATGGCCGGCGGCGTATTCTCGCTCGAGCGGCTGGTGGTCGGCAATATCGAGGGCGCCACGATTTCTGCCGTGGGTAAGGTGGAAGGCTCGCTGCTTTCCTATGCCGGCAGCGGGACCCTGAACCTCCGCTCGGATGATCCGACGGCATTTCTAACCATGCTGCGCGACCGGCTGCCACCGCATCCGGCTTTGCAGCGGCTGGCGCGCAATGCCTCCTGGTTCGCGAATGCGGATCTTTCCGCCGACCTGAAGGTCGGGGGAAATGTCGCCGGAGTGGAGATCGCCCTCAAGGGAAAATCGAACGGCAGCGAGGTGAATGCCGATCTGATGCTCCCGGGCCTGTTCGACCTGACGGGCAGCGATGACATGATGCTGAACGTGTCGCTCGATAACCCCGACTCGCGGATTCTTCTGGGGCAGGCAGGCCTCGATCCTCTGCCTTTCGACGGAGACGGCGCGGGCCGGCTCGCCCTCAACCTTCGGCAGAGTTCGGCAGACCGGGCGGACGCGGACCTGTCGTTCAGGACCGGCAGGACGACCTTCGAGATGAGGGGGGACCTAAATATCCACAACGAGGGTTTCGGCGAGGGCGCCGGTCACGTGACGCTGAAAAGCGATGATCTGGAACCCTATCTTTTGATGAACGGCATCGGATTGCCGCAATTTGGAACCGGCCTGCCGGTCATGCTCGAAGCCGATGTCAGCATGACGCCGGACGCGGTGCAGGTCGCCGGTCTTCGAGGCACGTCGGCGGGCAACGGTTTCACAGGCGACATCGCCATTGACCGGAAAGCGCCGGGCATGCCGGCGACCGGGTCGCTCGACATCGATACCCTGGATCTTGCCTGGCTTGGGGAGGCGGTCTTCGGTCCGGTCAGCGATCCTCAGAATGGCGCCTTTTCCTCAAAGCCGCTGAGCCGGCCGATCTTCGGCGACCTGGATGCTGCGATCGATCTCAGGGCGAAAGCGTTCCGCACGGATGGCTTCGGCAGCATCACCGACTTCTCGGCTAGAATCACCCATCGCGCAGGCGGTGTCATCATCGAGAACGGCGTCGGCACCTGGCAGGGCGGCAAACTGGCCGGTCGCCTGATGATGTCGAACGGTGACGGTAACGGGCTTCTGCAAGTGCAGCTTGCAGCCGAAAGTACCGATCTTGCACCGCTTGTCTGGAAGGGCGGGGGTAAACCGGTTGCCAGCGGTCAACTCGATTTCGACATTTCCGCCGAATCGACCGGCAAGACCGTCGCCGAATTGCTCGAGGCCGTCAGCGGCTCGGCCGAGTTGCGGCTCAAGGGACTGGCCGTCGCGGGGATCAATCCCGACGCGCTCAAACCCTTGATGGCGGCGGCGGACAAACTCGGCGGCGAGGTGACGGAGGAGAAGATCCGGCCGCTTGTCGCCGGTCTCGTGCATCAGGGCCGCGCTGAGATCGGCGATCTGACGATTCCCGTCACGATTACGGCGGGTGAGGCGCGGGCGCAGAATATCTCTGCTGCGGTTGGTACGACGAAACTTTCCGGCGAGGGACGCTTCGATCTTCTGGAGGACGGCATGACCGCCGATCTCGCCGTCACCTACGATGCCGGCGAGGAAGGGCTTGCCGGCGGCGATCCGACCGTCCGGCTCGACTATTCGGGTGACCTTGCCAAGCCCACGCAACACATCGATGTTGGGGCGATGACCAATTTCCTGTCGCAGCGGGCCTTCGAGCAGGAGCGGCGGCGGGTCGAGGCGCTGCAGGCGAGCGTGCTGGAAAAACAGCGCCTGCGCCGCGAGGTGGCGCTTTACAATTTCCAGGCGGCCGAGCGGCAGGCGGCACGCGAGAAGGCAGAAGCGGAGGAGAAGGCACGCCGCGAAGCCGAAGAAGCCGAGCGCCAGCGTCAGGCTCAGGCCGCTGCTGCTGCAGCCCGTGCCGCCGAAGAAGAACGCCAGCGGCAGATCGGCCAGCCGCAGCTCATCGTGCCCCCGACCGACAATATCCTCCGGCAGGAGCCACCGGTCATCCCGCCGGCGGACGTGCCTGGCCTTCCGGGTGTCCAGCGCTGAACCCGCAGCGTTTCATACCATCTTCTTCTTGAGCCAGGTGAGCACATGCACGCGCAGCGCCGAGGACAGATTGCTGTCGGGCGAGCGCAGGTCGTCGATTTCGGCAATCAGGCTCGCAAGGCTGATTTTGCGCTGGGCAGCGATCGTCTTCAGTTCGAGCCAGAATTCGTCTTCGAGGGAAAAACTGGTGCGATGACCGTGAAGCGTCGCGGAATGTTTGCGGATCACGAAACTCTCCGGGACAGGTGAGAAAAGTCGGGCTTATTCAAACTGTTACGCCCTTGGCGTCAAGCATCCCGGTAGCGGGTCGGTTAACCGCGCGTTAACGCTGTATCCCAAAGGTTCAATCGTCCTGACGTCCCTCGTGCGGCTTTTCCAGCCGGCCCTGGTCGAGTGCCTTTCCGGCCTTCTCGTTGCGTGCCCTTGTCAGGGATTTTTCCGCTTTCGTCCGGCCGAAGGTGATGCGGTTCTGCTCCGCTTCCTTCTCCTTTTCGAGCCGGGCCTTGCCCTTGCGGAACTGGCGCAGATTGACGATCTCGGCGCTCATGGTGCGGCGCCTCCGCGCTACTGTTTCTTGCGGAAGGAATCGAGCGACACGACCGAACCGGGTTTCTTTTCCTCGTCGGTCTTGCTCTTGGCCTCGGTTTCGGCAGGTTTCGAGGTGGCCTCGACCGGAATGGCAGTGATCTCGGCGGAGGAATTGTCGTCCTCATCGGCAAGCGGTACTTCGAATTCCAGTTCGAAATTCACCGACGGATCATAGAAGCCGCGGATGGCGTTGAAGGGGATGACCAGGCGTTCCGGCGTGTCGGAGAAGGAGAGGCCGACCTCGAATTGGGTTTCGGTGATCTTGAGATCCCAGAACTGATGCTGGATGACGATGGTCATCTGCTCGGGATATTTCGCCTTCAGGTGCTGGGAAATGCGCACACCCGGCGCGCCGGTCAGGAATGTGATGAAGAAATGATGATCGCCCGGCAGCCGGCCGGTGGCCGCGACTTCGGACAAGACCTTACGGATGACGCCACGCAGAGCGTCTTGCGCCAGAATGTCGTAACGGATGTGATCCTGCCCCATGCGGTCCTGTCTTTCCACTTGTCTCGTCTTTTAGTCAGACGTGTTATGCCATGCCGGTCGGGCGCGGGGAAGCCCATCGCTCTCCGAGTCAGACCAATAGTATTCGACTGAGGCAGGAAGGTGAAGGCTTCTGTTGCCAGGTGCCTTCGGACCCCGCCTTACGGTGCTAACCGTAAGGACTTAAAGCGGAATTCCCGCACCGCCATTAGGCAGCGAGAGCATATTCCTTAGCGTTGTTGTCGTTTGCAACTACACTTTTTGACCCGATAACGGTGGTATCATGCCGAGCAAAAGTTCGATCTTTACACCCTTGTCGATCCTATTTCGCCCCCATCAAAAGCCGGTCTTCTTCGACCGACCGGTTTTTGGTGGAGGCGCCGGGTACCGCCCCCGGGTCCAATAGGTTTATTACACCGACCGTTTATTGCCATAGCCGGACAGGTGTCCGGCAATCCCCATATAGGCATTTCCCTCGTCCATGAAAAGGGGGCGCGCAACAGGTTGCGGCTATTTCCGGCTGGCCAAGAGGCCGGCTGGGGGATACTTAGTCGAGGCGTCTGCAGAAGGCGCAGACAGCGCGATCAGATCTGTGTGGCGCGAGAGTGTCCGAGGAGGCAATGCCATGGGCAAGCGAATTGTATTTACCGGCGGCAGCGGCAAGGCTGGGCGGCATGTCGTGCCCTATCTTCTCGACCAGGGGCATGAAGTCCTCAACCTCGATCTGGTGCCGCTCGATCATCCCGGCGTCAACACGCTGATCACCGACCTGACCGACAGCGGTGAAGCGTTCAACGCGCTTTCCATGCATTTCGGCTTCCAGGGACTTGCGACCGGAAAAGGCCCGGCGCCGGTCGACGCGGTGGTGCATTTCGCCGCCGTGCCGCGCATCCTCATGCGGCCGGACAATACGACATTCGCCGCCAATACGGTCTCGACCTACAACGTTATCGAAGCGGCGATGAAACTCGGCATCCGAAAGGTGATCATCGCCTCCAGCGAGACGACCTATGGCGTCTGCTTCGCCGAGGGGGACAAGGACTATCATTCATTCCCGCTGACCGAGAACTACGACGTCGATCCGATGGACAGCTACGGGCTTTCCAAGGTGGTCAACGAGAAGACGGCGCGCGCCTTCGCCATGCGCTTCGGTGCCGATATCTATGCGTTGAGGATCGGCAATGTGATTTCGCCGGAAGACTATGCACGCTTTCCCGCCTTCCTTGCCGACCCGCCATCGCGCAAGCGCAATGCGTGGAGCTATATCGACGCCCGCGATCTCGGCCAGATCGTGCATCTCGGCGTCGAAAAGAACGGGCTCGGCTTCCAGGTCTTCAATGCCGTCAACGACACGATCACGGCTTACGAACCGACCCGGCCGTTCCTCGAAAAATGGGCGCCGGGGACGCCGATCACCGGGGAGATCGGTGAGTTCGAAGCCCCGATCAGCAACCGCAAGATCCGCGAAGTCCTGGGTTTTTCCGAGGAGCATGACTGGCGGAACTACGTTTCCCGGTAAGCTGCCGGGCAAAATGCCGGGGAAAGCCGCTGCCACGAGATTGGCCGGGCTGTGGTGTGCTATTATTGAAATCCATAAAAAGGAATCGGCGGTCCTGTCTGTCTTGCGCGCACGAATGCGCATGGCGGCGGAACTTTGCGGAGGGACATCGCCTTGACGCTGAGACATCCGGAATCCCAATATCTCGATACGCTGGCCTACCTCCTGGAGAAAGGGGACAGAAGGATAGACCGCACCGGCGTGGGCACGCTTTCGATGTTCGGCGTGATGATGCGCTTCGATCTTTCCGACGGCAGCTTTCCCGTCTACTCGACGAAGAAGGTTTTCTGGAAGACCGCCGTCAAGGAGATGCTGTGGTTCCTGACCGGGCAGACGAATATCCGGTCGCTCCTCAGCGAGAACGTCCGCATCTGGACGGACTGGCCGCTCGCCGCCTACCGGAAGGCGACCGGCTCGGACATCTCGCAGGAGGATTTCGAAGATCGGATTCTCGCCGATGATGCATTTGCCGAGGAATGGGGCGATCTCGGCCCCGTCTACGGCAAGCAGTGGCGGCGATGGAAGGGGGCGGACGGCAAGGAATACGACCAGTTGGCGGAAGTGATCGAGACGCTGCGCAAGAACCCTTCAAGCCGGCGCATGCTGTTTCACGCCTGGAACGTGCCCGAGCTCGACCAGATGGCGCTGCATCCCTGCCACATGACCTATCAGTTCCACGTCTCCAATATCGGCGAAGGGCTCAGGCAGAAGGTTTCCCTGCTCGTGCTGCAGCGGTCGAGCGACATGGGGCTCGGCAATCCCTTCAACGTCTGCCAGCAGGCGGCGCTGCTTGCCATGGTGGCGCAGCAGGTGGACATGACCCCGGGCGAGCTCGTCTGGGTCGGCGGCGACGTTCACCTCTACCTCGATCACCAGGATCTCGCGAGAACGGTGCTGGAGCGGGAGCCGCGGCCGTTTCCGAAGTTGCGGCTGCTCCGGCGGCCGGACAGCATCGACGGCTATACGATCGATGATTTCGAGGTCACCGGCTACGATCCGCATCCCGCCATCGAGGCTCCGGTGGCGGTTTGAGGACATCGCCGAGCCTGTACTGCCGATCAGCCGTGCCGTCTCCGCGGCTTGCGAGCCCTCTGTCCTCGGACTTTTGATCTGCGGTCTTCGCGATAAAAGAACCAATGCTTCGTGGCCTCGGAGACAGCCAGGTACGACAGCGTTATCAGCAGTATGCCCAGGATGACCGGCAAGGGCGGCGGGACGAAGCCGAACCAGTCGGGTAGCGGCAGGAAGGGCAAAGCGATCGCGACAACGGCGACGGCAAAGGTCAATATCATCAGGAGGCCGGCCGGCCGGCTTCGCCAGAAGCGTTTGCGCGTCCGGATGACGAAGACGATCAGCAGCTCCGTCAGCAGCGACTCCACAAACCAGGCCGTCTGGAAAACCTGTTCGCCCGCGCTGGCGACGAGCATCAGGAAGGCGAAGGTCGCCAGATCGAAGACCGAGCTGATCAGTCCGAAGGTGATCATGAAGCGCCGCACGAAGCCGATGTCCCAATGCCGCGGCGAGCGCTTGTCCTCGATATCGACATGGTCGGTAGCAATGGCGAAGGAGGGGATATCGGAAAGGAAGTTGTTGAGCAGGATCTGCTTGGCGAGCAGCGGCAGGAAGGGCAGGACCAGCGAGGCGAAGGCCATGCTGATCATGTTGCCGAAATTGGCGCTGGCGGTGATCGATATGTATTTCATCGTGTTGGCGAATGTCGCGCGTCCGTCGTCGACGCCGCGGACGAGCACGCCGAGATCGCGCTTCAGGAGGACCATGTCGGCGGCTTCACGCGCGACATCCACTGCGCCGTCTACAGAAATGCCGATATCGGCCCCGTGCAGGGCTGCGGCATCGTTGATGCCATCTCCGAGATAGCCGACGACGTGCCCGCGGGCGCGAAGGGCTGCGACGATCCTCTCCTTCTGATTCGGATCGATCTCGACGAAGAGGTCCGTGATCTTTGCCCTTGCTGCGAGACCTGCGGCGGTGAGACGGGAGACCTGGACTCCGGTCAGGATGCGATCCGATCTCAGCCCCACCGATGCGGCGAGATGGGCCGCGACATATCTGTTGTCGCCGGTGATCATCTTGACGGTGATGCCACGGGCCTGAAGATCTTTCAGGGACTCCGTGACGCCCTGTTTCGGCGGATCGAGAAACAGGAGGAAGCCTTCCAGCCTCAGTGCGGTTTCAGCATCCCGGCCATAGTGTTGCTGAGAGGGTAACCGGCGTGTCGCGATGGCGAGCACGCGGTAACCCTGTTCGCCCCAGGTGCGGAATCGCTCTTCGAGAGAGGCTCGCCGCTCTGCGATGAGCGGCTCTTCGCCGTATGCTGTCCGCAACGTGCTACATATCTCAAGCACATTGGCTACCGCGCCCTTGCAGATCAGTATCGTTTCTTCTTCCGGCGATTTGACGATGACGGAAAGGCGCTTGCGGATGAAATCGTAGGGGACTTCGTCGCATTTCCGGAAGGATTTCTCCGGCGCCTCCGTCATCGGCGCCGCGACAATCGCCTCATCCAGCGGGTTGGCCATGCCGCTCTGGAAGGCGGCATTGAGACGGGCCAGCCGGAGGACCTCACTCGAAGGACGCCCCTCGGTGTCCATCCAGGCGTCCAGATGGATCAGCCCCTCCGTGAGCGTACCGGTCTTGTCGGTGCACAGGATGTCGATGCTGCCGAGGTTCTCGATCGCTTCCAACCTGCGGACGATGACGCCGTTTTCGGCCATCCGCCGTGCGCCTCGGGCAAGCGTCACGCTGATGATCGCCGGCAAGAGTTCCGGTGTCAGGCCGACGGCGAGAGCCAGCGAGAAGAGGACGGAATCGATGAGCGGCCTGCCAAGGGAGGCATTGGCGAAGAAGACGACGATGACCATGACGAACATGATCTCGGTCACCAGCACCCCGAAGCGGCCGATGCCTCTCGCGAACTCCGTCTCCGGAACCTGCCGTTCGAGGCTTGCGGCGATCGAGGCGAACTCCGTGCGGGCGCCGGTGCGGGTCACCAGAACGGAGGCGGTGCCGCTGCGCACCGAGGTTCCGGCGAAGACGGCATTGTTGCGCCGGATGAGCGGTGCATCCGCCTCGGCAAGGCCCGGCATCTTGACGACCGGGAACGTCTCGCCGGTCAGCACGGCCTCGCTGACATTGAAGTCCCGCGCTTCGAGGATCCTGCCGTCGGCGGGGATCAGGCTTCCGGCGGAAAGACGAAGGATATCGCCGGGAACCACGTCGCTTGCGTTGATGGTCCTTTCGGCACCGTCGCGGAGCGCCGTCGTCGTGCAGGTCAGGCGTAGCCGGAGCGTCTCCATTGCCCGGGATGCCGAAAACTCCTGCAGAAAGCCGAGTACGCAGCTTCCCAGAACGATAAGCGTGATGATGATTGCTTCATGTGCTTCGCCGACCGCTGCGGAAATCGCCGCCGCACCGATCAGGATCAGCACAAGCGGGCTGCGAAACTGGCGGATGAAGACCTTGAACGCCGAATCGTGCCCGTTTTCGGTGAGCGCATTCGGGCCTGAGCTCTTCAGCCTGGCGGACGCTTCCGCCGTGGAAAGGCCGTCTTTCGAGCTGGCCAATGCGTTCAGCAGCGCGTCCTCGCCTGCCGACCAGTATGTCCCCAATTCATCGTTCGCGGACATTGCCATCTACTACCGTCACTTGAGCGACCGCCGAAAGCCGCGGAGCGAAAATGTGAAGAGAACGGTTGCGATCCCGGTGAGCCAGACAAGCTGCGGCCAGACGACCGAAAGGCCGGCGCCCCGATAGAGGATCGCCTGGGCCATCAGGACGAAATGCGTGTTGGGAGCGGCGAGCATGATCGTCTGGATCACTTCCGGCATGCTTTCGCGCGGCGTCGTCGCGCCTGACAGGATCTGCAGCGGAATGAGGACGAGGATCAGAAGCAGCCCGAACTGCGGCATCGATCCCGCGACCGTGGCAAGCGCGATGCCAAGCGCGGTCGTCGCGAGAAGATGCAGCGCGGCTCCCGCCATGAAGAGCGCCAGCGATCCTTCGATCGGGACCTGCAGCAGGAGTTGCACGACGAGCACGAGCGACAGCAGCGTCGCGATGAACACGACAAGGCCCATCGACCAGACCTTGGCCAGCATGATCTCCAGCGGCGTTACCGGCATCACCAGGAGGTGCTCGATGGTTCCATGCTCACGTTCGCGGATGAGGGCCGTGCCGGTGAGGATGATCGACAGCATGGTGACATGATCGATGACGGTCATGACCGAGGCGAACCATGTCTGGTTGAGTTCCGGGTTGAACCGGGACCGGAGCGTCAGGGCAACGTCCGGTGTCTGCGAAACCGTGTTCGATCGCACGAAGTCGGAGACTTCCGTGGTCACGATGCTCTGCACGTAGCCGGAACCGGAAAATGCCTGGGTCATGCGGGTCGCGTCGACATTGAGCTGGATGACCGGCGCCTTGCCGGCGATCAGGTCGCTCTGGAAATTCGGCGGGATATCGAGCGCGAACGTGTCGGTGCCGGCATCCATCCGGGCGTCCATCTCTTCCGCCGTGATCATCGACGGCTGCTTGAAATAGGGGCTCAGGAAGGAATCGGCGATGCGGCGCGAGAGCGGTGAGTTGTCTTCGTCGACGATCGCGATTGGCGCATTGTTCAGCGTCTCCGGCACCGCTTTCGCTTCGGTATAGACGGCGATGGTGAAGGCATAGATGATCAACCCGATGAGGATGGGGTCGCGCAGCAGGCCGCGCAGTTCCTTGATGCCGAGATGGAAGATGGTGCCGGGCCGCATCGTCACTTCGCCTGTTTCTTGAGGAGGACGGCCGCCGCCGCGATGAGCAGCGGGCCCGCGATGATAAGCGGCAGGAAGGCGCTGCCGAGGCTTTCGAAGGCCAGTCCCTTCGAAAAGGTGCCGCGCGAGATGATGTTGAAATAGGTCGTCGGATAGATCCGGCCGATGAAGGCGCCGAACCCCTGAAGCGACGAGACGGGATCGATCATGCCCGAGAACTGCACGGCGGGAATGATGGTCATCAGCGTGGTGCCGAAGATCGCGGCGATCTGGCTCGAGATGAAGCTGGAGACCAAAAGGCCGAAAGCAGTCGAGAAGGCGACGTAGAGGAAGGCGGCCACCGCGAACGTCACGAGGCTGCCCGTAAACGGTACCTGGAAGACGAGGATGGCGAAGAGCCAGAGCAGCACGGCATTGGCCATGCCGAGCGCCAGATAGGGGAGCTGCTTGCCCAGCAGGAATTCGAGTTTCGTGACGGGCGTCACGTAGAAATTGACGATCGAGCCGAGTTCCTTCTCCCTGACGACCGAAAGGGCGGCGAGCATGGCCGGGATGAGGAGCAGAAGCAGCGGGATCACCGCCGGCACCATGGCGATCAGGCTTTCTATTCCGGGATTGTAGCGGAAGCGGGTTTCGATGGAGAAGGCGGATGCCGAAGCGTCGCCGTAGATCTCGCGCGCATGCCGGGCGATCCAGAGCGAGTGCATGCCCTGGACATAGCCCCGGGTTGTCTCCGCCCGCTGCGGCATGGCGCCGTCGATCCATGCGCCGACTTCCACGTCATTGCCGCGGGCGACATGTTCGGCAAAGCCCGGCGGTATCTCGATCGCAAGCTTCAGCGAACCATTGCGCATGCGCCTGTCGAGATCGTTGTAGTCTTCCAGCGGCGGCTGCTCGATGAAGTAGCGTGAGCCGGCGATATCGGCGACATAGTCCCGGCTTGTCACGGTGTCATCGCGGTCGAGGGCTGCGAATGTCAGGTTCTCCACGTCCATATTGATGCCGTAGCCGACGACAAACATCAGGATGACGCTGCCGATCAGAGCCAGCGTGGCGCGGATCGGATCGCGGCGCACTTCGAGCGCTTCCCTCTGGCTGAAGCTCAGGATGCGGCGCAGATCGAAGAACCGCCGATGCCCGCCGCTTGAGAAGGCGGGCGTCTGCCTGGGCTCGGCCTGCGGTTCCTCCGGGAGAGGCGCCGGTTCGCCGATCGCATCCTCCAGATAGCTGATGAAAGCCTCTTCCAGCGTTGCGGCCTTGCGGCTGTCGCGGATCGCATCCGGCGTATCGCTAACGAGCACCTTGCCGGCATGCATCAGCGATATGCGGTCGCAGCGCTCTGCCTCGTTCATGAAATGGGTGGAGATGAAGATCGTCACCTGGTCCTTGCGGGACAGCTCGATCAGCATCTCCCATAGCTGGTCTCTGGCGACGGGATCGACGCCGGATGTCGGCTCGTCGAGGATCAGCACCTCGGGCGAGTGGACGAGGGCCACGGCAAGCGAAAGCCGCTGCCGGATGCCGAGCGGCAGGGCATCGGGCAGCGAATCCATGACGTCGAGCAACTGGAACCGCCGGCCCATTTCCTCGATGCGAGCGGGAATAGTCCCAGGGGGCAGTTGAAAGAGGCGCGCATGCAGGTCGAGGTTCTGCCGGACGGTGAGTTCCGTGTAGAGCGAGAAGGCCTGCGACATGTAGCCGACGCGCCTGCGGATAGCCATGTCGCGCGGATCGACTTCTCTGCCGAACAGTCTGGCTGTTCCCTCACTGGCCGGCAGCAGACCGGTCAGCATCTTCATCGTCGTGGTCTTGCCGCAGCCGTTGGAGCCGAGAAAGCCGAAGATTTCACCGCGGCGAATTCGGAAGCTGACATTGTCGACGGCGGTGAAATCGCCGAAGCGCATGGTGAGCCCTTCCGCCTCGATGGCGAAGTCCGAGTCGCCGAAGGACGGCGGAAGACGTTCCACCGAATGGTGTGCGGCCCGCACCTCCTCGGGCAACAGCGCGATGAAGGCCTCATCGAGCGAAGATGCCCCGGTATGGGCGAGGATTTCGTCGGGAGCGCCGGTGGCGAGCACCTTTCCGGCATCCATGGCCGCCAGCCAGTCGAAACGCGCTGCCTCCTCCATATAGGCGGTGGCGACCATGACGCTTAATCGCGGGCGTTCGGCCCTGATGTCGTCGATGAGATTCCAGAACTGCCGGCGCGACAGCGGATCGACGCCGGTCGTCGGTTCGTCCAGGATCAAGAGGTCTGGATCATGAAGGAGGGAGCAGCAGAGACTGAGCTTCTGCTTCATCCCGCCCGAGAGATTGCCGGCCGGCCGATCTTCGAAACCGGCAAGACCGGTGCGCCTCAAGAGCGTGCGGATGCGGTACTCCCGTTCCTCCTTTCGCTGCCCGAAAAGGCTTCCGAAGAAATCGGCGTTTTCGAACACCGACAGCGTTGGATAGAGGTTGCGGCCCAGCCCCTGAGGCATGTAGGCGATTGCCGGGCAGACGCGACTGCGATGGCCGCCGCTGCGCATGTCGCCGCCCAGGGCCAGCACGCTGCCTTTCTGGATCTTGCGCGCGCCTGCCACCAGGGAAAGAAGGGTGGATTTGCCGACCCCGTCCGGTCCGATGAAGCCGACCATCCGGCCTTCGGGGATATCCAGCGAGACGCCGTCGAGTGCGGTCGTCTTGCCGTACGTATGGATGACATCCTTCAATCGCGCGACATAAGCAGGTTCCGCCGGATCAGCCATGGCAAGATGCTCCTATGGGGCAAGCGGTTGGGACAGAGCGGCAGGCCATTGGGCGTTTGCATCGATCTTGACATAGGCTCGGCCGGGGAGGCCCGTCTTTACCTGTGCGACATATTTCTGCAGCAGTTCCTGCGGCACCTGCGCCCGAATACGGAACATCAGCTTCTGGCGCTCTTCCTCGGTTTCCACCGTCTTCGGCGTGAACTGGGCGACATCGGACAGGAAGGATATGTGGGCGGGAATGACATACTGGGGGGCTGCATCGAGAACGATGCGCGCCTCGCTGCCGATCGCCGTGCGGCCGGCATCGGCGGTCGAAAGGAAGAAGGTCATGTAGACGTCGCTGATGTCCAGCATGTTGAGGACACGGCCGCCGGCAGCGACGACCTCGCCGGGTCTTGCAACCAGATACTGGACCCGGCCGCTCCTTGGCGCCTTGAGTTCGGAATCGCGCAGATCGGCCTCGATTCTCGCGATCGTCGCCTGCGCGGCTTCGACGGAGGCTTCCGCATCCACCACCTGGGACTGCGCGGCGCCGATCGCGGCGTCGGTCGCGGCGAGTTGCGCCCTGGCGGCGGCGACGGCGGCCCTGGCGGTCTCGACGCGGGCGCGGTCATCATCCAGGGTCTGTTCGGAAACGGTGCCGCTGCGCGAAAGCTGCTCGCTGCGAGCGAACTTCTTCTGAGCTGATTGAAGCTCCACTTCGTTCTGTGCGACGGTTGCTGCCGCCGCCTCCTTCTCGGCCTGCCGCTGGGTAACGAGGCTTCGCGCCGTATCGATGCCGATCCTCGCCCTGGCGAGCTGCGCCTCCGCTTCGCGCTTCTCGGCGGCAAGCTGTTCGATGTCCATGCGGGCGACGACCTGGCCGACCTCGACGAAATCGCCCTCCTTGACGAGCACGTCGGTCAGGCGTCCCGCCGTGCGCGCCGCAATGTCGATTTCGGTCGCTTCGATGCGCCCGTTGCCGCTTGCAATACCCTGCATGGCCTGCGCGGCATTGCGGTCCTGGACATATTTCCAGCCCAGGGCGCCGGTGGCTACGACGACCGCGAGGACCGCGGCGATTTTTCCGGTGCGATTCAAGATGCGGCTCCATTTCGGATGGGTTGCGTTCTGTTCGGGAACTTTGGTGCATGGCTTTCGATCTGCCAACGCTCCTCTGCTCCGTCTGCGGGCGGCTCGCTTTTGATTGCCCCGGACGGGTTCGGCAACATTGATAAGGATCAAGAAGATATATGAAACTCACGCGCTCCTGTTCCTCCGCCCGGAGAAGTCGTCCAGAATTGGTGCCTGACCTTTCAATATCTTCTGCCGTGCCTGGTCGAGGCGGAACCAGGCGATCCGATCCACCTCCGGGAATTGTTGGAGGCGTCCTGAATGCGGCGGCCATTCCAGCGAGAACATATTGCTGACGATGCGACTTTGATCGATCGGAGGATTCGCCTCGACCGACCAGACCAGAACCTTCTTGCCACCGGGCTGACGGTATTCACCGAGCCACTGGAACGGTCCTTCGACGGTCTCGCCGATTTCCTCGGCCGTCTCCCGGATGGCTGCTGCGAGTTCGTCCTCACCTTCCTCCACCATGCCTTTGGGGACAGACCAGGCTCCTTCGTCCTTGCGCGCCCAGAACGGGCCGCCCGGATGCACCAGAAGAATTTCAGGTTCTCCCTCCGAATACCGGAATATCAGGAGACCGGCGCTGCGTTTCGGCATGGTGAGCAACTCCCCGTGACAGAGCGGCTGAGACCGGCCCGGCCGCTCCGTGTTGAAGATTTCCGCCCGTGGTATTTGATAAAGATCATCGTTGCCGGGCAAGTGCCTGACTAGGCTGCAATTCATCGGGTCAATCAAGACCGATTCAGAGGAGACATGTCATGTCGTTCAAAACAGTGCTCGCGGTCATCGGAGCCTCCGATGCCACTGCCGACATCAGCAAAGCCGTCGAACTTGCCCTGGAGCTGGATGCGCATCTTTGTGCGATCGTCGCCGGGCTTGCCCTTCCGCCTTCCGTCGCCGAATTCCCGACCGGGACAGTCTGGCTCGACCAGAGATATGAGGACATGAAAGTCCTGGACGATGTGCGGAAACAGGCGGAGGCGGCATGCCAGGCGAACGGGCTGTCTTTCGAGGTGGGGCAGATTTACGCAGAATCCATTTTCCTTGCCGGCGAGATTCTGCAGCGGGCGCTTTATGCGGATGTCATCCTCGTCTCGGACGGAGTCAGACGCGACAGCGAACTGACCCGGGCGATCGTCGACGGTGGCGTCTTCGATGCCCATAAGCCGCTTCTGCTCGTGCCGAAGGATGGCAAGGCGACGTTGAAGCCCAAAACGGTCCTGCTCGCATGGAATTCCCGGAGGGAGGCGGCGCGGGCCGCTCGTGAAGCGATGGACATGCTGGTATCGGCCGATACTGTCCATGTCGTGCTGGTCGATCCGGATACCAGCTACTGGCGCAACGGCGAAGAGCCGGGCGCCGATGTGGCCACTTATCTTTCCCGGCACGGGGTCAAGGCGGTCGTCGAGCAGATTGCAGGCGGCGGCCGACCGGTCGAGCAGGTCCTCGAACAGCATGCGCTGGACGTCGATGCCGATGTGATCGTCATGGGCGCTTACGGTCATTCGCGGTTGCGGGAGCGGATTCTTGGCGGGGTCACGGCGTCGATGCTGAAGGATGCCAAGTTCCCGATATTCCTCGCGCGATAAGCATCAAAAGCAAAACGCCCCGGTTCCGTCAGCAACGGAGCCGGGGCGTTTTTTGTCTGATTGCATGAGGATGACGCCGGCGGCATTCGGATACCGCTTTGCGCATCGCCCTGCCGTCATGCGTTTTTCCGGCAGCGCCATTTGTCCAGTTCGGTGACGACGAGGATCGATGACGCCGCGAGCAGCATCACTGCCCATTCGGCAAGCGAGATCGGGGCGAGGTCGAGCGTATCGCGGAACCAGGGGAGATACATGGCCGAGATATGCAGGACCTGCGCCATGATAACGGTCAGGATCAGCAACGGATTGCCAAAGAAACTGAGCGAGAAGACCGAACGACGTTCCGAGCGGCAGGTGAAGGTCTGGACGTTTTCGAACATGACGAAGAGCAGGAGGAGCATGTTACGCGCCTCAGAGACCTCGTATCCCTGCTGCAGGAGCCAGTAGAAGACGGCAAAGCCGCCGATACCGATGACGAGCGTCGAGAGGATGATCCGGCGGATCATCAGCCGGTCGAAAATCGGCTCTTTCGGGCGTCGCGGCGGCCGCTTGAGCTCGTCTCCTTCCGGTTTTTCGCCGGCAAGCGCGACGTCCTGGATGCCGTTGGTGACGAGATTGAGCCAGAGGAGCTGCACGGGCAGCAGCGGCATGGGCAGGCCGAGCGGAATCGCCAGCAGGAAGAGCAGCATTTCCGCGGCGCCGGTGGCGGTCAGCATGAGGATGACCTTGCGGATGTTGGAATAGGCTGTACGGCCTTCGCGGATGCCGGTGACGATCGAGGCGAAATTGTCGTCGGTGACGACGATGTCGGCACTTTCCTTGGCGACCTCCGTTCCTTTCCGTCCCATCGCCACGCCGACATGCGCGTGCTTCAGGGCCGGCGCGTCGTTGACCCCGTCCCCGGTCACAGCGACGAAATGGCCGGTACGGGCAAGCGAGAGCACGATAGCCAGCTTCTGCGCCGGCGCGACACGGGCATAGATGCGGGCGCGTCTCGTAAGTTCATCGAGGCTGTCCGATCCGGCCTCCTCGGCCTTGCGGACGTCTTCGCCGGTCGTGATCTGATCGGGTCGGAATTGAAGTCCGGCCTGAGCGGCGATTGCCGCCGCGGTCCTCGGATCGTCACCGGTCACCATCGCAACCTCGACACCGGCGGCATGGCAATCATGGATCGCCTGCGGCACTTCCGGACGGATCGGATCCTGCATGCCGGCAAGGCCGAGAAACACCAGATCGACAAGGTGGTTGTTGCCCAGGAGTTCATTCTCCGCGGTTGCCCGGACTTCCCCTTCAGCAAAGGCGAGTACCCGCAGGCCGCGTTCCGCCATCTCCTCCTTTTGCCGGAGAAGCGTCTCGCGGTCGATCGGTACAATCGCTTTGCCGACATCCATCCGGTCGGCCATATCGATCAGGACCTCCGCCGAACCCTTCACGAATACGCGCACATGGTCACCCTTGCGGTGGAAGGACGCGGCGTATTTGAGATCCGGCTCATAAGGGATGCGGGCAATCAGCGGGTAGTCGTCTGCCACGGCGTCCTGCTTCAGCCCGGCCTTGCGCGCAGCGGCGAGAAGCGCCACATCGACCGTGTCGCCAACGCCTTTCCAGCCATCGGCATCCTGCTTGAGCGAGCCTTCATTGGGCAGCGATGCGGCCTTCAGGAGCCTCGCGGCCCGATTGCGGGCTTCAGCAGGGGTCATGTCGCAACCCCGGATATCGCAGGCATCGAGATCCATGCCGGCGTCCAGCAACAGATCCGTGCCATCGGGCAGGCGGATATCGGTGACCGTCAATTCGTTCAGGGTCAAAGTGCCCGTCTTGTCGGTGGCGATCATCGTACAGGAGCCGAGCGACTCCACTGCCGGCATGCGCCGTACAATCACGTTCTGTCTGGCCATGCGTCGCATGCTGATGGCAAGTGCGATCGATATGGCGATCGGCAGGCCTTCCGGGATGGCGCTGACGGCAAGCCCGACCGACATGAGGAACAAGTCGCTCCAGGCTAGGCCGCGCGAGAGGCCGACTGCGATGAGAACGAGCGATGCAATGCCGACGGTCCAGGCGATCACATTCGAGAAACGGGCGAGCCGGATCATCAGTGGCGGCTGGGAGACCGACTCCTTGCCGATCTCGGCGGCAATCTTGCCAATCCCGGTCGAAAGCCCTGTCGCTGTCACGATACCCTTTGCCCGGCCGCGCGTCACGAGGGTGCCGGCAAATGCCTTCCCGGCCGTGAGATTCTCCGCCGATGCATCAGGGAGCGGAATCCTCTTGCGTACCGGCAGCGATTCGCCGGTCAGCAAGGACTCGTCGCAGAGAAGGTCATTGGTCTCGACAAGCAGGAGATCGGCGGGAACCCTTCCGCCGGCATCAAGCAGAACAAGATCGCCGGGAACGAGCAAACGCGCTTCGATTTCCTGCACCTGTGCATTGCGGATGACGGTTGCATGCGGCTCTTCGAGCTGGCGGAGCGCAGTTGCCGCCCGGCCTGCGGAATATTCCTGCATGGTGCCGATGATCCCGTTCGCCAGGAGCACGACGCCGATAAAGATCGCGTCTTCGGCCTCGCTCACCATCAGCGATACGGCCGCGGCAAGCAGCAGGATATAGATCAGCGGACTGCGGAACTGGCGCAGGAAGATGACGATCAGGGACGGTGCTGCCGGTGCCGGCAGCAGGTTTTCGCCATATTCGGCAAGACGCGCCGCAGCCTCGGCACTCGTTAACCCCCGGGACCTGTTCTCGCCCTCGGGAATGTCACGGGACCGCAAAGACGTGGCAGGCATGAAATGCTCCAGTTCAGGACTGCCCTCGATGGATCTTCGGGGGCCATTACCATCCTCCCGACAATATCGGCAGAAAGCCACCGCCCATTGACATCCATCAGTTCGGGACATCCTTCAGTTCGGGCGGGAGCCGGTCAGCTTGTCCACTTCCAGTTCCGGATTTCCGGCATGTCCTCCCCGAACTCCCTGACGTAGCGGTGATGATCCTGAAGCTTGCCCCGGAGAGCTTCCACCACATGCGCGGCCTTTTCCTTCAGGCCCGGCACCCGTTCGATCACCTCGATCGCAAGATGGAAGCGGTCGAGTTCGTTCAGCACCGTCATGTCAAAGGGGGTCGTGGTCGTGCCTTCCTCGATAAAGCCGCGGACATGGATGTTTTCGTGATTGGTGCGCCGATAGGTCATTCGGTGAATGAGGTAGGGATAGCCGTGATAGGCGAAGATCACCGGCCGGTCGGTGGTGAAAAGCCGGTCGAATGTGGCGTCATCCAGCCCGTGCGGATGCTGCTCCCTCGATTGCAGTGCCATGAGGTCGACGACGTTGACGACGCGGATGCGCAGCGCCGGGACGGCTTCGCGGAGCAGGGTGACGGCGGCAAGCGTTTCCATGGTCGGCACGTCGCCGGCGCAGGCCATCACCACGTCCGGCGTCAACGCGCCGTCCTCGCTGCCCGCCCAGTCCCAGACGCCGATGCCGGCTTCGCAATGGGCGACCGCTTCGTCCATCGTCAGCCATTGCGGCTCCGGCTGCTTGCCGGCGACGATCACGTTGATCCGGTCCCAGGTCTTCAGGCAATGGTCTCCGACCCAGAGCAGCGTGTTGGCATCCGGCGGCAGGTAGATGCGCACGATATCGGCCTTCTTGTTGGCGACGAGATCGATGAAGCCGGGATCCTGGTGCGAGAAGCCGTTATGGTCCTGCCGCCAGACATGTGAGGTGAGCAGGTAGTTGAGCGACGAAATGGATTTGCGCCATGGCAGCTCGCGGGAGACCTTCAGCCACTTGGCATGCTGGTTGAACATCGAATCGACGATATGGATGAAGGCTTCATAGCAGGAGAAGAAGCCATGCCGGCCGGTCAGCAGGTAGCCCTCCAGCCAGCCCTGGCAAAGATGTTCGGAAAGCACTTCCATGACGCGCCCATCGCGCGAAAGATGCACGTCGTAGGGCTCGATCTTCTCCATCCAGACGCGATTCGTCGTCTCGAAGACAGCACCAAGACGGTTCGATTCCGTTTCGTCCGGACCGAAGATGCGGAAATTGGAATGGGTGTCGTTGAGCTTCAGGACGTCGCGCAGATACTTGCCGAGCACTTCCGTGGTCTGAACCATGGCTGCGCCGCGATCGGTCACCGGCACGGCGTAGTCGCGGATATCCGGCACGATGAGCTCCCTGCGCAGCAGACCGCCATTGGCATGCGGATTGGCGCCCATGCGGCGGTTACCCTTCGGTGACAGGGCGCGCAATCCCCTCTCCCCCGGCCGCCTGGTTACTACCACACTT